>JAYVQC010000248.1:0-15119 GCA_043757045.1 Akkermansia sp. | reverse complement strand
TCCGCGCGCGCCGAGTAAGGCGCGGAAAGTTCTGAGTCGTCTTCCCGCTGTTTGGCCCGGCGCGCGCGGAGCGACGACGCCCTACCACCTGCGCGCTGGAAACTTCCGCGCCACGATTGCGCTCCGGTTTCTATCTGCCAGTCTCCGCGCATGGCAAAATTAACTCCCGCGCAAATCAAAACCGCGCTGCCGAAAGTTCCGGCCTGGAAAAAACAACGCGCCACCATCACGCGCACCTTTCAGTTTCAGGATTTCATCGCGGCGATGAAGTTCGTCAACCGTGTCGCGCGTGCGGCGGAGGCTGCGGCGCATCATCCCGACGTGGACATCCGCTGGAACAAAGTCACGCTCACGCTCGCCACGCACAGCGAGGGCGGGCTGACACGGAAGGACTTTGCGCTGGCGCAACAGATTGATGAACTCGCGGAACGGTGAATCGGCGGCGAACGCTTCGCGTCTGGTGAAGAACAAAATTATCCGGTGAGAAACTGTTTCATCCTCTGCCTGCTGCTCGGACTGGCGCGTGCGTTCGCGGATGACGTGTCGTTCACCAAGGAGATCGCGCCGGTCTTCGTCGCGAAATGCCTCGCATGCCACAACGCGGAGAGGGCCAAGGGCGGCTACCGGATGCACACCTTCGACGCGCTGTTGAAACCCGGCTCAAGCAAGGACGCCCCACTCACTCCGGGCCAGCCCGCGCAGAGTTACCTGTTCCAACTGCTGCTCGCGCCGGACGAAGACGACCGGATGCCGCAGAAAGACGACGCGCTGCCGCCCGCGCAAATCGCGCTCATCAAAAAGTGGATTGAAGCGGGCGCGAAATTCGACGGCCCGGATCGCACTGCCGCGCTCACGCTGCTCGCGCCGCCGCAACATCCCGCCGCGCCGCGCGCTTATCCTGTGGCGCTGCCCATTACGGCCTTGGCATTTGATCCGTCCGGTGAATTTCTCGCCGCCAGCGGCTATCACGAAATCACGATTTGGAATTCTCGCTCCGGTGAACTCGTGCGCCGCATTGGCAATATCGCCGAGCGCACGTTTGATCTCGCGTTCAGTCTCGATGGACGCTGGCTGGCCAGCGCCAGCGGCACGCCGGGGAAAATTGGCGAGGTGAAACTGTTCCACGCCACCAATGGCGAACCCGCGCGCGTGCTCGTGACCGCGGCGGATGCGGCGCTCGCGCTCGCCTTCACTGCCGACAGCCAGCGGCTCGCGGCGGGCGGTGCGGACAACATCATTCGCGTTTGGGAAGTTAACGGGAGCAAGCCGCCGCACACCATCGAGCAGCACGCGGACTGGATTCTCTCGCTCGCTTTCAGCCCTGACGGCACGCAGCTCGCCTCCGGCAGCCGCGACAAATCCGCGCGTGTGTTCGACGCGCTGACCGGCGAACTGGAAACCACGCACACCGGCCACGGTGATTTCGTGACCGCCGTGGCGTGGGCGGACAACAAAGTCGTTCTCAGCGCCTCGCGTGAAAAGGAGGCGCACCGCTGGAACGCGCAGGGCGGCAAGAAGGGGGGCGAACTCTCCGGCTGGGACGCCGCGCCCACGCGGTTGATCGTGGCGAAGAACCGCCTGTTCAGCGCCGCGCTGGACCGCGGGGTGCGCGAGCATGATTTGGAAAAGAAGAATGTCGTCCGCACGTTCGAGGGCGCGCGCGACGCCGTTCACGCGCTGGCGTGGCACACGTCTTCGCAACGTCTTGCCGCAGGTACGCATGATGGCGAAGTGCTGGTGTGGAACGCTGACGACGGCACGTTGCTGCGGAAATTTCTCGCCGCGCCGGGTCACGCCGCGAAATTCTCGCGCTCGGAATGAGCAAGAAGAGCGAAAAGATCGCCGCGCTGATCGAGTCGTGCCAGGGGCGCGAACTCTCGGCGCATTACCTCGGCTACTTCGAGTGCTTCAATCGCCAGATGTTTTACGAGGCGCATGATGTGTTGGAGGAACTCTGGCTCGCCGAGGGCAAGGGCGGCGCGAACTATGGTTTCTACAAAGGGCTGATCCAGTTCACCGGCGCGTTCGTGCATTTGCAGAAAGACCGGCTGCGTCCCGCCGCGGCGCTCTTCAAACTCTCGCGCAGTTATCTGGAAAAATATCCTTCACCGCACCAGCAGCTCGAAGTGGCGCACGTCCTAGTGCTGGGTATGCAATGGATCGAAAAACTGGAGCAGGGGTGCTACGCGGAGAATCCGCTCCAGACATTTCCCGCGCCGGTGCTGGCGCTCAACGCGTAAAGGCGAGCGGGCTTAACTGGACCACGAGGCTGAAAGCCTCGCGACTTGCCGGCTGGAAAGCCGGCGTTACGTAGCGCCGACATTCTTGTCGGCAGGTCACGAGGCTTTCAGCCTCGTGTCGCGACCTGCAAACCAGAAAACGGTTAACTCCAAGATACGCCCACTTTAGTGTCCCCGAAATCCCTCCTTTACATCACTGCTTTGCGCCGCAAAATTGCCGCGACATGGATGGATTTGATACCAATTGGTGGGGCGTTTTGGCGTTCCCGGTCGGCACAGTGCTCTGCTTCGGCCCCGTGCTCGTGGCCTGGATACTGGCTAGCCGCAAGGACGCCGCGCCCGCCCCGCAAAAGAAGAAACGCTAGGCTCCTGCGGGCTGCGGCCCCACGACCGTTCCTTTGACTTGTTCACGCCGCCATTTTTGGCGGCGTTTTCCATGCCCAGATCATGCCTGCACGAGGCGGTCTCCGCAAAAGGCGCCCATCGCAACGGGTGCATCTTGGCACGGTTGTCCGTAGTGGGACAGCCGCCCCCGGCTGTCGTGAGTCGCGCGGGCGCCCCCGCCCGCAGTTCGACAGGCGGGGGCGCCTGTCCGACTACTGACCGGCAGGGGCGCCGGTCCCACTACCCAGCAACAGCGCCAAGAGGCACCCATCGCAACCCCTGCTTCGTAAATTGATTGAGGGCGACGCCGCGTTCCGTCACGATTGTGGGCGACGCAATTATGGAAACAACTTCAGAACTCACCTACAGAATCCTGGGCGGCGACGGCCAGCAATACGGCCCGGTCACGGGAGAACAATTCCTGGCTTGGGTGCGCGACGGACGCGCGAACGCGCAGACGCAAATCCTCCGCAGCGATATCCCCGAATGGCGCGCGGCCTCGGAATTTCCTGAGTTGAATCTGAAGGCCGGCCCGCCCGCGTCCTCCTCCGCCGCCGCGCCGACGGCCCCGCAGTTCACGCCTGCCGCTGCGAACGATCCATCGCTGGACGCGCGCATCCGCTCGGGCGCGAGCTGGTTCTACTGGGTGGCCGCGCTGTCCGTGATCAATTCCATTCTGCTGATGACCAACGTCGGCTTTGGTTTCGCCGTCGGTCTTGGTCTCACCACCATCACGGACGTGGCGTTTGCCGCCATGCCGGTTGTGGCGCTGACCATTTCTATTTTGTCCTCCGGCGTCATCGCGGTGTTCGGCTGGTTCTCGATCAAGCGCCACGCCTGGGCATTCATCGTGGGACTGCTCGTGCTGCTGCTCGACACGGGATTGTGCGTGCTCATCAAGTCTTGGATCAGCGTCGCCTTCCATGTCTGGGCCATCGTGAGCATCTTCATGGCGTTTCGCGCCAGCCGCGCGGCGAAAGCCTGAGCGGAGCGCGGACTTTCCAGTCCGCAGCCAGCCTCGCACAGAACGACGCGCAAGAAAATCCTTGAGCCTCACTACTCAGCGGCTGGCTGCGGACTAGAAAGTCCGCGCTCCCTTACGGCTCCGGCACTTCCAAG
The DNA here is from genome assembly GCA_043757045.1 of Akkermansia sp. Taxonomy (GTDB): domain Bacteria; phylum Verrucomicrobiota; class Verrucomicrobiia; order Limisphaerales; family SIBH01; genus JANNGC01. The sequence continues at coordinate 11,376 of JAYVQC010000248.1, read as the reverse complement.
GTGAACGTCAACGGCTCGCCGCCGTTCGCGCCCACGGTGATGGTCTGCGTCTGCTCCCCCAACTTGCGGTGCATCGCCGCCAGAGTGTACTGGCCCGGTGGCAATCCCGACGGCAGCGTGAAACTCCCGTTCCCGTCCGTGACCGCGAACCACGGATGATCCACCACGCCGATGTAGGCAAACATCCACGGATGCACGTCGCACTTGAGTTGCACAAAAATCTCCGGCTTCTCGAACACCAATTCGTTCTGACTGCCCTTCACTGGCTGGGCGAGGTTGCGCTGCCGGTTCCCCGGAACCTTCGGTAAGGTATGCACGTTGTGCATCAACGGGTCCGAATTCCGCACCAACAGCTTCTGTCCCGCCTGCACGCCGATCACGTAGGGCACGTATTCGCAATTGACCTGATCCAGCAACGGCGTCGGCAACCCCGAAGGCACCGCGACGGACGGCGCACCCGCCTTCACGTACACGAACACATCCGCCAGCGTGCCGCCGGGCCCGACGACGTAATGCCGCGTGGTCATTGGCTCAGGATGCAAGCGCCCGCACATCGCGTCCAACGTCACCGCCTTTTCCGGCGGCGGCGTGCCGCGCAACAACACGCGGCCCGTCACCGACGCGCCCCCGCTCCGTCCTCCACCGCCGGGAAACACCGGAGACGAACCCACCGACACAGTCTGCACCACGTTGTGAGGATAAGGCCGCGTCTCGCCCACGCCCACGACCGGCGACCTGTTCGTCACGCCCGGCACGCCGATGAAACGGTTGCTCGGCACCCGCACCGTCTTCGTCACCACGCGATCCCGCAGCGGGGCGTATTCTGTTCTGGCCGTCGTGGTAAGGTTGGAATTGAACTTCGCCCCCGCCTTGGAAATCTCCGGCTCCTGTTCCGCGCGCCGCGCCGATTCCGCCGCTTGTTCACGCTCCGCCAAAGACCGCATCCGCTCCCGCACCACGAGGTAACCCACCGCCGCTGCGACGAGGAGCACCATAATGAAACTGACCTTCGGCCAAACCGATCCAGATGCGCGGTTCATAAGTTTTTGAGGTTGAACACGTTTTCGACTGAATGGTTGCGCGCAGAATTCAGGGAAGAGTGCGTCAGTAACCAGTAATCAGTAATCAGCGCCGCGTCGCTCCACTGATTTACTGATTACCGGTTACTTTCCAAACTCCGCCGCCGGCGCCGGCAACTCCCTCCGCATCTCTTCGAGGCGATAGCCGAAGCCGGGACCGCGCACAGAGGACCAGTCCACCTCACCATGGCGACGGCGATACAAACCCGGATGCACCGCCTCCTCGGCGCGCGAAGCGTCGGGATAGAACTGCATCGCATTCGTCTCCACGCCCGCGATGGTGCCGACGTGCGCGGCGAGCAGAACGTGCGGGATTTGCGCGAGCATCGGGTTCGTGAGGTCTTGCACCATCAGTTGCATTCCGTGCGCCTTCGCCCAGCAGGCGCTGAGGAGCGCGCCGGTCTGGGTCTTGCAAGTCTTGAGCGCGACGCCGGTCCAGCCGAGTTCACGCCCGCGGCGCACGCAACGCCAGTGATGCGCGCTCTCATCGAGGAAGAGCGGCTTGCGTCGCGACACGCTGTGCACATCAATCGGAAATTCCTCCAACTCGTAGGGAAACGGCTGCTCGACGTAGAGCAACTGGTCGAAGGTGTCGCGCGCGTCGCGTTGCAGTCGGTCGAGAATCTCGTTCACGTAAGACGCCTCGGTGACGGTGCAGTTGAAGTCCGCTGTGAGCCACTGGACATTTTCTTCGCGCGCGATTTCGCCGACGCGCTGGAGGCGGGCGTAATCCCACGCGGCGTCATGGCCGCGCAGTTTCACTTTCAAACATTTCAAGCCGTCGCGGCGAATCCAGTCGCGGAGCAGCACCGGGTAGCCGTCACTCGGCTCCTGGCCGGTGAGTTCGGAGGCGTCGAGCGGATCAAGTCCACCGACGAGATGCCAGGCGAGCAGGGAGCGCGGAGGATTGGCGATGAGAAAGTCGGCGGGGAATTTTTTGGCGAATTGAACCGTGACCGGTGCATCACCAGCGGGGACGAGCAAGTCGCCAAGATCGCGCGACATGAATTCGCCGGTGTAAGTCGAATAGACGGGGCGCTGGTGGACTTGGCCAAACGCGTCGTGCAGCGCGAGATCGAAGAGCGAGAGGCAGACGAGTCCGGCGAGCAGCGGCATCGGTTCGGTCGCGCCGCGATTGAACGCCGTGAGTAGTTTCGGCAGGAGCTGCTCCTGCCAGTCCACGCCGATCTCGAAGGCGTGACCGGAGAAATCCGCGCGCACGATTTCCTCCGCGAGACGGAGCGTGCAGCGTTTCAGCATCTCGTGCCGCAGCGCGTAGGGCAGCGCGCTCGGCCAGACCCATTGCACACTGAGCGGCGTTTCGCCCCAACCCTCGGCGCGCTGGCCGTGGCGATCCTCGACCGTCACGCAGGCGCGCGCGAGCGTGACGGCGGTGAGCGTCTCGGTGCCGAACTTGAGCGGCACGCGCGTCTGCACCGGGAGAAAATATAGGCGCGCGGCGACGACGCGGACATCGGTGGGCCGGCTCATCAACGTGGCAAAGGTGAGAATGAGAAGATCTTTTTCAGCTCGCCATACTGCGAGCGCACCACGGTGCCGGGCACGATTTGATTCCGTGTGAACCAGCCCTGCGGCACTTCGAGCACGAACTGGATGTTCTCCGCTTTCGACGGCACGGAGGTTTCATTGCGCGGCTGGAGGTCGTGGATTTCCTGAATCACGCCATCGGGATCAATGTAGGCGAGCGAGAGCGGCACCAGCGTGTTTCGCATGTAGAAGGCGCGCGGCGTGGCATCGCCGAAGACGAAGAGCATCGCGTTGCCGTCGGCCATGTTCGTACGCCACATCATGCCGGTGTAAATCTCGACGGGCTTGAGCGCGAGTTCGGCGGTGACTTCCTTCATGCCGACAAAAAGCTGCATGGTCTGCAAACGTGGTTGCGCGTGGGACAAGTAACCGGGCGCGAACGCCTGCGGCGGCGGCGCGGAAGTTTGCGGCGCGGCGGTGGAATTTGTTTTTGCGTCCTGGCAGCCTGAAAACAGGAGCAGCACGGCGAATGCAGGCAGTAGAAATTTCACGCCCCGAAAGTGCGGGAAGCAGAAAGTCATTTCAACGGCGCAGGCAGTCAGGGGTTCCTCGGCCTCCGATGAACGACGAGGCTGAAAAGCCTCGCCACCTGCAGGCTGGAAAGCCGGCGTTACGTAGCGCCGACATTCTTGTCGGCAAGTTCAGAGGCTTTTAGCCTCGTGTTCCTGCACTCACTCCTTCGCCGTGCTGGCCTTCACCGTCAGCGCGGTGCGGCGGATTTTCAGCGACGCCAGATCAAACCACGCGGCACCGGAACTCGCCTGGAGCACGCACTGGATTTGCACGTCGGCCAGCGGCTGGCGCAGTTCAAACTCATACGCCACGGGCTGCCAGTCCTGCTCGCCGCTCAGGCGTGGCGACGGAGCGTTGGTCAGCGTTGGGATCAAGCCGCCATTCCGCGGGTCGCGTCCGGTGGCGTAGGGAAACCAGCTCCAGCTCGCGCCGCGTGTTTCCTTGCGCGCGCTCCACACGCGAAAGCCCGCGCCCGCGTCCGCCCGTCCGTCACTCTCCACGCCGAGCGTCTTCACGCGGCCCTCAATTCGATAGCGCCCTTCGTCCAGCCAGAGAGTGGTGCTCCACGCGCCGAGGCTCGGCGTGTCGCGCACGCTCACGCGCAAGGCGTGCGGCTCGTTCGTGGTCATGGCAAAGGACACTTCGCCGAGTTCTTTCAACTTGCTCCAGTTGGTCAGCAGCGCGGTGTTCTGCAAGGCAATCGGCGCGAACTGTTTCACACTCTCCAGTTGCCGGTCCACGTCCCGCACGCGCGCCACGATCAGACCGGCAAACTGCTGGGCGCCCGCCTGCTGCTGCGCCGCCGCACCGACGCCGCGCTGACGCAGCGCGGGCTGCAACCGCGCCGTGAGTTCCGCGACGCGATTGGTGAGCGCGCGCACATCAATCAAGTCCGCACGGATTTCCCGGAAGCGTTGCAAATACAGTTCGCGACCGGGCGGTGTTTCCAACAGAGACTTCGCGACCAGCCCCGCGCGCCCCGTGACCATCGGCCCGTTCGCCTTCCAGAACATTTGATCCATGCCGTGCGGGATGAAGACGATGCGGTTCGCGCCCAGGTCGTGGAACATCCGGTAGTTGTTCCGGTTCAAGCCGTAGCCGTCCCAGTTCCACATCAGCACGTCGAGCGCGTGCAGGCTGAGGAAGCGGTCGAGGTCCACGGTCGCGCGCAACCGCTCGACGCGGGCGGCGTGATCTTTTTCGTGGAGCACCGCCTTCACGGCGAGCAGCGCGGCATGGTTCGTCGGGTTGTGGCCGAACTCGGCGTCCTTCGGTTTGTCCACGTCATGCGAGCCGTCGTAAAAGTTGCCCTGGGCATTGGCGAAGTGACGTTTGAAAAACTGTTTGTTCCAGCCTTCCGCCAGCACATAGAGGCCGAGCTGACGTCCGTTCAATTCCACCGTGGCGTAATCCGTGCGCGGCACCGGCACGCCCACCGCCGCGTAAAGCTCGCGCGAAATTTTCTCACTTACGTAGGACGGGTCTTGCACGGAGTTGTTGAGCGAAATTTTTTCCAACCCGTGAAAGCGCTGCTGCTCGACGTGCTTATCGAAGTTCAACGTGAGGGCGGGCCGCTGATCCACGGGCTGAAAGCTGCCGAGCGAACCCTTGAGATGCACGGATACGTTCGTCCACACCGCATCGCCCTCGCGCACGGTGCAAAGGACGGCCGGGCGCGGACCGCCGGTGCGGTTGCGGGCCACGGGCCTGCGGAGAATTTTCAGTTCCGCGTCACCGATCTCGACCCGGAGGTGGCGGATGAAGCTGTTGGTGAACAGTTCGAGGCTGGGGTCGGCTTTTGCGGCGTAGTTCGCCGCGCGCGCAGAGAAAGTTCCCGCGCAGAAAAGCACGAGGGCCAGAAACCCGAGGGTGAGCGGACAGCGGTGCGCGGCCTTCATGCGCGCTGATCTCGCGGGATGCCGTCGGAGGTGGTCAATCCATTTGTCGCGCCGGTTTGTAAAATGAGGGCGTGCGGACCTTCCTGTCCCCAGCCAGCCACGGGTGCCGGGACGGCTTGAACAATGCAAACACCTTGCCGCTGGCGGCTGGCTGCAGACAGGAAGGTCCGCGCGCCGTCATTGAACGGAACTTCCTCCATGCTGTCCGTACCAGCATGAAAAGTTTCCGAGTGTTGGTACCGTGGCCCGCGGGCCTGAGTCTTTTGACCGCCACGCGCGTGGTGAAGCGCGCGCAGAACTTTCCCTGCCGCATCCTGTTGAAATGCGGCGGCAAACTGGCCGACGCCCGCAGCATCCTGAGCATTCTCCTGCTCACGGCGGCGATGGGTGCGGCGCTGGAGGTCGAGGCCAGCGGCGAGGATGAGGCGAATGCCGCGTCCGCCATCGCGCAGATTTTTTCCGCAGAGGATGACGGCGTCGCGGACGAGGGGCAGAAGCCGGATTGAGAGGGTGGGTGGAGCGCCGGCTTCAGACCTGGCTCGTGGTTCCATTCAGTCGGGCGGGACGCCCGCGCTCCTTCAACGCCCGCGCTTGAGGATTACGCCTTCGGATTTCCCGTCCAGTTGTGCGCGCACGGAGGCGGTGCGGTGCCGGAAGAAAAGTTTGATCTGATGCGCGGGCGGATCGTCATCCGCGCGGCGGCGCTTGGTGGAGGGTTGTAATTTTTTCTCGCTCACCGCGTCCTCGAACTTCCGCAACCGGAAATCCGACTCCGCCGCCACGGGGCCGCGCACCAACGACGCCAGTTCATCAATGCGCGCGTTCCATTTCTCCGCCACGAACAGGCGCGCGAGGAACTCTTCCAGCCGCGCGCGATAGAGACGGCGGAACTCTTCCGTTTTCATCACCCGTTCAAGCAGGCGGTTCCGGCCCACCCACGGATGCCAGATGCTCGCGCGTTCGCGCTGCTCCGTCGTGCCGATCAGAAAGAAACTGCCCCACGACAAATCCATGTCCCACGGGATGAAACCAAACTTGTCCGAGCGCGGATCGAGATAGACGTAAAAATTCTGGCCATTGGCGAGAAAGCTGTCGTAGTTCGCGAGCAGCACCTGCCCGGCGAGAAAGCGCGCGAACGCTTCGAGGTCCAGAAAGTCCCCGACCCGCACGGCAAACTCCGCGTCATCAGCGTGCGAAACCAGTTGGGCAAAATCCATCACGCGCTGCTGCTGCGCGGGCGTGGCCTGCGTTTTCAAATCGTAGATCGCGGCGTAATTCGTCCAGTCCTCGCCGCGATCCTCGAAGAGTTCGTAGGTCACTGGCTTGAACACCGGCGCCTTCTTCGAGCCGAACCAGCGGCGCGCGAAGTCGCCGTCCACCGGCTCGATCATCGCGTAGAGACCGAGCGGCTGGTTCGTCCACTTTGCCTCCACGCTCACGGTCAGCCACGCGTAGGCGGTGCGCGGTGCGGGCACGCCGGCTTCCCGAAAAAATTCACACGAGAGCGCGTCGCTCAGATACGAGTAGTCGTTGATGAGGTTGTGAAAGTTGAACTCGTCTATGCCGCCAAGCTTCTGACCTTCACTGAATTTGTTGAGGTCCACTTTGAACGAACGCTTTTCCCCCATGAGTGAACCGAGCCAGGTGCCGTTGCCTTTCAAACGCGCGGCGACATTCGTGAAGCCCCGGCCATCAAACTCAAACTCCGCGGGCGTCCAGTCGAAGTCGTAGCCGAGCACGCCCGCGAGTCCGCTGCGGTGCGCGCCGGGATGACGCAACAGCACCGTGCCGTCCGGCTGCAGGATGTGCGGGAGCGCGCCGATTTCTCTGGGCGGCAACGCCTGCCACTGCGCGCGCGAGAATTTCAGATGAGCCGGCCAGATGTTCGTGGTCTGGTAGAGGTCGGCGGAGGATTGAAGCACGGCGGGCGTGCGAATCAGGTCCGTCTGTTTCGTAGGCCAGGGGCGCGCGGGTTGCGCCATCTCGGGATTCGACCGCGCCTTGTTCTTCATGGACCAGACGAGGAACGTGGAGAACGCCCGGCTGTGACCGTCGCGCGCGCTGACCTTCCACCCGGCGAAAATCAGCAGCGCGAGGACGAGGATGAAACTCGGCACCCCGACGATGACGCGCCGCCTCCAGCGCGCCCAGGCGAGTGTGGTCAACGTGCGGCGCGCGAGCTTGAGCGTGGGACGGCGTCCGGCGGTTGCTTCCATCAAGGCCAGCACTTCTGCCCGCAGTCCTTCGGGAACGGGGGCGGCACAACTTTCCGCGGCCAGAGCAGCGACCAGCGGACGTGTGTCCACGGTGCCTTTCAGTGGCAGCAGACGGCGCAACATTTTATGCAGCGCCGCCGCCGCGCGCTTCTGCACGCGGGACTCGGACGTGCGCAGAGTTTTCGCCGCTGAATCCACCGGCCAGTTCAGCATCGCGAGCAGGAGCACGGCGTCGCGTTGCTTGAAAGATAATTTTGCCAGCGCGTCATCCAGCCCGCCGCTGATGCGCTGCCCAAGCGTGGCGTCCGGCGGAAGCTCCTCGCGCCGCCGCAGAAAACCAAACCACCCGCGCCCTGACTTCATGCCCGCACGACGGCAGGCCACGGACGTCACGCCCCACAGCCAACCCGCCAGCACCGTGTGCTTCCGGAGCCGCCGCGCGCGCCGGGCGAGAACGAGGAAGACCGCGCGCGTCACCTCCGCCGCGCGCATCGGATCATTGGTCCGCCGGAGGGCCGATGCGTGGACGAAGGCGAAATAGCGTTCAACCACCGGACACAGCGCGTTCGCCTTGCGCCGCCGCTGGAAGGCTTCGAGGCATTCTTGATCGCTGGCCATCACGGGCGGCAGTGAACTCATGGCGAATATGTGTCCGTGCCGCCGACGCTATTCGGTCTCACCGGGTCGCATCAAGCCGGGCTGACACTGCGTTAGCGGAGCGCGCCCGTCGTCGGTTGTCGCCGCGTGAGGAAGCCGGACGCATTCGGTGAAAATCCAAGACCGCAGCCTCTCGGCTCAGTCGTGGTCATCATCATCATCATCGCCCGAAGATTTTTTGGAGACTTTGATTTCGACGGCCTTGCGCGCTGTGCGGCCCGCGCTGTCCGTGCATTCCACCGTGACGGTGTAGAGGCGGGCTTTCTTGCCGTTGCGTTCCGCGCGGAGATCCACCGTAAGGTCGCCAGTGATGTTCCAGTCCGGCTCCGCGCCCACAGACTCGCTGCTGCGGACGCCGATGATGCGGCAGGTCGTGGGGCTGCAATCCTCGACTTTGACGGTGAGCGTCACGGGGACGAGTTGACCATTGGCCGGCCAGAGACGGCGCGGGCTGGCTTTGATGGATTTGATCTGCGGCGCCTTGGTGTCCTGCACCTTAATGCTGCTGGTGCAGGTCGCGGCGGCCGCCTTTCCATCAGAAACGCGGACGGCCACGGTGTGCGAACCGGCGGCGAGCGGGAGGTCGAGTTTCACGGTGCGACCGTCGGAAGAACGGATGGCAGAAATAAAATTTGTTTGCACATCCGTGCCGTCCACGGACCAGACGAGCGAAAGTGCGTCGCCATCGGGATCGTTCACCGTCACGCGCAATTCGTCATCGCAGTTGATGGTGGAGAGGGCAGGGCAGGTGACGGTCGGAGCCTGATTTTCGTAGGCGCCGATGTCGGAGGCCAGGCCTTGTGGGCGAGTCACTCCGCGCTGATCGGTGGTGAGCGGTGCGCCGCCGGCATCCGTGCTTGCGCCCGCGTCCACGGCGGGACTGCCGTGCAGCAACGCGTGCGTGCGCGTGCGACCGCCGTTGAAAGCCAGAGGACCGAGGCGCGCATCCAGTGGCGCGGCCTGCGTGCCAATGAGATCGCCATTGACGCCGTTCAGGAATCCGCTGGTGCCGTCGGTATCGAGATTATGCCCGAGGGAGACGAGCAGTGGGCTGCCAAGGCGGGCAAAATTTCGCACCTCATTTTCGGCGACCAAGTTTCCAACCATGCGGATGGACTGCGCGAAGGGACTGCTGGAGAGAGCGGCAAAGACCACGGCGTTCGTGCCGCCTTTGTTGCGCGCGATGGTGCAGGCGGACAGGTCGAGTCCCACCACTTCGCCGGGAAACGTCAGTAACAACAAGCCACTCGCCGCACCGTCCGGCGAAGTTTCGTTGCCACTGATGGTGCTGTTCCGCAGATGGCCGAGGGTGCCTTGGAAATTGATGCCGCCGCCTTGCACCGCCGCAAAGTTGTCGCTGACCGTCGAGCGATCCACGAGCAGGTTTGAGGTGTGAAACGTGGAAATGCCGCCGCCCGCGCCGGAGACTTTGTTGTTGCTGATCGTTGAATCAATCACCACGAGCGGGCCGACGCTGAAGACGCCGCCGCCGTAGCCCACGCCGCCGTTCTCGGTGCGCGCCTCGTTGAAGGCGATGACGCAATTGCTGATCGTGAGCGAGCCGAAGTTGAGAATCGCGCCGCCCAGATTGTCCGACACACCGTCGGGATTCAGCGCGCGCCCGTTAAAAATACTCAGGCCGGAGATCGTCACGTTGCCCTCGTCGATGTTGAAGATGCGGAAGGCGGGCGTCTTCTTTTTTGTGCTGCGCGCCACGAGCACCTTGGCCGGGCCTGGGCCGACGATGTTCAAGTCCTTGTCAATCGTCAGCGAGCTTTTCAAGGCGATGGTTTCCGAGCCGTCGAAGCCGAAACTTTTCATGCGATGCAACGCGAAGCGAATCGTGTCGCCCGACGCGGCGTCGGCGATGGCCTGGCGCAACGTGCCGGGCCCGGAATCGTCGTCGCTGATGACGACGAGGACATTGGTGCCGGGTGCAGGCACGGCCAGGGCGCTCTTGGCGGAGGCGCGTGCGGAAAGTGTGGGCGAAAGAAACTCTGCCGAACTGCGGAGCGTGATCAGGAAGAGGAGGGCCAGAGTCAGGCCGATACGAAGGTTGTTCAGTGTTTTCATAGCTTGTGAGTAGGTAGGCGATTGTTCGTGGCATGACGAAGGTCAGCCAGATTTTTCTTGTTGAGAACGACTCTAAGAAAGCCAGGCGTTCACGCAATGGGGTGAACGCCTTAGCTTTGGAGCGAGGCCGACGGCCAAGTTCCAGCGCAGGGCAGGGGACCGATCACTCACGGGGCTTGAATTGCGACCCGCGCGCCAACTGCTCCCACAGCGCGCGCTCCGCATCTGTGATTGTCGCCGGCACTTCCACACGCACCGCCACCAGCAAATCCCCACGCGCACCGTCGCGCGCCGGCAACCCGCGACCACGCACGCGCAGACGCTGGCCGTTCTGCGTGCCGGGCGGGATTTTGATGTTCACCGGCGCTTCCAAAGTCGGCACGGAAATCTGCGCGCCGAGGACCGCTTCCCACGGTGCGATTTGAAGCTCATGGACAAGATTCTGTTCCTGCACCTCGAAGTCTGGATGCTTCGCCAGGCGCACGCGCAAAAACAAATCACCCGACGCGCCGCCGCCCTGGCCCGCACCGCCGCGTCCGGCGAGGCGCAACTTCTGTCCCGCGCTCACCCCGGCCGGGATTCGCACTTGGTAGCTGTCGGCCTTCGTGATTTGGCCGTTGCCGCCGCAAACGGGACATCCGCGTTGTCCCAACGCACCGGTGCCCCTGCACCGTTCACATTCGACCGCGCGCTGCAAATTAACCGTCCGCACCGAGCCGCGCATGGCTTCCTCTAGCGACACCATGATGTCGCCTTCCACGTCGTGCCCGCGCTCAGCGAAAGTTTCCTCGTCATCAGAGCCGGGGCCATTGAACCCGCCACGCCGCTGGCCGCGTGAACCGAACACGCTTTCAAAAAAATCGCTGAAGCCCGTGCCGCCGAACTGATACTCCGAATCACCGCCGCCGCGACCGCCGCCCGCAGGAGCGCCACGGCCTTGCCAGCCCGGAGGACGAAACTCCGCGTCTTGCTTCCAGTTCGCGCCCAGTTGGTCGTATTTCTTGCGCTTGGCGGGATCGCTCAGAACCTCATTGGCCTCATTGATCTCCTTGAACTTCTCCTCGGCGACTTTCTTGTCCTTGGCGACATCGGGATGGTACTGGCGCGCGAGTTTGCGGAAGGCCTTGCGAATATCGTCTTCGCTCGCGGCCCGTGGAATACCAAGCACCTCGTAATAGTCTTTGAATTTAACGGCCATGCCTCGTGCAAAAAATGCCGGCGAGTTCTAAGCGGGCCACCTAGGCCGGTCAAGGTATGCGCCACGTTTGCTTTGGAATCAGAAGAAGCGCGAACTGTAAAAGCACCCATAAGTTTTCCACGAAAGGCTTGTCCGGTGTCCCGCAAGCGTGTGGAAATGCGAAGGGCCGCACTTTAGGCGGCTTTTTCCGAATC
>JAYVQC010000247.1:0-3829 GCA_043757045.1 Akkermansia sp. | reverse complement strand
AAGCTGATGGAGACGCAGACCGACCGGAAGATCGCCGAGGAACAGCGCAAGACCTACGAGGTGCAGGAGGCCGCGCAGATTCAGCGGCAACAACTCGTCCGTCAAACTTCGCTGGCTGATATCCAGCATCAGGTCGTGGGCGCGGAACAAGGCGTGCAGATCGCCGAGTTGACCGCCAACGCGCACATCAAACAAGCCACCGGCCAAGCCGAGGCTACGCGTCTGGAAGCGTTGGGCGAAGCGGAAGCTATTCGCGCCACGGGCGACGCCAAGGCGCAGGCGTATCGCGCCGGCGTCGAGTCCATCGGAGCGCAGGGTTACACGCTGATGCAGCTCATGCAGATCGTCGGCGAGAGCAAGGTCCGCATCGTGCCCGACGTGAACGTCAGCGGCGCCAGCGCCAATCCCGGCATGATTGACGGCATGCTCGGACTCATGCTGCGCCAGCAAACTCAAACCAAAGCGACCAGCGTATGAACCTGAATTCGAAACAATGTCCGGAGTGCGGTGGAGCGGCGCTCTACCAAACTTCGACCAAATCCGCCGGTCCCTACGGTCCGATGCTGCTTCCCGGACTGGGCAGCTTGTTCCGGTTTGCCAAGTTCCAAATCGTCGTGTGCAGCGACTGCGGCCTGACGCGCCTCTACGCGGAGCCAAGCGCGTTGAAGAAACTTCCCCAAGCTCGTCGATGGAGGCGGCTATGATGACTTATCAACACACGCAACGCGGGGAATTCATGCTCGTAGCCATGCTGATTGCCACTCTGGGAACGCTGGCCGGCGGGCTGTCCTTCCGGCCCATCTTGATCGCCGTGCCGTTTTTTTTTGTGCGGCTGGCTCTTCCATTCGCTCACCGTCGAAGTGGCCGAGGGTGAACTGCGCTGGCGGTTCGGGCCGGGCTTGATTCGGAAGCGCATCGCGCTCGACATGATTGTCTCTGTGAAGCCCGTGCGCACCAACGTCCTCGAAGGCTGGGGCATTCACCTCAGTCGCTTCGGCTGGCTCTACAACGTGTCGGGCTTCGACGCCGTGGCCGTGCGAATGAAGAACGGTCAGCACTTCGCACTGGGCACAGATGAACCGAAAGCTTTGTGTCGCGCGCTGCAATTGACGGCGACAGGTCCAAAGTCGCCCGAAAATGCGGTGCGTTTCTGACCGGCATTGGTGGATTTGAGCTTGGAATCTGCCGTTGCCAGCGGCGCGGCGGGTTGGGCAATGTTCGCCCGCACAATTTCTGAAACACTAACTCGATTCATTTATGCCGAACCCCTGGACTGGAAAAGGTAACCCCTACACGCGCAAAGAAGTTCGCGACCGCCTGATGAGCACCATCAAGAAGGGCGACGCCATCATCGCGGGGGGCGCGGGCACGGGCATCAGCGCCAAGTTCATCGAGAAGGGCGGCGCGGACCTCATCATCATCTACAACTCGGGCCGCTTCCGCATGATGGGCCACGGCTCGACCGCCGGCATGATGGCTTACGGGGACGCCAACGCCATCGCCATGGAGATCGGGGAATTCGAAGTGCTGCCCGTGGTCGAGGAATGTCCCGTCATCTGCGGCGTCCACGCCACGGACCCGCGCCGCCGCATGTGGCACTGGCTCGGCAAAGTGAAGGAGATGGGCTTCAGCGGCGTGAACAATTTTCCCACCCACACGATTGTTGATGGCCACTTTCGCGGCGTGCTCGAAGAGACCGGCATGAGCGTGAAGAAGGAATACGAGATGGTCGCCCTCGCGCGCCGCATGGATTTGTTCTCTGTCGTCTATGTCGGTTCGCCCGAAGAAGCCATCGAGATGGCGAAGGCTGGCGCGGACGCGATCATCGCGCACGTTGGAACTACCGTCGGCGGCAGCATCGGCGTGAAGAGCGCGGTTAAGAGCTGGGACTTCACGATCAAGCGGACGCAGGAGATCATTGATGCCGCGAACACGGTGCGGAAGGACATTTTCTTCCTCTGCCACGGCGGCCCCATCAACACGCCTGCGGACGCGGAGCGCGTGATGAAGTCCACCGACGCCGTCGGTTTCGTCGGCGCCACCAGCCTCGAACGCATGGGCATCGAGGCCTCGCTCACGAACCTGACGAAGGAGTTCAAGAGTTTGAAGGCTCCAAAAGCGAAGGCCACTCACATCAATATGACCGAAGACAACTTCTTTCCCGTGCGAAAAGCTGTGGGACCAATCAAGGAGCGAAAGAAGCGGTAATCGTTGGAGGAAGAGTAGGAGGCGCTGTGACTTTCAATTCATTCGGCATTCGGACAGTAATAGAGCCGGAGTATGCACGCCTGCTCAATCCTCCGGCCGTTCTCCACTCGGGGCCATCTTCACCAGCTTCGGATCGAACTGGCCGAGCACTTCCACCAGATCGCTTTGCGCCGCCATGACGGCATGAATGTCTTTGTAAACCATCGGCACCTCGTCGAGGCCGGCGGAGATGAGTGTCACGCCGCGCTCTTTCAGGAAGCGGTTGGCCTTTTCCCACGAAAGCGATTCGTTCGCCTTCTTGCGGCTCATCACGCGGCCCGCGCCGTGCGACGCCGAATTCAGGGACTCAGCGTTGCCCTTCCCGCGCACCACGAAGCCCGGCGTCGCCATCGAACCGGGGATGATGCCGAGCACGCCCGCGCCCGCCGGTGTCGCGCCCTTGCGATGCACCACGACCTCGCGCTCCACGCCGCCGATGATGTGCCGCTCCTTCCACGCGAAGTTGTGATGGTTCTCCAGATCGAGCAGCACCTGCGCGCCGAGATTTTCCGCGAGGTGTCGGTGAATGCACGCGTGGTTCGCCGCCGCGTAATGGCCCATCAACTCCATCGCCTCCCAATACTCGCGGCCCTCCTGTGAATCGAGCGAGAGCCACGCCAGCCGCTTCAACTCGCTCGGCAGATCGGGAAACTGCGTGATGGCCATCTTGCTGTAATGATCGCACACCGACGCGCCCGTGCCCCGGCTGCCGCTGTGCGAGAGCAACGCCACGTATTCGCCCGGCGGAAGCTCGCCCAGTTTCTCCCTCGCGGTGAACACGCCGAACTCCACGAAATGATTTCCGCTCCCGCTCGTGCCGAGTTGCGACCACGCCTTGTCCTTGAGTTGCTTCGTCACCGGGCTGACGGACCAGTCCGCGTCCAGCACGTCGTGCGCGCGACGCTCCTTGAAATTCGCGCCCACGCCGAACCGCGTCTCCGCCTCGATGGCGCGCGTGAGCCGGTCCTGCTTCCGCTCCAGATCGCGCAACGGCAGGTCCAGCACCGTCATCTTCATGCGGCACGCGATGTCCACGCCGACCGCATAGGGAATCACCACGCCCTCCGTCGCCAGCACGCCGCCGATGGGCAGGCCGTAGCCCACGTGGGCGTCCGGCATCAGCGCGCCCGCCACCGCCACCGGCAACAGACACGCCTTCTCCATCTGCATCACCGCCTCGTGTTCGAGACCTTCACCCCACTGCCGATACTTCACCGGCTCGGCGCGCGGCGCGGGTGGAGCTTTGAGCAACGCCTTGGCGAACTCCCCGCGCAACGCGTCGTCCACAAACACCGCCGGAGTGGCGACGACGGCCGCGACCTCCTCGTGCAACCGCGCCTTGTCCCCGCCGCCGAGGATGAACCGCGCCACAAAATCCGTCGCCCGCCGCGTCGCTTCACCCAGCGGCACGCCGAGACGGAGAAAATCTTTGGTGTTCATAAAAGTGATTTTGAAAGTGGGCTTTGCTTTTAGACGTCTAAACGTGGCAAGCCCCCAATCTTTGATCCAGTTGCTATGAGAGTTTGGGTTCATGGTTGTTTGGTTTCCGCGCTGGCGTGCGCAGGGAGGGGCGGAGCCCCGA
>JAYVQC010000246.1:0-3863 GCA_043757045.1 Akkermansia sp. | reverse complement strand
GCGTTTGGAGTGCGGTCGCTTTAGCGCCGCTTTCGGAGCGCGAGACTTTCAAGAGGTGTCACCGCTCCATTTCATTTTCCACAGTTGCAACGCCCCGCCCCTTCGCCTTGAATTCCCGCCTCTAAATGAACGTTCCTTTTCTGAATCTTCAGGCGCAATACGAGGCGCTCAAAACCGAGCTGTTGCCCGTGGTGGAAAAAACTTTGGCCAACGGGCACTACGTGCTCGGGCCGAACGTCACCGCGCTGGAACAGGAGGTCGCCGCCTTCACGACCGCGAAGTTCGGTGTGGGCGTGAACTCCGGCTCCGACGCGCTGACGCTCGCCCTCCGCGCGCTGGACATCGGGCCGGGCGATGAGGTCATCACCACGCCGTTCACTTACATCGCGCCCGCCGAGTCCATCTACCAAGTGGGAGCGAAGATTGTTTTCGCGGACGTTGACCCGCGCACGTTCGAGATCAGCCCGGCGGAAGTCGCGAAAAAAATTACCGCGAAGACCAAGGCCATCATCCCGGTCCATCTCTTCGGGCAGGCGGCCCCGCTCGACGAACTGTTCGCCCTCACCAAGCCGCGCGGCATCCACATCATCGAGGATTGCGCGCAGGCGATCGGCGCGACTTACCAGGGGAAGCCCGTGGGCAGTCATGGCGCGCTCGGTTGCTTCAGCTTTTACCCCACGAAGAATCTCGGCGCAGACGGCGACGGCGGCATGGTGGTCACGAACGACGAGGCGCTGGCGAAGAAGCTCAAAATGCTGCGCGTGCATGGCATTGAGCGCCGCTACTTCCACGACTTGCACGGCTACAACTCGCGGCTCGACGAACTTCAGGCCGCCATCCTGCGCGTGAAGCTGCCGCACTTGAACAAATGGAACGCCCGTCGCGCGGAAATCGCCGCCGCCTACACGAAAGGACTGCAAGGCTTGCCGCTGGAGTTCCCCGTCACCGCCGCCGGAAACAGCCACATCTTCCACGTCTATGCGCTGCTCACGGATAAACGCGATGCGCTGCACAAGCACCTCGCGGACAACGGCGTGCCAACGCTCATCTACTACCCGCAGCCCCTGCACTTGCAGAAAGTGTATGAGACCCACGGCTGGCAGCGCGGCGACTACCCGGTGGCGGAGAAAACCTCCGAACGCATCCTGCCGCTCCCGATGTATCCCGAGCTGCAGGACGAGCACATCGCGCATGTGGTGGCGACGATTCGCGGGTTCTTCGCGTAGTGATGTGCCCCCGGCGTCCCGCCGGGTCGGAGTCAGTAATGTCGAAGGTGCCTCGACAAAATATGACGTTGGAAACGGTGCGACTCGACCCGGCGGGACGCCGGGGGCACGTTCACAACTTCACAATGCCCGCCACGGTCTGCACGTCTTTGTCGCCGCGGCCGGAGAGGTTCACGATCACGAGGGCGTCCTTGGACATTTTCGGCGCGCGTTCGATGCAGGCGGCGATGGCGTGGGAGGATTCGAGCGCGGGGATGATGCCTTCGAGGCGCGCGAGTTTTTGGAAAGCCGCCAGCGCCTGATCGTCCGTGGCGTAGGAATACTCGACGCGCTTTTTATCGTGCAGCATGGCGTGCTCGGGACCGACGGCGGCATAGTCGAGTCCGGCGGAGACGGAGTGCGTCAGTTGAATCTGCCCGTCGTCGTCCTGGAGAATGTAGCTGCGCGTACCTTGCAGAACGCCGAGCGAGCCGCCGTGAAAACGCGCCGCGTGTTTCTCCGGCAGGATGCCGAGACCCCCCGCTTCCACACCGAGCATCTTCACGCTCGCGTCATTGAGGAAGGGATAGAACAGGCCGATGGCGTTCGAGCCGCCGCCGACGCAGGCGATGAGCAGGTCGGGCAGGCGCTTTTCTTTTTCGAGAATCTGTCGCCGTGCTTCGTCACCGATGACGCGCTGGAAATTTCGCACCATCACGGGATACGGATGCGCACCGTAGGCGGTGCCGAGGATGTAGTGCGTGCTGCGGACATTCGTGACCCAGTCGCGCATGGCTTCATTCACCGCCTCCTTCAAGGTCTTCTGCCCTGCGTGAACCGGCACTACTTCCGCGCCGAGCATCTTCATGCGGAAGACGTTCAAGGCCTGGCGTTCGCAATCCACCGCGCCCATGTAGATGACGCACTTAAACCCGAACATCGCGCTCACCGTCGCCGTGGCCACGCCGTGCTGGCCCGCGCCGGTCTCGGCAATGATGCGCGTCTTGCCCATGCGCTTCGCGAGGAGGATCTGGCCCATCGCGTTGTTGATCTTGTGCGCGCCGGTGTGGAGCAGGTCTTCGCGCTTGAGGTAAATCTTCGCGCCGCCAAGTTCGCGCGTCAGACGCTCGGCAAAATAGAGCGGCGTGGGCCGTCCACAGAATTCGCGCAGGTAGTAATTCAATTCGCGCTGAAACTCCGGGTCTTTTTGCGCGCGGAAGTATTCCTCCTCCAGTTGCTGCAAGGGGTGCATCAACGTCTCGGGCACGTAACGTCCGCCGTAGGGACCAAAGTGGCCGGCGGCATCGGGCATCTGTTCAGTGGCGACTGCGCTCATGGGCGGGAAACTAAAACACGAACGCGCAAAGGCCAAATAACAAAGAAGCCCCACGGGCCATCGCAAGGTTGCCGCCTGCCTTGGACATCGTAGAGTCCACGCATGACGCGCCTCGCCCCTGCCCTGCTGCTCGCCGTCGCCGTTTCGTTCACGACGCGCGCGGCGACGAATTCCCCCGCCCTCGATCTCGCGCGGCAGTTGAACAGCGCCTTCGTGGAAGTCGCGGAGACGATTTCGCCTTCCGTCGTCGTCATTCGCGTGGCGCACAAACCGGGCGGCAAGCTCGACCTCGACGACGAGGACAATCCGTTCTGGGATTTCATGCCGGAAGAGTTTCGCAAACAGTTCCGCGAGGAGATGGAGAAGCGGCGCAAGGAAGAGGAGGAAGAATCCAAAACCTCGCCGCCGCGCTTCGACGGCAAAGGCTCCGGCGTCATCATCCAGGAAGACGGCTACATTCTGACGAATTTTCACGTCGTGGAAGACGCGACGAAGATTGAAGTACGCCTGCGCGACCGGCGGCGCTTTACCGCCACGCTGCACGGCAAAGACCCGCTTTCCGATCTGGCGGTGTTGAAGATCAACGCCACCAATCTCCCGGCCGCAAAACTTGGCGATTCGGATGCGGTGCGCGTGGGCGAATTCGCCGTCGCCATCGGTGCGCCGTTTGAATTCGATTACTCGGTCACGTTCGGCCACATCAGCGCGAAAGGCCGTTCGCAAGTCGTCCCTTCGCGCGGTCTTGGTTCCAAGGGCGCGACGATGGATCAGGATTTTCTTCAGACGGACGCGAGCATCAATCCGGGCAACAGCGGCGGGCCAATCGTGAATCTGTACGGCGAGGTCATCGGCATCAATACACTCATTCGCGGCCTGCGCACGGGGATTGGTTTCGCCGTGCCGGTGGATCTGGCCAAGGTGGTTTCAGAAAATCTCATCAAGAGCGGAAAATTCCCGCGCCTCTGGCTCGGCATCGGCATCCGCGGTTTGCGCGAGGACGACGAGGCGGAGGAAAAAGTGGATGGTGTCGAGGATGGCGTGCTCGTCACTTCCATTCAGGAGAACGGCCCAGCCAGCAAGTCCGACTTGAAGCGGCGCGACGTAATCATCTCCGTCGATGGCAAAAGCGTGGTGACATCCGCGCAACTGCGGAACGAAGTCCGCCGCAAACAGGCCGGCAACCCGGTGACGCTCGAGATCATCCGCCAGAGCAAGCCGATGAAGCTCAAGGTGCATCCCGAGGAATGGCCGGAGGTGAAGGGCGAGAAGGAGAAGGGGGAGTGACGTTGCCAAGGCATAAGAGCGCGGACCGCCGAGTCCGC
>JAYVQC010000245.1:0-3868 GCA_043757045.1 Akkermansia sp. | reverse complement strand
GTGTGCAGGTTGCAGCTTTCCAGCAGGAGCTTGCGCAGGCTCACGGAGGCGTTGTCGGTGTTGGAGAGGAAGGTGTTCTTGATGACGATGCCCGCGCGTCCGCCGGCCTTGAGGATTTTGATGAAGTGCTGGAGGAAGAGGAAGGCGGTCTCGCCGGTGCGGATGGGGAAGTTTTGCTGCACCTCGGGGCGTTCCTTGCCGCCGAAGGGGGGATTGGCAAGCACGACGTGGTAGCGGTCCTTTTCCTGAATGTCGGCGAGGTTTTCGGTGAGGGTGTTGGTGTGGATGATGTTCGGCGCCTCGATCCCGTGCAGGATCATGTTCATGACGCCGATGACGTAGGCGAGGGACTTCTTCTCCTTGCCGTAAAAAGTGCGCGTCTGGAGCGTGGCGAGGTCTTTGGTCGTCAATGGCGTCAGCGGTGTCAGTGACGTCAGTGACGCCGCTGATGCGATTGACGATCCTGACGACCGCGCCCCGCCCACGAGATAGTCATACGCCTCGCAGAGAAACCCGCACGACCCGCAAGCCCCGTCGTAAATGCGCTCGCCAATGCGAGGCCGCACGACCTGGATGATGGCGCGCTCCAGCGGGCGCGGGGTGTAATACTCGCCGCCGTTGCGCCCGGCGTTGCCCATGTTCTTGATCTTGGCTTCGTAGAGGTGCGAAAGCTCATGCTTCTCCACCTGCGACCCAAACCGCAACTCGTCAATGTGGTCAATGATCTCCCGCAAGTTGTAGCCGCTCTGGATACGGTTCTTTATCTCGCCGAAGATTTCGCCAATTTTGTATTCGATGGTGTTGGGCTGGTCGATGGCCTTGGCTTTGAACCCGTGCAGATAGGGGAAGAGCTTTCCATTGACGAAGGCCAGGAGGTCATCGCCGCCGAGCGCCTTGTTGTGGTCAATCCCGTCATCCTTGTCCCTCGGCGCGGCCCAGCTTTCCCAGCGGTAAGGCTTGTCCAGGATGTAGCTGTATTTCTTCCCGGAGAGCGCGGCCTCGGTGGCCCGGTCGGTTTCCAGGGCGTCGAGGTATTTCAGGAAGAGCAGCCACGAACTCTGCTCGGTGTAGTCCAGCTCGCTCGTGCAGCCGGCGTCCTTCCAGAGGACGTCATCAATGTTTTTGAAAGTTTGTTCGAACATGAGTGCTTATTCGCGTGCCATTTGGAAGTCCTGTGCGCTGGCCGCGAGAGTGGGCAAAAGGGCAAAAGCTGAAAAGCGGAAACACTGAAAAACTGCATCAAGTGGTTGAGGAAAGGCGAAAGCAGAAAGCAGAAAGCGGAAAGGAAGCCGGAACAGCCAGCGGGGGTGTCGGCCTCACTACGGTTTGGTCGCCGCGCGACCACCGCGTAGTGGGGCATGCGTCCCGCCTGCCGCAATCCTTTGGCCGTCCCGGCTGAATAACCACCAGCCGGGACGGCCAGTGGACTCTTGGCAGCCGAGACGGCTGCCCCACTACGGTTTGGGTGCCGCGCGACCAATGCCACCTCCCCGGTTTCACCGCGTTTAGAACTGCGGGCCGATAAACCACGGCGCGAATTCTTCGTCGCCGATGCCGCTCAGCTCGCTCTTCGTTTTCTCGCCGCTGGCGACGGCGATGATTTTCTCGAAGATGCGCTGGCCGACTTGTTCCACCGTTTCCGTGCCGTCGAGGATGGTGCCCGCGTTGAGGTCCATGTCTTCATTCATCCAGTTGTAGAGCGTGCTGTTGGTCGCGACCTTGATGCAGGGCGCGGGCTTGCAGCCATAGACACTGCCGCGCCCCGTGGTGAAGACGCCGATGTTGCAGCCGCCGGCGACGAGACCGGTCATGCTCACGGGATCGTAGCCGGGCGTGTCCATGAAGCCGAAGCCGGGCGTGGTGATGGCTTCGGCGTAATCATAAACGGCAGCGAGCGGCGCCTGGCCACCCTTGGCAATCGCGCCGAGGCTCTTCTCGTAAATGGTCGTCAGCCCGCCCTCCTTGTTGCCGTAGCTCGGGTTGTTATCAATGCTCGCGCCGAACATCTGCGCGTAATTTTCCCACCAATGAATCTGTCGGATGAGCTTGTCGGCCACGGCCTGATTGACCGCGCGTTGAATGAGCAAATGCTCCGCACCATAAATCTCCGGCGTCTCCGCGAGCACGGACGTGCCGCCGTGCGCGACGAGCCAATCGCTGGCCACGCCGAGCGCGGGATTGGCGGTGATGCCGCTGTTGCCGTCGGAGCCGCCGCAGTTTTCCGCGAGGATGAGTCTGCTGATGGGCTGAGTAGAGCGGTGCGCGGCGTTGGCGAGCGGGAGAAGTTTCGCCATCGCCGCCACGCCGGCCTCGACGGATTTGCGCACGCCGCCGGTGCCTTGAATGGTCATGAACGTGGGCGCGTTTTCGCCGGGCTGGAGTTTGGCGAGATCGTAATTCTCGCGCAGCCCGCCGACCTGGTTCATCTCGCAACCGAGACCGATCATCACGTAGCCGGAAATGTTCGGATGCCGCGCCATGCCCACGGTCACGCGTTCGAGCAGCTTCAAACTTTCCGCCGCCGGGATGCCGCAGCCGACCTTGTGCGTGAGCGCGATGACGCCATCCACGTTCGGGAAATCGCGGCGCAAGTCCTCGTCGCGGAAACGTTCCTTGATGTAGCGCGACACGGAGGCCGAGCAGTTGACCGTGGAAATGATGGCGAGGTAATTGCGCGTGCCAACCTTGCCGCCGGGACGGAGGAAGCCTTGGAACGTGCGCGCGTCCACCGCGGGCGCGATGGGGTGGATGTTCGTGCCCGCCGTGTAATCGCGCTCGTAAGCCTGGCAGACGAGGTTGTGCGTGTGGACGTGTGCGCCCGCCGCGATGTCGCCCTGCGCGAAGCCGATGATTTGTCCGTAGCGCCGCACCGCCGCGCCATCGGCGATGGCGACAAGCGCAATTTTGTGTCCGGCGGGAATGGTCTTCGCCACGGTGAGGCGTCCGGCGTCGGAGAGGAATTCCCCGCCTGTCTTCACCGTGCGCTTGGCCACGGCGACTTGATCGCTCGCGTGCAGGCGGATGAAGGCGTCATCGAAGTTGTCGGCCATGCGCGGAGGATGGAGGAAAAACTCCAAACTCCCAACCGGAAATCAGGGCGCACGTCGGGCCGGGCGGCGCGGACATTCTTCGCGCTCGACAACGCGGGGGGTCGCGCTTAAGAACTCGCCGCATTCAGCACGCTGCAAAAAACGAAGGGCGTGCCGTTCAACCAACAGAAAAAAATTATGAGTTACGTTCCATTGATCAGTTCGGGAGTGGCCGGTCCACTCGGAGTCCTGCACCTGCCGCGTTTGTGGCTGAAGATGTCGCTCGAAGCGTGCGGCAAGCTCGCCGCCGGCTATCCCGGCTGCGGCAAAGGCTATGACGGCATGACGCTCGGCGCGCTCGGTTTGAACGAGGCGGCGGTGCGCAAGTTCATCACGGACAGCAAGCCGAATTATCCCGCCTTCGAGGCGTGGGTGAAGACGCAGCCCGGCGTGAAGCTCGACAAGGCCACGCTCTACAAACACAACCAGTCCATCCTCGGCTACATCCACGACGACGCCACGCGCAAGGGCATCCTGAGCGCGAGCGGCATCACGGATGAAACCGGTGTGAACCCCGGCGCGGTGGACTTGAACAACATTGACGACTGGCAGGAATTCCACGCGGCGGTGTTGAAGTAATCCGCAGCGAAGAATTTTTTCACAACGGCGCTGGTGCAAGCCAGCGCCGTTTTTTTCTTCCCCGTAGCGGCGTCTCGGCAGAGCGCCGCCAGCCTGGAGCCGGTCTGAAAGGGTGGAACGGGCTACCAGCCCGTTCCGCTGGGCAACCTGCCCAGCGGAATGGGAGTGAGCCTCTTGGGCTGGAGTCAGGCCTAATTGAC
>JAYVQC010000244.1:0-15448 GCA_043757045.1 Akkermansia sp. | reverse complement strand
GCCGTTCGACTTTGGAACATTGCTGCGGGCTGGAAAGCCCGCGCTCCGGTGGCGGTGCGCGCACGGGGACACTCATTCCAACTCAGACGTCCAGACGGTTCCAAGATTTCCATTTGGAATTTGGAGCTTGGAACTTGTTTGGGATTTGGGTTTTGGGATTTGAATTTTGTCATCCTTCGAGGCTCCTGCTCTTGGTCACAAAAATTCCGGACGGTCGCCATTGAAGGAACAGAATGATCGCGGCCAGCACGGTGATTTTGCCCAGCACCGAACCCAGCCACGGCTCAAGAATCTGGTTGGTGACACCCACGCCGAGCGAGGCGGAGACGGTGCCGACGATGCTGCCGATGCCGCCGAGCACGACGATCATAAAGCAGTCCACGATGTGATACTGGCCGAGAGCGGGACCGACGTTGCCGATTTGCGAGAGACACGCGCCGGCCATGCCGGCGAGTCCGCTGCCGAAGGCGAAGGTCATCATGTTCACACGGTCGGTGCGGACGCCGAGCGCGGAGGCCATGTTGCGGTTCTGCATCACGGCGCGGATTTGCAAACCCAGCGAGGTGCGCGTGAGCAGAAGATACGTGAGGAAGACCACGAAGACCGCGAAGCCAATGACGAAGATGCGGTTGTAGGCCAGCAGCACATCTTTGATCACGAAGCTGCCGCTCATCCAGCTTGGCGAATTGACCTGCACATTGGCCGCTCCGAAAACGTGGCGAATGATCTGTTGCAGCACGAGGCTCACGCCCCAAGTGGCGAGCAAGGATTCGAGCGGACGCTTGTAAAGGAAGCGGATAATGCCGCGTTCCAAGATGAGTCCCACCAAACCCGCCACAACAAAGGCCACGACGAGCGCCGCGATGAAGTAGCAATCGAAGCCTCCGCCGCTCGCGCCGAACCAGTGGCGGAAAACATTCTGCGTCACGTAGGCAGAGTAGGCGCCGATCATGATGATTTCGCCGTGGGCCATGTTGATCACGCCCATCAGGCCGAAGGTGATGGCGAGACCGAGCGCCGCGATGAGCAGCACGGCGGAGAGGCTGAGACCGCGAAAGGCGGTGCCGAAGAGATTGCCCCACCACATGTATTGCTCGATCTCGTGAATGGCCCGGTGGACGGCGGCCAGGGTCTTCTCGCCATATTTGGCGGGCGCGGCTTTGGCGGCGGTGTCCAGGAGTTGCAGGAAATTCAGGCCGTTGATGGAGCGCATCGTGCGGAGTTGCTCGATGGCGGCAAGGCGCGCAGGCTCGTCTTCTGAAAGCAACAGGGTCGTGGCCACGGCTTCGCCTAATGCTTTCACGACCTCTTTGTTCTGCTCGGTTTTCTGGAGCGTCTCGAAGAACGGGAGGTAATCGATGTTCTGTTCCTGGCCGAGTTTGGTCGCGGCGTCGCGGCGCATCTTGGGGTCGATGTTTCCGAGCGCGGAGAGATCAAGCGTGGCCTTGATGACTTTGCGGAGCTTGGAAGCAGCATCGGCGGCGGTCAAATCGGCGACGGCGAAGACCGAGGGCTTGCCGTCGGCGCCTTTCACAAATTCGCCGTCCATGAGCCGGATGGCTTTGGCGCTGCCTTCGCCGTCCGTCGCGGCGTCGAGGAGAATAGGGATTTTGGTGTCGTTCGTTTCCAGCACGTAGAGCGCACCGCCGCGCCACGCGACCAGCGCCTGATCGATCAGCGGATCGTTGGCGGTGACGAGTGATTTGATGATCTCCGTCTGGCGCGCGAGGTCTTCGCTCAGGACGGCCTCAACGAGGTTCGTACGGTGCGGTGACGCGGCGAACGTGGGGAAAGCGGCGAAGAAGAAACAAAGAATAAAACCACGGATGGACACAGATGGACACGGATGCGCCCTTTGGACTGCGCTGGCAGAGCGGAGCGGCGACGGCGCTTTCGGAGTTTGAGGCGCGTGCGAAAGCGGCGTCGCGCTCCGCTTGCCGCCGCAGTCCATATTGGCGCGCGTCCGAGTCGTGTCGTTTTCCATGCCGAATGTTCCCAAGTGATTTCCGTTTGTGAGAGAGGCGGGGCCACCACGCCCCGCCTCCGTTCGCATACAAAACCTCACCCGAGGTTCTTACTTCGCACTGGCTTGCTGCTTGGGCAGGAACTTCTCGCTGAAGGGTTCTCCCGCCACATTCTTGAAGGTCTTGATGATCTTGAACTGGCCGCTCGCCAGAGTCTCGCCGATGAAGACGTTGTTAATCAGGTGATGATTCTCCTGCATCGTCACTTCACCCGCCGGGCCTTTGAACTTCTGGCCGTAGAGCGCGGCGCGAACTTTGTCCACCTCGAAGGAATCCGCCTTCTCGACGGCCTGCTTCCAGAGATGCACGCCCATGCGGGAGAGGTTCATCGGGCTACAGGTCACGCGGTTCTTGGTGTCGATGCCGCTGACTTTGTAGTCCGTGCCCGTGACCACGGGAGCCTTGATCCAAGAGAGGAAGTCCTTGGTGAACTTGGTGTTCTCCGGGGACTTGATGCTCATGAAGTAGGTCCAGCAGCCGAGATGGCCGACGAGCGCTTTCGCGGGGAGGCCGCGGAATTCGTCTTCCGAGATGGAGAACGAAACGACCGGGCAATTCTCCGACGTGAGGCCGGCGTTGGCGAATTCCTTGAAGAACGGCACGTTCGTGTCGCCGTTCAGTGTGCTGATGACCGTGGCCTTGCCCGCCGCCGCAAACTTCTTAATTTCCGCGACGATGGTCTGGTAGTCCGTGTGACCGAACGGCGTGTAGATTTCCACGATGTCGGACTCCGGGATGCCCTTCGACTTCAGGTATTGCTTCAACACTTTGTTCGTCGTGCGCGGATAAACGTAGTCCGAGCCGAGCAGGTAGAACTTCTTTTTGCCTTCCGCGAGCATGTAATCCACGGCGGGAATCGCCTGCTGGTTCAACGCCTCGGCGGTGTAGAAGATGTTCTTCGACAGCTCTTCGCCTTCGTATTGCACGGGGTAGAAGAGCAGGCCGTTGTCCTTCTCGAACACCGGCAGCACGGACTTGCGGCTCACGCTCGTCCAGCAGCCGAAGACGACGGACACCTTGTCCACTTCGAGCAACTGCTTTGCTTTTTCGGCGAAGAGCGGCCAGTTGGACGCGGGGTCCACGACCACGGGTTCGATCATGTAGTTCTTGCCGCCGGTCTTGATGCCGCCGGCCTTGTTGATTTCGTCAAAGGTGAAGAGCAGAACGTCTTTGAGTGACGTTTCACTGATCGCCATCGTGCCGCTGAGTGAGTGCAGCACGCCGACTTTGACGGTGTCCGCGGCCTGCGTGGTGAGTGCGACGAGCGCGCAAACCGACACAGCGGCGGCGGTGAAGAATTTCAGGACAGAGTTTTTCATAGACTGTGGATTAAATGAGTTTGGTTGGTTGGGTTAGAAGAGGTAGCTGATGCCCGCACCGATGATCACGCGGTTCTCGACACCATCGAAGCCGTTCTTGTAGCTCGTGTGGTCGAAGCGAATTTCGGGCTGAATCTTCACGTTCGGGACGGGCTTGATGTTGAAGGTAAGCGCCAGGCTGGCAATGTCGCCACTCGAGTCCGGCGTGGTGATGGCGCTACCCGCGCGACCACCGAGGGCCAGGCCAGGGATGCCGAAACCGTTGTCCTTGTCGTTCAGGTATTCTGCGCGCAGGGCTACCCCGAACTTCGAGGTGAAGTCATACGAGGTCCACAGGCCGACCGACCAGAGATCCGCCGTCTGACCCGCGCTGGGATTGAAGTTGAAGTAATCGAACTCGAAGCCGAAGCCGAGCGCCTTCGTGGCGTTGAAGCCCGCGAGCAGCGAGCCGCCCGAGACATCCAGGCCCGCGCTTTCATGGCTGGTGAAGCCGATGAAGCTGAACCAGAGGTCCGCCGTGGGCTTGAGGCCGAGCGCGGCCATGTAGGCCTTGCCGCTGTTGTTATCAATGGCCCCGGCATACATGCCGTTCTGCACGCGCAACTTCAGGTCCACCTTGTCGCAGAACGCGTAGCCCGCCTGCACGCCCGCCGACGGGCCGTTGCCGGTGTAATACCACTGGTAGCCTTGCGAGAAGTTGGCGTTGGCCGCGCCGCCGTCGCCAGATTCGTAATTAAGCAGTGAAATCAATTGGCCGGCTTTGATGTCAAGGCCAGTGCCAATTGGAACATTCAATTCTACGAAGGCTTCGCGCAGGTTTTCCAAACCTTGCACTTCGCCGCCAGTGTTGACGACCGCAGCATCTTCACCCCAGATGAGGGAGGCGCGGTAGGTCGCGTCCCATTTGTCTTTCTCGATGGGCTTGCCCGCGAGGGTGAGCTTGACCTTGTTGATGGAAAAGGAGTTCTCAGAAGTGTTCCACAAGTAACCGTTGGCTTTGCCATCTTTCGAGGTGCTCGTGTCGTAGAAATAGGAGGCCGTCACGAATCCGCTGATCTGCATCTCGGAGAGCGACTTGACAAACTTTGGCGCTGCGCCGCCGGGAATCAGATGCGGCACCAGGCCCTCCTTTTGCGCCATGGTTTCGAGCGTATCGAGACGCTTCTTCAATTCGGAGTTCTCTTTTTCCAAGCGTTCCATCCGCACGGTGTTGCCGCTTTCGGCCTGGCCGAAGGCCGAAGTTCCGGTGACCAGAAGGGCGGTGCCCACGCAGGCCCCGACGGCGAGATGAGAAACGCGTGAAGTATTCCGTTTAGGGTATTGCCTCATACAGAGTTTTGTTGAATTAGGTTTTGTTTGGTTTAGCACTAACGACTGCCCCCCTTAACACTGCGCGTGCCATCCGATGCAGGGCTACCCGGCAGTCGAGTGAATCTATTTCAGAAATCCAATGAGCCGATTTGATTGTCTCCGATTCAACTCCGAAGGAAGGAACGCCCGCCTCTGCTGACCCTGAAGCGAATTGATGGAAACCAGTCGTGAAACGGTGAGTCAGGAGAAACAGTCAGAACGCTCGCTGGCATTCGTCGGGCAAAAAAAATCGCAGAGTGGTCAAACCTGCACAGTCCTCGACTCGTGCTCCGGCGGCAGGTGCGAAGGCGAAATGATGGGCCTCACGTCAAGGACGCGAACAAATGCGCTTGGCAACTGACGAAGCGCGTTCACCAAATAGCCTGCCTATCCGGTTGGTTGACACAGGAGCGCCGAGCATTGCTCGGCTAGTTTGGCAACGCAGTGTTTTCAGGCCGAGCAATGCTCGGCGCTCCAGCGCGGACTGCTTTTGTCAACCAACCGGATAAGCACGCCAAATAGACTGATGTCCAAAAACAGTTTCCGATTCGCCGGTGGAACGCGGCCCTCACCCCGCAGGAGCGGGAGCACAGCATTCAGTTTCCTAAGCACAGGGTTCACATGCTCTCGCCACAGAAGCTTTGCGCCCCTCTCCTCTCCCGCTAAACTGCGCGCGCATGGCTGAACAAATTGACACCCTCGGCATCATCGCCGGCGACCTCGCGCTGCCCATCGTGCTCGCGCAGCAGGCGCGTGCGCTGGGCGTGCGCCGGCTCGTCGCCGTCGGTTTCGAGGGGATCAGCAACCGTGACCTCGAGCCGCTCGTGGACAAGATGATCTGGGTCCGCTTCGGCCAGACCTCGAAGATGATTGACGCCTTCGTCGAGCACGGCGTGAAGCACTGCGTGATGGTCGGCAAAGTGCAGCCCAAGAGCTTTCTCGATGCGCGCCCCGATCTCCGCACCATCGCCGTGGTGTTTAAGTTGAAGGAGCGCAACGCTCACACCCTGTTCGGCGCGCTCGCGGATGAATTGCAGAAGGAAGGCGTGAAACTCATCGAGCCGATTCCGTGGCTTCAGCCGATGATGCCCGGTCCCGGCTTCCACCTCGGCCCGAAGCTCTCCGACCAGCAGCGTGAAGACGTGGACTTCGGCTTCCGCATCGCCAAGGAAATTTCCCGCCTCGAGATCGGCCAGTCCGTGGTCGTAAAGATCGGCGCGGTGCTGGCCGTGGAAGGTCACGAGGGCACGGATAAATGTCTCCTGCGCGGCGGTGAACTCTCCGGCAAGGACGGCGGCGCGGTGGCCGTGAAGGTGGCGAAGGAAAAACACGACATGCGCTGGGACATCCCGTGCGTCGGCGCGCAGACGCTGGAAATGTGCGTCACCGCGCGACTCTCCGTGCTCGCCATCGAAGCGGGCAAGACGCTGCTGCTCGACCGGGAACGCGTCGAGTCCATCGCGAAGAAGCATAAGATCGCGGTGGTCAGTGTGGGTTGAAGCTCGCCGTTCGATTCTCTGGCGCACCTAGCTCTTCCTGCTTACGTTCCGCGCATGGCTTCCCTTGTCACAGGACTGCTCGCCGCGCTGGTCGCAACGAACCAGCCGTCCGCCGTCAACCATCTCGCGCGTGACAAAAACACCGCGAAGATGGAAACCGCCGCGCCCAACAATGCCGTCGAGCAGGAATACGTGCGCCTGCTCCTCGCCGATCAATCCGCCGACGAAGAGACTGACCGTTGGATGCTGGAGAACGACCGCCTCGCGGCCGCCGGCGCGGGCGACAGCGCCGCCACGTTGCGCCTACGCATGAAGCAACGCTTCGAGCCGGTCGAGAAAT
This sequence comes from Akkermansia sp., assembly GCA_043757045.1. Classification (GTDB taxonomy): domain Bacteria; phylum Verrucomicrobiota; class Verrucomicrobiia; order Limisphaerales; family SIBH01; genus JANNGC01. Next base: position 8,916 of record JAYVQC010000244.1, on the reverse strand, counting down.
CCTACCGCGACTTCCTCGAACGCAACCCCAAGCACGTCAAGGGACACCTCGCCTTCGGCAGCTTTCTGAACGACCTCGGCCGCGAGGACGAAGCCGCAGCGCATTACCTCGTGGCCCGCGATCTGGATCCGAAGAATCCCGCCGCGTGGAACAACCTCGCCATCTACTACGGTCACAACAGCCCGGTGACCAACGCCTTCCTCTGTTACGAGAAGGCCATTGAACTCGACCCGCTCGAACCGAACTACCATCAGGATTTCGCCACCACCGTCTATCTCTTCCGCCGCGATGCCACGAACCACTACCGCATTTCCGAGCAGCAAGTTTTTGACAAAGCCATCGGCCTCTACCGACGCGCGCTCACGCTCAGTTCCAGTGATTTCAAAGTCGCCACCGACCTCGCGCAAACCTACTACGGCATCCATCCCCCGCGTGTGCGCGACGCGCTGCAAGCGTGGGATGAGGCGTTGAAATTCGCGGGCGACGACGCGGAGCGCCAGGGCGTGCGCCTCCACCTCGCGCGCTGGCATCGCACGGCGGGTGATGTGGAAGCGGCGCGGCGGGAGTTGAATCAAATCACGGACGCAGCGTTCGCGCCGATGAAGGCCAACATCCTGCGCAGCCTGGAGAAGATGACGAGCGCGCCTCCCGCGCGCGCCACGGCCCCGTGAACCGGGCGGTCAGTTCCGCTCGCGGTCGCGCGCCAGCATCACGAACTGCAACAGTTGCAGCACCGACGTGACCAGCGCCGCCACGTAGGTCATGGCTGCCGCGTTCAACACCTTGCTCACGCCGGCCTGCTCGTTCTCGCGAATCAGCCCGAGCCGGATCAGCTGCACCTTCGCCCGCCGGCTCGCGTCGAACTCCACCGGCAGCGTAATCAATTGAAAGAACGCGATGATCGTGAAGACCACGATGGCGATACTCAAAAACATCGGCAGCATCTGCAGAAAATAGCCGAGCATCGCAATCAGACCCGACGCGATCGTGGCGAAGTTCGTGATCGGCACCATCGCCATCCGCAAGTGCAGCCAGGTGTAGGCCGCGCGATGTTGCAGCGCGTGACCAGCCTCGTGCGCCGCCACGCCGACCGCCGCAAGCGACGTGCCGTGGAAATTCTCCGAGGACAGGAAGAGCGCCTTCTTCGTCGGGTCGTAGTGGTCGGTGAGATGTCCGCCCACCTCGTTCACCGGCATTGATTGCAGCCCGGCAGAATCCAGAATCTCCCGCGCCGCTTGCGCGCCCGACAGGCCGTTGGCGGTGGGGATTTGGATGTAGCGGGCGTAGGTGGACGACAGCTTCATCTGCGCGTAGATGCCGAGCAGCACGCCGGGGATGACCAGCCACCAGTAGTTCGCGAAAAATAATCCGAGCATCATATTGTCCTCACTTTCGTTTCAGCGCGCGGAAAGTGCCGGAGGAACGCGGAAAGCAGAAATGGAATTTTTGGGGAAACTTTCCAGCGGGCGCATCCACACACTGTTCTTAACGCAAAAGATTTGAAAGAGGTTTGGCCGGCAGGGGGCCGCTGTCCCTCGCCCCCTTCGCCCCTGCGCGGAAAACAAAAATGTCCCGCGAAGGGGTGAAGGCGGCGAAGGATTGAGTCGGCGAGAAAACTCGACGCGTTAGGACGCAAAACATAAACTTGAGCGTCTTGAAACCGTTCCTTCAACTCACAGTCGCCTTCGCCGTCTTGCTTGGAGCAAACACCACTGGTTGCGCGCAAGGATTCATCAACATGGACTTTGAACAGGCGCAGATCGTCTCCATTCCGGGCAGCCCGTATTTTCCTAATGATGTCGTTCGTGCCAATGCGCTCCCGGGATGGACCACTTACGAACATTTTCTTGGCTCCAATATGATTTGGCACAATGCATTGAGCGCTGGCTCAGCGGCCATTTCAATTCACGACAACGCTGGATCCGCTCCAGTGATGCAAGGGCGATACAGAATTGCGCTCCAGCCCTACTTTACTGGAACCATTTTGACTGGCATTGGACAGGTAGGAACAATTCCCCTCAGTGCCCAGTCCGTTCGCTGGTTTCAGACTGCCGGCCTGCCTTTAGTCTCATTCGCTGGACAAAATCTCTCCATCGTTCACCTCTACAATGAAGGTGCCTACTCGGTCTATGGAGCTAACTTAGCGGGACTAGCAGGGACCACCGGCGAACTTCAGTTCCGTGGTCAGGGGGCTTACACATTTGGTGTTTACCTGGACAATATCACCTTCTCCACTCAACCAGTCCCGGAACCCTCGACTTACGCCATGATCACGCTGGGACTCACGTTGGCACTCTTGCGCCGCCGCAAGCAACTCGAGTAGCAACTTCACCGTTCGCCGGTGAAAGGTTTTGGTTCAATCAACCTGCCCCTGATTCTGCCACATTGAAGCGGCCTGAAGGCCGCGCTCCTCGGCCGCGTCGCTCGGTGCAACGTGAGAGGCTCCGCCATAAAAAATCCCCCGGTGCTTTCGCGCCGGGGGATTTTGAATTCTGAAACCGTCCGCTGTCAGTCCACGGTGCGGATGCGGTAAAACTGCTGCGGTGCGTTCGTCGTGGCGTTGGTGAAGGTGATGGTGCTGCTGGTTGCGAGGTTGGTCCACAGGGGAATCCACGCGGGTGCGCTGAGGTCCAGCTTGTAATCCACCGCGTAGGTTTTGCCGACGCGCGCGCTCCAGGTGAGTTCGAGTTGGTCGCCGTTGCGGAGGCTGCTGGCGAAGCGCGGCGCGGCCAGCACCTCGACCACGAAGGTTTCCGAGTCGCTCATCGAGGGCGAGCCGTTGTCCACGACGCGCACAGTCACGTTGTTCGTCCCCACGGCGTCGGGCGTCCAGAAGAACGAACCGTCCGGCAAGATGGTGGCCCCGGACGGGACGGGCGCATCAAGCAGGAAGCCGAGGATTTGCGCGGGCACGTTCGTGTCCGTGGCCGTGGCGGTGAAAGCCAGCGTCTGGCCGAGATACAGAATCTTGGGCCCGATGGCGTCGAGCACGGGCGGGTTGTTGCCGGTGCCGGGCAGCGAGTTGGCCGCGCGCGGCGACACGGAGAAGGGCATGAAGTAAATGCTCGCCGCGCCGTCCGGGAAGCGGCCCTGACTGACGTTGTTCGTCTGCTGGGCGAAAGTCACAGCGTCAATCTGCGTGCCGTCGGCGGCGAAGACGCCGATGGCCTCACCGGCCTGCGCGAGCGAGAAGTTGACGTGCAGGTCAGTGCTCGGCACGCCACCGCTCAGGTTCTGGTTCGCCTCATTGTCCGCCCACACGAGCAAGTAACCCTGCGCGGGAACGAGGTGCGCCATGTTGGTGGTGACGAGGAACTTGAACTTGTTGGTCAGCGTGTCGGTCAGGTAGAAGCCCGCGAGGTCCACGGCGTTGGTGGTCGGATTGTAGAGTTCGAACCAGTCTTCGTATTGCGCGTCCGCCGGATCGGCGACCACGCTGGTGTTCTGCGCCAGCCATTCGTTGATGAAAACGGTGAGGGGCGCAGAGCGTCCATCGTTCGTGCCGCGCGGCGTGGTGTAGAAAAATTCCTGGCGGTCGAAGGGCTGGCCGTCCGGGAAGGAGCCATAACTGCGGTCGGTGTGCAGCCCGGCGTAGTTCACGTAATCGAGCACCTGCGGCGTGCCGTTGTAAAGCCGCGAGAGGGCGATGGAACCGGAGCCGACGGCGAGCCGGAAGCTGGTGTGCAGCTCCGAACCGGCGGTCTGCCCCGCTTGGGCGTCGCAAAATATGACGCGAAACTCTCCGCCCGTCAGGGAGTGACCGGCAGGGATGGCCCAGTTCGTCAGGTTCGTGTAGCTGGTGGAAAGATAAAGTCCATCCAGCGAAACGGTGTTCGTGCTCGTGTTGTAAATCTCAATCCACGGCTCACGCTGGCTGTTGTTGTCGAGCAGGCCGATGGTGTTCTCGGCCAGCACCTCGTTGATCCAGAGCGTCTGGAACGCGGGGAGACTGGTCGCGGTCTGGTTGGCCACGCCGGGCGAGAGCGTGTTCGTCGCAGGGCTGACGAGCTGCGGCGGCACGTAGTTCGACGGCGTGAAGAAGATGTTGATGTTGGTGAAGCCGCTGTTGGTGGCGGTCTGGAGAAAGGCGCTGTTGCGGACGCGCGCGTAGAGGTTCGTGGCCGAGTTGGTGGCCCAGTACCAGAAGCTCAAGGTGTTCGTCGTATTGACCGGCGGAGCCGGCGAGAGGAACTGATACATCGAACGGCTGTAGGTCGGGTTGTTGGCCGCGCCGGGCGACGCGCCCACGATCTTGAACGCGCCCGCGCCCGCGTGGACGAGGTCACCGACGATGGTGGTGTTCGTGTAGTTCGTGCCGAAGACCCAACTGTTCGTCAGGCCGAAGGTGAGCGCGGACTCGAAGTCGCCGTTGGCCACATAGTTGGGGCCGACGCCGGCATTGGGGCCGGGGACGATGGAGAGATCGTCCACCCACGCCGTGCCCGCCTCGCCCAGATAGAGGAGGAAGCGCATTGGGCCGCTGCCGTTCTCACCCGTGCCGCTGCTGCCGCTGGCGCTAAAGAACCGCCAGCCGTCCCGCGGCACGGCGGGCGTGGAGATGGGCTCCGAGTAACCCGGCGGCACGGACAGCGCATACCAGTTGCCCACGCGCGCGTTGTCCTGCGCCGAGTCAATCAACTGGAAGGACGAGCCCGGATAGCCCGACGCGGTGCCGGGCCACGGCCGCACGCCCTCGTAGCGCACCTTGTCCACGACCAAATCCTGCGCGGGTGTCGCGCCGGGCTTGATGAGGGTAAGCGTTTCACCGTCCACTTGCAGGCCGCCGGTGAATTGGCCGAAGACCGCCACGCCGCCGCCGAAGGCGTTACCGAAAGCGATGCGGTCTTTCGCCAGCACGAGATAAGCGCGAGGCCCGATGGTCGAGCCTTCGGGGAAGGTGTAGCCCAGCCCGTTGATGACCCAGCCGGAGAGGTCGAAAGTGTAATTCGTCGAGCGGTTGAACAGCTCGACGTATTCCGCGTCCGGCGTGAGCGGGTTGGACATGATTTCGTTGAAGACTACGTTCGTTTCGGGCCGCTCGATGACGCCGGTGTAATTGACCGCAATCGGGAAAGTCGTCCCCGCGATTACGTTGGTCACACGGTCGAAGGCCACGAGCGTGAAATTGTTCGCCCCATTCGTGAACATCGGCAGGCGCAGGCTCCAAGTGGTGGGCGCAGTCTGCGCGCCGCTCCAGACAATGGGATAGCTGATGCCATTGATCTCGATGAACTTCACGCCCATCGGCGCGGTGCCGGTGAACGTCACGAAATTGCTGCCACTCGTGAAGTTCGTGGAACTGGTGATGGCAAAGGCCGCCGTCGGGACTTGGCCGAGGATGAACGTGCGGCGATCCACGGCGTACTGTTTCACGGACTCCACGGCGGCCGGGTTAATATTCACGTTGTTCGCGAGGAGGGCAGCGGCGCGGGCGTCCACGCGCGAGTTCATCTCCGCGGCGCTGAACGGCCCGTTCGCGATGTCGATCAGCCCCCGCCAGTAGGCGCGCGCGGCTTCGGGCGTGTTGACCAAGGCCGAGAGGCGGGCGTCGCTCACGGCGCCAAACAGTCCGGTGCTGGGGGTGCGGCCGCCGCTGCCCATCGTGAAGTCAATGTCCCAGGTCATGAGCTGGAACTTGCCGAAGTCCGGCCGGTAGCTGAAGCAGTTCTTGCCGCGCTCGTAGCCGTAGGCGTCCCAGTTGCCGACCGCACGCTGCACGGCCATGATGCGCATCCATTGCTCGATATCAATGAGCTGCCCGACCTGTTTAACCATCGCGTCCGGCAACGGATTGATCCCGGGATTGCTGACCGGGCTGATGACATCAATGAGCGTGAGCAGGTTCGTGTAATCGTTCGCCGACTCCGAGGCGGAGACCGAGCGCTTGCGCCACATGAAGCGATAGGGCGAGAGCTTGATGGTGTTCGGATTGCCGCCAATGTTCGTGTTGCGGCGCTGCAAGTCCGCATCGTCGTTGGCCTTCGCGCCGGAGTTGCCGCCGTCGTCCGGGAACTCGAACCAGTCCTCGATCTTGTAGAACTGGCCGTCCGGGGCCTGTGGATTCCACGCCGCCGCCACGTCGCCGTTTGGCTGCTGGGAATCTTCCATGATGAAATTGCCGGTGCGGTTGCCGGTCACGCTGCGCTGGTCGCCGTTCACGAACATGTGGATGTAACGGCGGTTGTTGTAGTGAATGTCGAGCGCCTTGAAGATTTCGTAGGAGGTCTGCTCGGCCACCGCGCTGGTGTCGCTGCTGGTGTTGCCGCTCGGATTGCCAACCGTGTTCAGCACGAAGTCCGTGGTGTTGAGCAATTGATCGTCGTCGGGAAAGTTCGCCACGAAGTCCACACGGTTGTTGCCGCCGCCGCCGCTGATGTCAGTCATCGAGCCGACGTGCCACGGGCTGCCGCCGTACTGCGGCAGCATGTTGTAAATCACGCGGTAGTTGTTATAGACGAAGGTGCCGTCGAGCGGCGCGTTGTTCAGCTTGTCCGGGCGGGTGGTCCAGCGCACGCGCGTCGCTTCCGTGATCCAAAGATGGTAGGAGGCAAAGCTGCCCGGCATCTGCACCTCGCCCCAGCGCACGACGCATTCGTGGCTCGGTGAGTCGCTCGGGAACTGGCGGTTCAAGGCGTTGGCCGGAAAGGCGTTCGTCACGCCCGTGCCGTCCGTCGCCACGATGTAGAACGCCGCGCGCACGCCGGTACTCTGGCTGGGAATGGTGCCGCTGAACAAACCGTCTCCTGCCACGCTGTCACCGTTCGTGCCGCTGTCGTTCATCGCCACGGTGGTGAAACTTATCGCCGGATCGATGCGATAGCGCACGACGAGTTGAGTAACCGTGTTCGGATCCGTCGCGCGCGCCGTGACCACGATGGCCTGGCTGGCGGCGGGCAAAATGGGTGAATGAACCACCTCATAAATCGCCGGGCCGGCGTTCGTGCTTGCGCGGCTGTTCCGCGCGCCGGGCGTGCCGAGATTCAACGGCACTTGCAGCCGTCCAAACGCCTCGAGACCGCCACCGCGCAAACGCAGCAGCACTTCCGGGAAGCCGCGAATCCAACGCGCCTTCGCGCGCATCGTGGCCACGCCGCTGCCGTTGGGCAACGGCACGCCGAGCGTCTGGCGGATGCGGTTGGCGCCGTTGTCACCGCGCGAGGCGGCGGTGATGTGCAAGCTTTTGGTGCCCGAAAAACCAGTGTTTTCGATGTAACTTTGATCGTGCGAACCGCCCAAAACCCAGCCCGAGGCACCGGACTCGAAGCCGCCGTTGACGACCACGTTGAGGTTGGTGGAATTGCGAACCTCGATGTCGTCAATCAGGCATTCGCCCACGCCGAGCATCATCACTTGCAGGCTGTTGCCGTCGCCCTGCCCGGTCTGCGCGTTATCCACCGGGCCGGCGAACTCGAACGGCGTCCACTGGCTCTTGGCCGACTCGTCGCTGTCCGCCCAGCTCGCGGGTTGACTCACGTCGGCGTGAGCATCAATCAGCTCCAGGCTGCTGCCGCCGCCGTCGGCCCACGTCGTCCACCGGCCACCCTTGTGGTAGGTCAACTCGTTGACCACGTAATGATAGGCCACGTTCGTGCTGACCACGTTGTTGTTGGTCACGAAGATGAATTTCGGCGCGGACAACGCGAGGCGCTCGCCGCCGTTTCCGAGCGTGCCGCTGTAATTGCCGACGAGGTTGGTGGCGTTCAACGAGCCGGGCGCGTAGTTCGCCGTGAGGCGCGCGGAATTTTTTGCGACCACGACATACGCGCCGGGCTGGATGATGAAATTGGCCGGGAACGAGTAATCAATGCCCGACGTGAAACGCCAGCGCCCGAGGTTCACCGGGCTGCCGCTGCGGTTGTAGAGTTCCACGAATTCGTCGTCGTTGTTGCCCGTGATGGGGTTGAACATGATTTCGTTGATGACCACCGGGCTGTTCAACGTGGGGCTGTTTGACGCGCCGGGCGTGAGCGCGGCCTGACGGCGGAAGGCGGCTGCGCCGTCGGGGGAGCGTCCCATGGACACTCCGGTTTGCTGCTCTTGAAACCCGATGGCGTCAATGACCCGGTTTTGGTTCGAGTTGACGAGAAAGATCTGTTCGCCCGAACCCGACAGAGAGAAGCCGATTTGAGTCTGGGTGAAGGCGAGGAACCCCCTCGGGCTGATGGTCACACCGTCCGGGATGCGGAACTTGTTGGTGTCCCCGCGATCACTGAGCCAGAAGCCTGAAAGGTTCACAGTGGTATTGCCGTGGTTGTAAAGCTCGAGGTAGTCCACCTGGGGCAGATCGCTGCCGGCTAGAAATTCATTGATCAAAACATCGCGCGCCGGCTCGGAGCCGATGGCGTCGAACCCCCCGGGCGAGCCGCCGAAAACATCGCTCGCGCCCCAGGCTTCGCGATGGCTCTCGCCGTAGGAAGGTCGCGCCAGCACCAGTGAATGGCCCGCGCCGTCCGCCTCAATGGGCCACGGGTATCGATTGAAAAAATCCACGCTGAGCGTAACCGCCCCGGCGCGATTGTGCAGGCGTACGGTGCCGCCGGAGTTGTTCAGCGAGTTCTCAATGATCGGGGTGACGTTGGTGACGTTGACGACGACGTTGGTGGTGAAGCCGTTGGTCACGCCGTATTGCACCACACCCGAAATGCCATAAACGGATTCCACGTCCGCCTTCACTTTCGCCAGCACGATGAACTGGCCGGGCTGGATGAGCGTGTTCGTCGGGAACGTGTAGCTCACGTCGCCGGAGATGCGCCAGCCGCTGATGTCTTCGAAGATGGAGAGCGAGTTGTACAGTTCGATGAACTCCGTGACCTTGCCGTCCACGCGTGCCTTGGGGTGATACATGATTTCCGAAATGACGAGGCCGGTCGTGCGCGCCGACTGCCCGAGCGGCTCGCGCCGCGCCGCCGTGAACGG
>JAYVQC010000243.1:0-15489 GCA_043757045.1 Akkermansia sp. | reverse complement strand
AGAAAGTCGCGCCCTACGTTCAGGAACCCGCCCGTTGATCGCAGGAATTGGTTGGGCGCGTGGCCTGGGCGCTGGAAGCGGTGCGAGCTGAACACACTGGTTGATCAGCCCGCGCCAGCACTTCGACGCTTTCTCAAAACTAGGCGGACCGCCTTTTTTTCTGTACGCTGGCCCGCATGAAATTTCTCCCCGCGCCCGCGCTGCTGCTGATCGCAGTCGCCAGCGCGCTCGCCCAACCGGGGCCGCCCGCCGTCAATCTGCCTACCAACAACATCACGCCCACCGTCACCGTGGCGATGGGCGACATGGGCGGGAAAATTTTTGGCCAGGCACCGGACGAGAAGAAAACCCGCCGCTACTACCTCGCGGCGGAGCCGGAGTTGTGGGACTTCGCGCCGCAGGGCCTCGACCCCGTCTGCGGCAAGCCGCTGCCACCGCCCCTGCTCCAACAGCGCCAGGTCGGCAAGATGCGCTACGTGCAATACACCGACGCCACCTTCACGACGAAGGTGTTTCAGAATCCGCGCCTCGGCATTCTTGGTCCGGTGCTGCGCGGTGTGGCGGGAGAATTTCTCGCCGTCACGTTTCTCAATCGCGGCGGGCAGCCGCTCTCCATGCACCCGCACGGCGTGAAATACGACAAGGACAGCGAAGGCTCTTACTACCAGCCGCGCCCCGGACTCGGGGCCGCCGTCGCGCCCGGCGCGAAGTTCACCTACGTCTGGCAACTGGATGCCGACTCTGCGCCCTTACCCAGCGAGCCGAGTTCCAAGGGCTGGCTTTATCACAGTCACGTCAATGGCGACGAGGAGGCGAACCTCGGTCTCGTCGGCTTCATCGTCGTGGCCGATCCCGCCCGCGCCCGTGCCGACGCCACCCCGAACGACGTGGACCGCGAGCACGCCGCGCTCTTCATGATGTTCGATGAAAGCGGCCTGGGCGAAGCCGAGCGCGAAGCCGCCGAGTACGCCAGCCTCAGCACCAACAACACCGTGGGGGCCAAGCCCTGGTGGCAGGTGCAGGAACAGCTCGAGCAAGGCGTGCGCGCCGCGATCAACGGCTACGTCTTCGGCAATCTCCCCGGACTGGAAATGAACGAAGGCGAGCGCGTGCGCTGGTATCTGTTCGGCCTCGGTTCCGAGCGGGATTTCCACACCGCCCACTGGCACGGCCTGCGCGTGATCGAGGAAGGCCGGCGCCGCACCGATGTCGTGGAACTGCTGCCCGCATCCATGAAAGTCGCCGACATGATCGCGGACAATCCCGGCTCGTGGCTCTTCCACTGCCATGTCGCAGACCACATGACCGAAGGGATGTTCGCGCGCGTGACCGTGCATCCCAAGAGCGGTGCCAAGCGCGCCCCGGCCCCGGCGTACTTCGGCGTGGCCGGCGCGCAGCAATCGTTGCAAATCAAATCCGCCGACGCGCGCGTGACGGGAGATTCCGCGATCATCAAACTTGCGGGCACGGTGACGGTCTTCGAGGCGTTCTCCGTCTTCACCCAGCCCGTGACCTTTCAACTGCTCGGCGGCAGCGTGGCCTTCACCCCGAACCGCAAAGGCGCGGCCAAGGCAGGGCAGCATGAATTTCAAATCAAGAATGCCAGCCAGTTCGGCGTGATCTACGGCGGGCAAATGGAATTTGAACTCACCCTCGAAGGCGCGGAATGGCGCGACGCCCTGCTGAAACTCAACGGGCCGAATCCCAAATCGGCGCGCCTCACGTGGCCGCTCACCATCCAAGTCGGCACCGCCTCACACACCGGCACGGCGGCGGTGGACTGCGTGTTCGAGTGAAACGGTCGGTTGGGCGCAGCCACTTCCGCCCGGTCAATTCCGCCCGTTGACAAACCCCGTTCCCTCCGTAATCTCCCCCGCTCTTGGTGGCCTCGGTAGCTCAGTTGGTAGAGCAGTTGACTCTTAATCAATTGGTCCTAGGTTCGAGTCCTAGCCGGGGCACCAATTTCAAATTTCCGATCCCGCACCGCCGATGAACGCCGGTTCCACACTGCCTCCGCCGGAGTGTTTCCACGTCAGCGCCGCCGTCGGCTGGCTGGAACTCGGCAGCCCCAGCGAGGCGCGCGAGGAACTGAAATCCCTCTCCATTCCCCATCAGGAGCATCCCGACGCGCTCGAAGTGTGGTGGAAAATTTTTGCGGCGGAAGACGACTGGCCGTCCGCCCTGGCGTGGGGCGAAAAGCTCGCGGCGCTGGCCCCGGAACGCGCCTCGGCGTGGATCAACCTGTCCTTCGCGCTGCATGAATTGGGTCGCACGCGCGAGGCCTTTGACCGGCTGCAAGGCGCGGCCGGACAATTCCCCGAAGACTTCGTGATTCCCTACAACCTCGCCTGCTATCAGTGCCAGCTGGGCAACGAGGCGTCGGCGTGGTCATGGCTGGAACGCGCGGCGCAAACGGCGGACCCGCGCCTGATCCGTTCGATGGCCCTCGAAGATCCCGATCTGGCCGCGCTGCGCGAAAAAGTTTTGCGGCTGGTCTGAAAAAAAAGAGCGAGGCCGAAGCCTCGCTCTGCAAAATCTGGGCGTAGAAACTACGCCTTCTTCGCCGTGGGCGCGTCCTTCTTCCAAGTGCGGCGCGGAGCCTTCGTGACCAGACCCTTCTTGATCGCGGCGGCGGTCACACGCATGTAGCGGACCTCGCCATTGGGCAGGATCGCCTTCACGCGCTGAAGGTTCGGGAAGAAACGGCGCTTGGTCGTGGCTGTGACGTGCGTGCCGATGCCGCCCTTTTTCTTCGCCTTACCACTGCGCCAGATGTGACGGCCTTTGATGGGGCCGGTGCCGGTCAATTCACAAATTCTTGCCATAAAATTATCCTGTTTCCGATTTTAGGAGCGCGGAAACTAGCAGCGTGCCGCCTCGTTGCAAGGAGTTAATTCCCGCTTTCTGCATCCGAAAAGCGGGGGAAGTCCGCCATCGCGTGGCCGGCGATCCAGCCTGTGGTCCACGCGGCTTGGAAATTGAATCCGCCGGTGATGCCGTCTACGTCCAGCACCTCGCCGGCGAAGAAGAGACCGGGGCAGACACGGCTCTGCATCGTTTTGAAATTCACTTCCTTCAACCGCACGCCGCCGCAGGTCACGAACTCGTCCTTGTTCAAACTTTTGCCCGTGACCTGAAATTCGCCGCGCGCGATCTGTTGAATCAGCCGGTGCTGCTGCGCGCTCGACAGCGCGGACCAGCGCGTGTCGCGCGCGATGCCGGCGGCGAGAACGAGTTGCTCCCACAAACGCGCGGTCAGAGGTGCGATGGGGAAATTCACGACGAGCTTGGCGGCCTGACAGTTCCGCCGGGTTTGAAGATCGCGCGCGAGTTGATCCACCGGACGGTCCGGCAGCCAGTTCACATGCAGCGGAAATTTGTAATCCAGTTCGTGCAACGCGCGCGCGCCCCACGCCGAAAGCCGCAGAATCACCGGCCCGCTCAAACCCCAGTGCGTGACGAGCAGTGCGCCGCGTTCGCGCAGACCGGTGCCGGGCACGGAGGCTTCGGCGGATTCCAGCGAAACGCCGGCTAGTTCGCGCAACCACGGCGTCTCGATATGAAACGTGAACAGCGAAGGCACTGGTGGCTCCAGCGTGTGGCCGAGCGAGACGGCGAGTTGACCGAGCGCGGGGGTGCGACAGCCGCCAGTGGCGAGAAGCAGGCGTTCACATTCGAGCGCCTCGCCATTGGCCAGCGTGAGCCGGAACAGCGGAGCGCGGACCGCCGAGTCCGCGTGTTCATCAACCACGGCAGTTAAGGGCGTCGCGGAAGATTCAATGATCGCGCGGACAAGGCTGTCCGCGCTCCGTTTGATGCGCTCGACTTTTTCCACGCCGCAGTTCGCGACCAGCTTCACCCCGCGACGTCGTGCTTCGCCGAGCAGGCAGTTGATGATCGACTCCGAAGAGTCTGTGATGGGGAACATCCGACCGTCCGCCTCGGTCTTGAGCTTCACGCCGCGCGACTCGAACCACTCCACGGTGTCGCTCGCCTGGAAGCGTTGATACGGCGCGATCAGCGCGCGCTCGCCGCGCGGGTAACGCTTCGTCAGTTCGCGCGGCTCGAAGCAACGATGCGTCACGTTGCAACGTCCGCCGCCGGAGATGCGGACCTTGGTGAGAAAATGCGGCGTGCGTTCGAGCACGGTCACCTCGGCATCAGGCGACGCCTCGGCGCAAGCGATGGCGGCGAAGAAACCAGCGGCACCGCCGCCCACGATGATAATGCGCGGAGAATTTCTCACGGCCGGAGCGCGGGCTTTCCAGCCCGCAGCAAGCTGCTAAGTAGGGAGGCGTTAAAATGATTCGATAGCGCGCCGACGCGGCTGGCTTGCTGCGGGCTGGAAAGCCCGCGCTCCGGGCGCCTTTGGAAATTGCTCTCCCTCAAAAAGATCACAGCGCCTCCAGTTTCGCGTCCGGCGGCAGCGCGGCGAGGTGAATCTTCGGATTGCGTTGCGCGAAGAAATCGCAGGCCCACGTCTCGGTGAAGAGCAGCACGGTGTTGCCCTTCACATCGGCGGCTTGCTTGGCTCCGGTCGGGAGCAGCGAATCGTCGAACGGCGCACCGTTCTCGGTGGTGACCCAGCGCAGGACTTTCCACGGCGCATGATCGAGGCGCGATTCCGCGCCGTACTCGGTCTGCATGCGGAACTGCACAACCTCGAACTGCAACGGCCCCACCGCGCCGAGCAACGGCACGCGCTGCGCGGAGTCTTTGATGAGGAACGATTGCACGACACCCTCTTGCAGCAATTGATCGAGACCTTCGCGGAAGCGTTTGAACTGCGCCGTGCTCGGGCTTTGCAACCACGCGAAGACTTCCGGCGTGAAGCGCGGAATCTCCTGAAACTTCAGCGTCGGATCCACGGCGAGCGTGTCGCCGATGCGGAACTCCGAATGGCCGACCAAGCCGACGACATCGCCGGGGAACGCTTCATCCACCGTCTCGCGGTCGCGTCCGAACAACTTGTGCGAACTGGAGAGCCGCACCTTCTTCCCCGTGCGTGTGTGCGTGACGCTCATGTCGCGCTCGAATTTGCCGGAGCAGATGCGGATGAAGGCAAGGCGGTCGCGGTGCTTCGGGTCCATGTTCGCCTGAATCTTGAAGACGAATCCCGAGAAGCCGTCGGCGACCGGATCAATCACACGGTCGTCCACGGTGCGCGGTTTCGGCGCGGGCGCGAGTTCGAGGAAGGCATCGAGCAGCATCTCCACGCCGAAGTTGTTCACGGCGCTGCCGAAAAAGACGGGCGTGAGTTTGCCCTCGAGGACTTGCGCGTGGTCGAACGCGGCCCCCGCGCCTTCGAGCATCGCCAGTTCATCCACCACTTTCGTGTACACATCCGGGTTCATCGCGGCGCGCACCACTTCATCGGAAAGATCATGCACGGCGACGGGCGCGCGATATTTGCCCGCCACCACGCGCTCGAAGAAATGCACCTGCTTCGCCTGACGATCAAACACGCCGCGAAATTCCTGACCATCACCGAGCGGCCAGTTCACCGGGTAGGCGTGAATGCCGAGCACGCTTTCCAACTCGTCCAGCAGCGCGAGCGGATCGCGGGCGGGCCGATCCAGCTTGTTCATGAACGTGAAGATCGGCACGCCACGCTGACGGCAGACTTCAAACAGTTTGCGCGTCTGGCTCTCAATACCTTTGCCCGCGTCAATAACCATCACCGCCGCGTCCACCGCCGTGAGCACGCGGTAGGTGTCCTCGGAGAAATCCTTGTGGCCGGGCGTGTCGAGCAGGTTCACGCAGTAGCCGCGATACTCGAATTGCAGCACGGTGGAGCTGACCGAGATGCCGCGCTTGCGCTCCAGCTCCATCCAGTCGGACGTGGTGGCGCGCTGATTTTTGTTCGCCGTGACGGAACCAGCGAGTTGAACTGCGCCGCCGTAAAGCAAGAACTTCTCGGTCAACGTCGTCTTGCCCGCGTCCGGATGCGATATGATCGCAAACGTCCGGCGGCGCGAAATCTCTTGTTCGATTGAGGCCATCTTGTGTTCCGCCGCCGAACCCGGCGACGAAGGGCGCAGACTCTACGGGATGAGGGGAAAACTCCAAATCCCAAATCCCAAACATCAAATAGGCACCACGCACGCTGCTCGCGCCCATTCTCCGCATGAAAACATTTCCGCCCGCCGCCCTTGCCGCTGTTTGACAGCCCCGGCTCGCCGCCTACGATCTCGATGGCATGAGCAAAACGATCATCAAGCGCTGAAACTGTCGAACCTTCACCCATGAAATGTTTACCGCCGGTGCCGGACGAAAAGTTTTTGCGCGTGGCCATCAAGCTCGCGCACGAACATTGCCAGGATGGCGCGGGCGGGCCCTTCGGAGCCGTGGTGGTGCGCGACGGGAAAATTGTCGGGCGCGGCTGGAACAAAGTTTCCTCGACCAACGACCCGACGGCGCACGCCGAGGTGGTGGCGTTGCGCGCGGCGGGCAAGGCGCTCGGGAAATTTCATCTGCACGGCTGCGTGCTCTACACGAGTTGCGAGCCGTGCCCGATGTGTCTGGCGGCGGCGTATTGGGCGCATGTGGACCGCATCGTGTACGCCGCGACGCGCAAAGATGCGGCGAACATCGGGTTCGATGACGCGTTCCTGTATCGCGAGTTCGGCCGCGACGTGAAGAAACGGCGCGTGCCGCTGGAGCAGAAGCTGCGCGCGGAATCGCAGTGCGTGATGCGCGCGTGGTTCAAGCTGCCCGGGCGAGTGCAGTACTAAAAGCAGCGGGGGAGAATCCCATTGCCCGCCGGGTTCATTCCCAGATAGTCACTTCGATTCGCCATGATTGAACCCCTGCTGAAAGACGACGCATTCCTTGCCGACGTGATGGCCGCGCGGGAATTTCCTGACGCGCTGCACCTGTGGTGGCTCGGTCAGAGCGGGTTCCTCGTGCAATGGCAGGGGCGCCATCTGCTGCTCGATCCGTATCTCTCCGATTCGCTCACGCACAAATACGCCACCACCGACAAGCCGCACGTCCGCATGACCGCTCGCGTCATCGCTCCGGAGCGGCTGGACTTCATTGATGTCGTCACGTCGAGCCACAATCACACCGACCATCTCGATCCAGAGACACTGGAACCGTTGTTGGAAAAAAATCTCGCGCTCGAACTGGTCGTGCCGGAAGCCAATCGCGCTTTCGTGTGCGACCGGCTCGGCCTCCCGCTCGAACAGCCGCGTGGTTTGATCGCGGGCGAGATGAAACGCTTCGGCGTGTTCAGCATCACCGGCATCCCCGCCGCGCATCCCACGCTGGAGCACGACGAGTGGGGCCGGCACAAATTTCTCGGCTACGTGATCCGGTGCGGCGACTTCCGCATTTATCATTCCGGCGACACGCTGCACTACGACGGTATGGAAGCTCTGCTCGAGCCGCATCAAGTGGATGTCGCGCTGCTGCCCATCAACGGCGACCGCCCCGAGCGCCGGGTCGCCGGAAACTTGAACGGGCGCGAAGCCGCGACGCTCGCGAAGGCCATCGGTGCGGGCATGGTCATTCCGTGCCACTACGACCTGTTCGAGTTCAACACGGCGTCGCCGGAGGAATTCATCCGCACCGCGCAGGAGCTGGGGCAGCCGTATCAAGTGCTGCGCGCGGGCGAGCGATGGACGTGCTCTTGACTTGGTTGATTTGCCAACGCACCGGAGCGCGGGCTTTCCAGCCCGCAGCAGTATTCAACGACGGACGTTGCAGGAATGGACGAGCGCGGCTTGCCATTGGTGCATTGCTGCGGGCTGGAAAGCCCGCGCTCCTTGTAACACTCGCGTCGGCGTGCTCGTCTGGCTCGGCGGGTGCAGAGAAGTCGTTGTGCGCCCAATGATACAGCCATGAAATCCACAAAACTTTTGACGGTAATTTGGAGCGCACTGGGGTGCGTGGTCGCCATCGCCTCCGCCGCGCGCGCCGCTGAACTGACCCGCGCGCAGAGCGACTTCTTCGAGAACAAGGTGCGGCCGGTGCTGGTCAACAGTTGCTACAAGTGCCACAGCACGCAGTCGGAGAAGGTGAAGGGCGGGCTGCTGCTCGACACGCGCGAGGGCTTGCTCAAAGGCGGTGAAACCGGCCCGGCGCTCGTGCCCGGCAATCCCGAGAAAAGTTTGCTCATCACCGCCGTCCGTTACGCGGACGAGAATTTGCAGATGCCGCCCAAGGAAAAACTTTCCGAACAACAGATTGCCGACCTCGCGACATGGATTCGCATGGGCGCCCCCGATCCGCGTCTGGCCACGGACGCGCAGAAAAATTGGAAGAACCCCGGCGAGAAACATTGGGCCTGGCAGCCCGTGAAGAAGCCCGCCGTGCCGGTGGTGAAAGACCACGGCTGGAGCCAGACACCGATTGATAAGTTCATCGTCGCGAAGCTGGACGAGAAAGGGATGAAGCCCAACCCCATCGCCGACAAGCCGACGCTCATTCGCCGCGCCTATTACGATCTCATCGGCCTCCCGCCCACGCCCGCGCAGGTGGATAAATTCGTGAACGACAAATCATCGAACGCCTTCGAGAAGGTGATTGATGAGTTGCTGGCCTCGTCGCACTACGGCGAGCGCTGGGGCCGCCACTGGCTCGACACCGCGCGTTACGCGGACACGAAGGGCGAAGTGAAACGCCAGCGCGAGGACGAGCGTTATCCCTTCGCATGGACCTACCGCGACTATGTGATACGCAGCTTCAACGAGGACAAGCCCTACAACATTTTCGTCGCCGAGCAGATCGCGGCAGACAAGCTTGCGACCAGTTCGCAAAACAAGAGCAACCTCGCCGCGCTCGGTTTCCTGACCATTGGCGAACGGTTTCAGGGCATGCGCCACGACATCATCAACGACCGCATTGACGTGGTGACGAAAGGTTTCCTCGGCCTGACCGTGACGTGCGCGCGCTGCCACGATCACAAGTTCGATCCGATTCCCACGAAGGATTACTACTCGCTGCACGGCATTTTCGCGAGCAGCGCGGAGCCGCAGATCGAGCCGGTCATTTCCACGGTCGCGAACACGCCCGAGTATCGAGATTACTACGACAAGCGCATGGCCTTACAGAAGGAGGAGGAGGCGTTGCGGGTCAAGTTCATGGCCATGCGCGGCAAGCGTGACCCGATGGCGATCAAGGAACTGCAACGCGAGACGCGCCAGAACGCGACCAAGACCGCCACGCTCGAAATGACCCACGCCGCCGCGCCCGCGCGCGCGATGGTGCTGGAAGATGTCGCCCGCCCGAAGGATTCGCCGGTGTTCATTCGTGGTGAAGCGGAGAACAAGGGGCCGATTGCGCCGCGCCGCTCGCTGGAGTTGCTGTCAGGACCGGTGCGCCCGGAATTCAAGAACGGCAGTGGCCGTCTCGATCTCGCCGGTGCCATCACGAGCAAAAACAATCCGCTCACCCCGCGCGTCATGGTCAATCGCCTCTGGCTGCATCATTTCGGCGAGGGGTTTGTGAACACGCCGGATGATTTCGGCACGATGTCCGAGCCGCCGAGTCATCCTGAGTTGCTCGATTACCTCGCGGGCAAATTCATCGAGGACGGCTGGAGCGTGAAGAAGTTGCACAAGCAGATCATGCTCTCCTCCGTGTATCAGCAGAGCAGTGCGAACAATCCGCGTTACGCGCAGGCTGACCCGCAGAACCGCCTGCTCTGGCGCGCGAACATCCGGCGCTTGGAATACGAACCGCTGCGCGATTCGCTGCTCGCCATCGGCGGCACGCTCGACGCGACGATGTATGGCCGCTCGGTGGATTTGAACCAGGAGCCGTATTCCACCCGCCGCAGCATCTACGGCTACACCGACCGGCAGAACCCGGCGGACGTGCAGGTGAATTTCGACGTCGCGAATCCTGACATGACGAACGGCAAGCGGCATCAGACGACGGTGCCGCAGCAGGCGTTGTTTTTCATGAACAGCCCGTTGGTCGTGGAGTCGGCGAAGACTCTGGTCTCGCGTTCGGATTTCTCCGCGCTCGCGAGTGACGAGGCGCGGATCAAACTTCTTTACCAATCGCTTTACCAACGCGCGCCGAGTGCGGAGGAAGTGGCGCTTGGTTTGGATTTCCTTTCGCAAGAGCCGTCGAAGGATCGCGTGGTGTCAACCGCCGCGAGTGAGCCGGTGAAGAATCCCCGTCGCCCCGGTCTCGCAGCCATGGCGGCAAACCGTCCGAATGCGAAGCGCGGCGGAGCCACCGCCACGCCGTCCCGCGCGCCGCTCAACGCCTGGCAGGAATACGCGCACGCGCTGTTCCAGGCGAATGAGTTTTCGTTTGTGAATTGACCGGGATTCGTAGCGGCGTCTCGGCAGAGCGCCGGATTCTTCCCATCAAATAACGGTGCATTGCGGAGACGCTGCTACGCGAATTTCCACGCGAAGATCAGCAGCGCGCCGCCGAGCGCGATGCGATACCAGCCGAAGCCCACGAACGTGTGCGTCTGCACGAAGCGCAGCAGCCACTTCACGACGATAAAGGCAGTGACCGCCGCCGCCACGCCCGCGAGCAGGATCAAACTCCAGTTCATCGGCACCCCGGATGGTTGACGAATTTCCCCGAGCGCCTGCACTGCGCCCGCTGCGAGCAGGGTGGGAATACCGAGCAGGAAGGCAAACTCCACCGCCTGCGGACGCGCCAGTCCCAGGACCAGCGCGACGAGAATGGTGATGCCCGAGCGCGACGTGCCGGGGAAGACGGCGGCGACGAGTTGCGCCGCGCCCATCGCGAGCGCCATCGCCCACGTCACGTCCTGCACCGCGTCGCGTCCGCGCAGCAAGCGTTCCACCACGATGAACAGCACGCCGCCGATGAGCGTGGCCCACGCGACGGGGGCGATGGTTTCAGGAAGTTTGAACTTCAACGCCTTGAGCACCAGTCCGCCCGCCGCCGTGAGGGCGAAGGCTGCGATCAATTTCAGCCAGTAACTTTGCGTGGCCGGTTCGCGCCAGCGGAAGAAAAGCTGGCGCAACCGTTCCTGGAAAATAATCACGACCGCCAGCACCGCGCCGGTCTGGATGACGACGTTGAACAAATCCGTTTTGAACATCGGCGCAGGGTCGCGCAGCCAGTGCTCGACGAGCAGAAGATGGCCGGTCGAGGACACGGGCAGGAACTCGGTCACGCCTTCGACGATTCCGAGCAGGAGGGCAACAATCCAGTCTGGCACGCGCCGTTTGAACTCGAAACAACCCGGCGAAACAAGCGGGAAATCAACTCGCTCTAAGCCAGCCCCTGAATTTTCAACTCGCGCTGCGGCTCGTTCCGCACGGTGGCGGGCAGCGGGTTCACGCCCAACGTGCCGCGCAACTCGCCGAGGTAATCCGGCGACTGCACGCGTTTCAATTCATGGCGCGCCTGATGCAGCCGCGTCTCGATGCCCAGCCGCGCCGCTTCCTCGCCGTAGTGCGGCTTGGTAATGAACTTGGTCAGGTAAGTCACATGCCGCTGCCAGAGCTTTAAGTCCACGGCCTGCTTGGCGCGCAACCGTTCCGCATACCAGTCGCTGGCCAGAAAACTTTCGCGGGTGAACAGCGTGCGGATTTTCGCGTGGCTGAGTTCGCGGCCTTCAAACTGTCCGTGCGCCATGATGTGCAACAACGCCTTCAACGGCGGACATGCCATCTCGATGCTGCCGTCGGCGAAGTAATGCTGCGCCACGCTGCGTTGCGTGGCCACGATGTTGTCCATGCCGTCGGCGAAGATGGCGAGGTCCTGCGTCTCGGGCTTGAGCATCGCGTCGGTGAAGATGCGGTCGGGGTGATTGAACATGCGCCCGAAGTAGGTGCGCGCGAACCGTGCCGTGATGCGGTAGCCGAGGCGGCCCGAGAGCACGGGCTGGCCGTCGTGCGTGAGGTCGCGGCATTTCTCCAGGTAGTTGTGCTCGATGAGGAATTTCGGATCACGCTCCTGCACCGTCATGCGCGAGAGAATTTCCGGCACGAGCAAACTGACGTCGTGATCCACGCGCGCGTGCGGGCCGACATAGCCGGCGGCGGTGACGAAACCGTGGCTGCCCGTGAGCAGGTAACTCACGAGCGCGTCGTTCACGTCGAGGATGGGCGGGAGGCAGTTGAACGGGCCTTTGGTCAACGCGCCTTCGCTGCCCGCACCGGTCGTCGAGGGCGACTTGCCGGTCATCGAGCAGATGAACTCCATGAACAGCTCGGGCAGTTCCATGAAGTGAATCGGGTTGTACACCGCGAGCGAGCGGATGCCTGTCTCGGGCGGATTGTTGCGGCGTCCCGGCACCACGACGTTCACCGGCTTCGGCACAAACTGGCCGAGCGGAATGCGCCGCTGCAAACGCATCGAGACATCCGCCACGTAGCTGTCGCGCGGGTCCATCAAGTCAGGACGCGGCTGGAGGTAGCGCGGATTCTTCGTGGGCTTGCCGTTGATCACGCGCGGGTGCGACGTGGCCACGAGATAACTCGCACTGCTCTCGGCGACGTATTCGCGGATGAGCCGCTGCACCGGCTCGGTGTATTGGCTGAACTCGATCACGTCTTCGAGCATGTGTTTCGCGGTGTTCAGATCGAGCGGCTCGTAGTTCGAGAAGAAATTGCCACCGCGCGAGAAGTCCAACTCGGCCTGCTTGTCGTAGCCGCGATGAATCGCATCGTCGGGACGCTGGAACAAACGGTTCTCACAGTTCTGGGAGAACTTCGCGCACGGATTGTTGAACGTCGGGTTCAGTCCCTTCAGCTTTTCCACCGGCACCACGACGCTCGCGGTGATGTCGTCCTCCATCTGAATCTTCGCCGCCGGATGAAAATCGCTGCGCAGTCCGAACGTGCGCCACGAACCGTCCGGCTCGTAGCCGATGCGCACGAAGCTCGCGACCAGCTTGCGATTCTCGAACTTCAACTCGTTCCCCGGCACGCCATTGATCACGTCCACGCTGAAATGTTTGCGCCAGTCGCCGCCCCATTCGGGTTTGTAGAAACGCTTCACCACGAAGAGCAGTTCCTTCACATGCTGCGGAATGCCGCGCAGCCAGTTGTTGAAGTCCGCCGAGTATTCTCGCGAGGCGGGCGTGAGCAGTTTGATCACCGAGCCGATGCTGCGCTCGTGGCTGAGAATGGGGCGCGAGTCATGGTTGTTCTTGGCCGCGTCTTTGAAACGGTGGCGGTAGTCGCGCTGGATCAGCTCGTCCACCAGCGCGAAATCTTTTTGGAAATCGGACACGAAGACCGGCCCTTGCAGAATCGAATCCGTGACCGCCTTGGAAATCTCCGACTTGCCGCCGCCGCTCACCGTGCAGGGCTTGTGACAGAACACGCCCTCGCCCACCGTGCCGACCAGCCGCCAGTTCTTCGAGCCGGGGATGCGCTCCATGTGAACCTTGTAGCCGCTCGGGCGCACATAAACTTTCCCCGCCTGCATCTTCATGCTCTGCGTGCCGCCGTGATGCGGCCAGCTCACCTTCTGCGCGCGCAGGTCGAACTGCACATGCTCGTCCACGTAAATCACGTTGTGATTCTTTTTGTCGATGGCGTAGCCCTCCGGTTTCACTTCCATCATCGCGCCATAGAGTTTCACCACTTCGTCAAAGGAATAATCCAGACTCGGCATGTGCTTGCGCCCGATCATCTCCTCGCCCAGGTCATAGGACGGGAAGACCAGCGCGCCGCCCGCGTGCTCTTCTTCCGCGAGACCGAACAGATTCGCCGCGTAGCTGATCTGCGTCTTCACCTCTTTCTTGCAGTAGCCGAAATAGTTGTCCGCGATGATCGTCACCACCACGCCGCGCTCGTCGCGCGCGGTGAGCTTGAAGGCGTTGCCGCCGTTGTAGAGTTCGTCCTCCGCCTTCCAGCACATGCCGTCGCGGCGCTGGCGTTCCGTGGCGTCGTCCCACTTCGGCAGACCGACGTCGCGCTTCTTCACGCGAATGAGATGCGGCGCGAGAATGACGCAGCCCGTGTGACCGCTCCAATGCTCCACGTCGAGTCCCGCGTCGTTCTCCGGCAGGAACGGATCGCCGCCGTTGCCGAAGATGGTCTCCACGAAATCCAAATTGCTGACGAGATTTCCCGGCGCGAAGAACCGCGTCTCCATGCGCTTCGCCGCGATGAAGCCCGGCACCTCCGGCACCACCAACGGGCGCAAGAGCAGCGACACATGGCAGCGCGCTTCCTCCGCCTGCGACGACGTGAACGGCAACCGCATCATGTCCGGTGGCGGTTGCAACGCGACTTGCAGCAGCTCCGCGAAGGTGCGCTTCGGCACCGCCTTCTTGTCATCGGGGATCGGCAGGCCGCCCTCGCAGACATGGAAGACGCCCTCGGTCGTGCGGCGGTCGCTCTTGGGATTGTGCAGCACGCCCTGCTTCACGCGATACGAGGTGAGAATGTCCGACGTGAACAAATCCTGGTCCGGCGGCAGCGACAGCGCGCGCGCCACGCCCGCGCGGTCGAGCACGAAGGTGCGCCACGGCAGCTTCGGCGCGAGTCCGGTTTCGTAGAGGTAATCGTCGAGGAAGGATTGGATGCGCCAGTCGGCGGGGCAGAGGTAATTCGCCAGCAGGCGCTCCGTCTCGCGCTGATGCTGGAGGAGCGCGGACACCATCTCCTGGAACTCGCTGTCCGCCGCGGCGAGCGCGGTGGGCAGGCCGAGGGCGGCCAGTTTCAGGTTGATGTATTGCCAGAGTTTTTTCTCTGAATCGGGAATGGCACGGGTCGAAGTTGTCGTCACGGGGCGCGAAGGTAACGGGGCGGCAAAAAGCGAAGCAAGCGCGCGCACCACGGCCGCCATGAAAATTATTTCAACGGGTTATGTGCGGCAACGGGTGGAGTGACGATGGCCAGCGTGACTGGCAGCGCATGGTTACTCATCTTGATCTATGTTGCTTCGCCAAGACTCGGATCTTGGGAAAAATGCCTCTGCCGCATCAAAAACTCGATAGTGTGGAGCGTCACGATTCTGCTCCTCATACTGCCGCCGCGATTGCAACCTGTCCCAAGCGACCTCGTAGGGCGTCTCTGGCTCAATCAAACCACGATCAACACTCAAGAACCGCTCCTCTGCTGGACTGATCGGTTGAATCGCTCCAGTGACCAATGCTGTCATCCAGCAACCGTAGCGAGTAAGAAATGCGTGATCCGCTTCCGAAAAAATATTGGAGCACTCCAACGCAAAACTGCGCTGCCTGAGAAAAGTGAGGTGATCTTCGGATGCACGCATAAGATGCAAAACTAATGTTCAGCCATACCACTCCTCGCCTTGATCCTGTCTCGGTGTGTGCTCACGCCGCGCAGTGAAGCACCGCCTCCGACCCCGGACAAGTTTCCCCTTTTCCCCACCAACCTCCCGGCCCGGCGTGGTCGGGCGTCGGTGTCCTCACCGCACCGTGCCGAAATCGGCGAGGCGTTCCTGAACTTGTTCACGCCTCACCCCCGCGTTCTCTCCAATCCCAACGGGATTGCCTCACCGAAGCCCAGGGTTGGTGCGCCGCGCACCTACCCTGGGTCCACGTCCCACACCTTTCTCCAACCC
>JAYVQC010000242.1:0-15609 GCA_043757045.1 Akkermansia sp. | reverse complement strand
GCAACTCAAGCAGGCCTGCCTCCAGCCAAGTCGGCTCACTCTCCTTCCGCTGGGCAGGTTGCCCAGCGGAACGGGCTGGTCGCCCGTTCCACCCCTTTCAGACAGGCTCTTAGCTCGAGGCTTGCTGCGGACAGGAATGTCCGCGCTCCATCCTGGCTTACTCCCGGCATCCGCTCGCGCGATAGAAGCGGTAGCCGAACTGCGGCGCGGTCTCGTCGGTCAATTGCATCGTCGGCGCGAGCAACTGGTTCGTCTGGATGATCGTCCAGTTCAGCAAATTCGTGGACGCCTCGAGGAAATACGTTTTGCCCGGCTCGCCGCGCAGTTCCATCTGGAACGCCCCGTTCGTCTGCGGCATGGGCGAGGTGAGGCGCACGTTCGGAAAGACAAATTCATTGCGCCCGAAGTCCAGCACCCAGCGCGTGAGCGAACCTTGCTGCCCGCCGTGGTCGTCCACGATGAAGAGTTTCCACGCGCCGTTCGGGTTCGAGCCGAGGAACGCCGCGAGATTGGTGGCGAAGGTGAAGCCCGGGGCCGGTCCCGGCGCAGGGAACGAATCCACGAGCAGCGCGCCCTCGTTGATGTCCGTGGGCCGGTAGGTGCCGGGCGTGATGAAGCCGTTGTTCGGCAGTGATGAAGCCGCCGCGTCATCGAAGGTGAGGTTGATGTTCAACAACGCGTTGCCGCCGCCGCCGCCATTGTCCGACATGAGCTTGATGCCCTGCCCGTTCGGCGCGACCAGGGCGAGGTCCATGTCATCCGGGAAAAAGTGCGTGAGTCCGAAGAGCGTGACGCGCAGTTGCGACATCGTCTTCGGCGCGCAGCGGACGAAATTCGTCGAGGGATAAGGCGCGGCGGTATCGAAGTCGCGGATGGTGATCCCGCCGTCGTTGTTCGTCCACGTCCCGCTGTTGACATTGATGACTTGGAGCGTGGTCTGGAGCGTGAGCGTGTTGCACGGCCCGGCGATCTCGACGCTGTAAATTCCGGGGCTGTGCATGTTGAGCATCGGCAGACGCAGGCTGCCGCCGGTTTCGCCCGCGAGCAGCGCGCCGTTCTTGCGCCACGCGAAGGAGTAATTGCCGGGCGCGAGATTCGTCGGCGCGAGCGTGAGATCGTCACAGGCGCAGGCGACAAGGACCGGCGCGAGCGTGGCGGTGACGGGCGGCGTGACGGCGAGTTGCGCGGAGTTCGTCGCGCGTCCGCAGCCGGTGACTTCCACGGAATAATTCCCCGCGTTCGCCGACTGCACATTGGTCAGCACCAGCGTGGCGTTCGTCTGATTCGTCAACGCGCTGCCGTCGCGCCGCCAGAGATACGTGAACGCCGGACCACCCGAAGCCGTGGTGCTGAAGGTCACGTTCTGTCCGACGCACGCGGTCAGGTTCGTGAGCGGCGAGGCGGTGAGCGACGACTCGACGGTGAGCAGCGCGCTGGCGCTCGCGGTGTTGCAGAAGGTCGTGACCTCCACGGTGTAGAGCGCGCCGTCGGCGGGGAACAAATTCGTCAGCGCGAGCACGCCCGAGGTGACATTGGAAAGAACCGCGCCGTTCTTCCTCCACACGAAGGTGAACGGCCCGGTGCCGGTGACGTTCGCCGTGAACGTGGTCGCGCCGCCCGCGCACACGGTCTGGTTGCTCAACGCCGCCACCAACACGTTCGTGCGGAGCGTGAGCGTGGTGTGGTTCGTCGCGCGACCGCACGCGCCGGAAACTTCCAGCGTGTAAATCCCCGCCGTGGCGTTGCTCACCGCGCCGAGGAAGAGCGTGCCGTTCGTCTCGCCCGCCAGTTCCACGCCGTCCTTGCGCCAGAGTTTCGTGAACTCGCCCACGCCCGTGATGACCGGCGCGAGCAGCGCGTCCTGGCCGAGGCACACGGGGAAATTTGTGAGCGTGGCAATGACCGGCACGGTGCTGACGGTGAGCGTGGCCGCGTTCGTCGCGGAGGCGCACACGCCCACGGCTTCGACGGAATAGAGCGCGGTGTGGGCGGGCGTGACGTTGGTGAGCGAGAGCGAGGAATTCGTCGCGCCAGAAATCAACACGCCGTCCTTGCGCCACGCGAAAAGGAACGGCCCGCTGCCGGAGACGACGGCGTTGAACGTGACGTTCGCGCCCGCGCATTGGGCCTGGTTCGCCAGCGGCGCGATGGACGGCGGCTGTAGAATCGTAAGGGCCGCGCTGTTCGTCACGCGCCCGCACGCGCCGTCCACTTCCACGGAATAAACGCCGCCCGCGTTCGTGGCCAGCGCGCCGAGCGCGAGCGTGGAATTCGTTGCGCCGGCGAGCAGCACGCCGTCATGCCGCCACGCGAAACTGAACGGCGCGTTGGTCGAGGCGGTCGCGCGGAAGACCACGGTGTCGCCCACGCAGCGCGCCTCGTTGAGCAGCGCGAGCGGCGGCGCGGCCACGGTGACTTGCATCACATTCGTCAGTGCAACGCACGGGGACGTGACTTCGACTTGATACACGCCGGAGTCGGCGAGCGAGAGATTGGTGAGCAACAGCGTGCTTTTCGTCGCGGTGGAAATAATTTCACCGTCCCTGCGCCAGAGAATCACCAGCGCACCAGCACCCTGCAAACCAGAGTCCAGCGTCACGCTCTCGCCGGCGCACAACATTTGATCGGGCACCGCGCTCAAAGTGATCGGCGGATGCACCACGAGCGTGGCGAGATTCGTGACCGCACCGCACGCGCCGGTAATTTCCACGGCGTAATTTCCCGCGTCATTGGTCGAGGCGACGATGAAGGCGAGCGACGAATTTGTTTCATCAGTCAAAGTCAGTCCGTCCTTGCGCCACCGGATCGAGAACGGGCCGGTGCCGCTGAGGGTGGTCATGAAATTCACCGGCTCGCCCACGCAACGTGCCGCGTTCGTGAGCGGCGTGGCGAGAACGGGCTCGTTCACCACGAGAGATGCACTGCGCGTCACCACGTTGCACGCGCCGGTCACTTGCACGGAGTAACTCGCGGCGTCATTCGTGGTGAGGCTGTTGAGCAACAACGTGGAATTTGTCTCGCCGGGCAGCGGCGTTCCATTCTTCCGCCAGCCGTAGGTGAACGGCCCGGTGCCGCCGGTGATCGCATTGAAGCTTGCGCTGTCACCCGCGCAACGCACCGCGTTGGTCAGAGGCACGACCGTGGTGAGCGCGTGCACGGTGATGGTGGCGGAGTTGGTCACGCGGTTGCACGCGCCGATCACTTCCACGGAATACACGCCGCTGTCCGCGACCGTGGCGCTGCCGATGATGAGCGACGGCGTGGTGATGATGAGTTGCCCATTGCGCCGCCAAGAATAGGAGTGCGGTCCCGCGCCCTGCACCTGCACCGAGAGGAAAACCAGCGCGCCTTCGCAGACCGTGGCGTCGGCCAGCGGCGAGACGGTGGTGAGCGCGCGGACGGTGAGTGTGGCGGCATTGGTCACGGTGTTGCACGGGCCGGAGATTTCCACGGAGTAAAGTCCCGCGTCGTTCGTGGTCACGCTGGCGAACGCGAGCGAACCGTTCGTCTCGCCCGGTAACGCGGCTTCATTCCTGCGCCACACGAACGTCCACGGTCCCGAGCCGGACGGCGTGGTAAAGAAACTCGCGATCTGGCCCACGCAGTTCGTGATGCTCGTCATCGGCGTGGTCGTGATGAGCGGACGCACGGTGAGCGTGGCAGCGTTCGTGATGCTCCCGCAGACGCCGCGGACTTCGACGGAATAAATTCCGGCGTTCGTCGGGGAGAGACTGAGGAGACTCAAAGTGGAATTCGTCGCGCCCGCCAGCACGAGACCATCCTGCCGCCAGACGAACGTGAACGGGCCGGTCCCGCCGGGCGTCGTTTGGAACGTGACCGCGCCGCCCGCGCACGCTGTCACTTCCGCCAGGGGCGTGGCGGTGACGGGTAATTTCACCGTGAGCGTCGCGGTGTTGGTCACGCTGTTGCACAGGCCGGAAATTTCCACGGAGTAAATTCCCGCGTCGTTCGTGCTCACACTGGCGAACGAGAGCGAACTGTTCGTCTCGCCCGTTAGCACCTCGCCGTTGCGCCGCCAGACGATTTGCCGCGGGCCGGTGCCGGAGATCGTCGTGTTGAAACTCAACGGTTCGCCCGTGCAGCGTACTGCGTCGGCGAACGGCGTGGCGGTGAGCAGTTGGAGGACGGTGAGCGTGGCGGAATTCGTGATGCTTCCGCAGACGCCGCTGACTTCGACGGAATACACGCCCGCATTCGTTGTCGAGAGATTGGTGAGCGTGAGACTGGCATTGGTTACGCCATTCATCACCGCCCCCTCGCGCCGCCAGACGAACGTGAACGGGCCGCTGCCGCCCGGCGTCGTTTGGAACGTGACCGCACCGCCCGAGCAGACGCTGACGTCCGCCAGCGGCATGGCGGTGACGGGTGAATTCACCGTGAGCGTCGCAGCGTTGGTCACGCTGTTGCACAGGCCGGAAATTTCCACGGAGTAAATTCCCGCGTCGTTCGTGCTCACGCTGGCTAGAGCGAGCGAAGTGTTCGTCTCGCCCGGCAACACCTCGCCGTTGCGCCGCCAGACAATTTGCCAGGGGCCGGGGCCGGAGATTGTCGTGCTGAAATTCACCACCTCGCCTGCGCACCGCACCGCGTCCGCCAGCGGCGTGGCCGAGATCGATGGCCGCAAGTCCAGCCGCGCCCCGCGCGTGATGAATCCGCACTGGCCCGAGACGGTCACGGTGTAGCGGCCCACGTCGGCGGGCGAGATGTTCGTGAGCGCGAGCGTGGCCGTGACGTTGGACAGCAGCAGACCGTCGTGCCGCCAGAAATACAGGAACGGTCCCGCGCCCGCCGCCTGGGCCGTGAACGCCGCGTTCGCGCCGGGGCAGACCAGTTGATCCGTGAGCGGCTCGACCGTCGTGAGTGGAAGGACCGTGAGGACGAATGAATTCGTGACCGAGTTGCACGCGCCGGTGACTTCCACGGAGTAAAGGCCCGCATCGTTCGTCGTGAGCGGTTCGAGGTACAGCACCTCGCTCGTCTGACCCGCGAGCACCGTGCCGTCGCGCCGCCAGACCATGTTGAACGGGCCGGTGCCGGAGACGAGCGGGCCGGTCTCCAGATCGCCGCCCACGCACACCGTCAAGTCTTCCAGCGCCGTGGCGGTGGTCAGGAGCCGAACGGCGAGCGTGGCGGTATTGGTCACGGCGTTGCACACGCCGGTGACCTCCACCGAGTAGGATCCGGCGTGCGCCACGCCCGCGTTCGAGATCGTTAGAATGGAATTCGTCGCGCCATCCATGACCGCGCCGCCGTGCCGCCACACGAAGGTGAGCGGTCCCGCGCCGGACGCGACCGTGGCGAGAGAAATGGTTTCGCCTTCGCACGCCATCGCGTCGGAGAGCGGCGTGGCGGTGACGAGTTCAAGAACGGTGAGGGTCGCGGTGTTGGTGAACGTGCCGCACGCGCCGGTGACTTCGACGGAATAAACGCCGGCGTCATTGGTGGCGAGGTTCGTGCGGGTGAGCGTGGCGGAAATTTCTCCGGGCAGCTCCACGCCGTTCTGCCGCCAGACGAAGGTCAGCGGCGCGCTGCCGCCTGCCGTGGTGCTGAAGGTCACGCTCTCGTTCGAGCAGCGCGTGGCGTCGGTGAGCGGCGTGGCGGTGGTCAGCACGCGCACGAGGAGCGTGGTGGAATTCGTCACGCTGTTGCACGCGCCGGTGATTTCGACGGAATAAACTCCGGCGTTGGTGAGGGAAAGATTCGTGAGCATCAGCGCCGCGCTGTTCGCGCCATCTACCAACACCCCATCGTGCCGCCACGCGAAGATGAACGGGCCGATGCCTTGCGCGACCGTGCTGAACGTGACCGCGCCGCCCTCGCACTGCTCCGCACTCGTGAGCGGCGTGGCCGTGGTCAGCGCGCGCACGGTGAGCATCGCGCCGCGTGTCACGATGCCGCACGGGCCGGAGACTTCCACGGTGTAACTGCCCGCGTCATTCGTCGTGAGGCTGGGCAGCGAGAGCGTGGCGTTGGTGGCGCCGGGAAGGAACACACCATTGCGTCGCCAGACCAACGTCAATGGCCCGGTGCCGTCGGGCGTGGTCGTGAAGGTCGCCGGTTCGCCCGCGCAGAGGGTTTGATCGGCAAGCGGCGTGGCGGCGGTGTTCTTCAGCACCGTGACGAGTGCGAAATTCGTCGCGCTGCCGCAGGGGCCGGTCACTTCCACGGCGTAGCTGCCGGCACTCGCTGAGTTCACCGCACCGAGATGCAGCGCAGGCTGGTTCGAGCTGGAAATCACAATTCCATCCTTGCGCCACACGATGGTCAACGGCCCGGTGCCGTTCGTGGTGGTCTGCAACAGCACGGGCGTGCCGGGACACGCCGTGACGTTCGACAACGGCGTGAGCGCGGGCGGAATGCGGACGGTGAGCGCGGCCGTATTCCCGACGGTGCCGCCGCAGAGACCGCTGACGAGCACGGTGTAATTGCCCGCGTCGGCGGTCGTGACGCCAGTGAGCGCGAGCGTGGCGTTGGTCTGGCCAGGGAGATTGGTGAAACCATGCCGCCACTGGTAGGTGAGACCGCTGCCGCCGGCGAGCACGTTGAAATTTACGTTGGCCCCGGCGCACACGGTCTGGCTCATCGCGCCGATCAAAATTTGCGCAGGCGAATTCACGGTCAGCGAGGCGCTGTTCGTCACCGAGCCGCAGAAGCTGGAGATGACGACTGCGTACACCCCGGAGTCCGCGTCCGTGACGTTCGGCAAAATCAGCGAGGGATTCGTCTGACCGGGCAACGGCACGCCATCGTGCCGCCACTCGAAGGTGAAGATGGCGCAACCCGTCGCGCTCACGTCGAACTGCACGGTCTGCCCGGCGCAGACCACGGCGTTGCTCGGCGTCGGTCCCCTGATGCTGTTCGGCCCACGGCAAAGGATGGCGGAGATTTGGTCGAAGACGGCGGTGAGCTGCGACGAGTTGTTGACGTAGAAGAAATCATTGGTGGAAGAAGCGGTGGCCGCGAGCAGCGCCCGGTCCACGTTCGCGCCGGTGCCGTCATCCAACCCCATGGTGAAGATGCGCGTGCCCGCGAGTTTCGCGAGTTGAGCATTGGACAGCACCTGGCTCACGGAATCGCCGTCCTGCGTTTTCGGCACGCCGTCGGTGAGCAGGACCATCACGGGCAGCGCGCCGACGCGATGGCGGATGGACGTGAGTTCCGCCTGTGCAGTGTTCAGGCCGCAACTGATGCAGGTGCCGCCGGCGGCCGCCGGCAAGGCGCTGATCGCCGCTTCGACGGATGCGGAATTGGCGCTGAGTTGATGATCCAAGGTGGCGGTGGGGTTGTAAGAAACCAGTCCCACGATGTCGGCGTTGGTGCCGAGGATGAGGTTGCGCACGAAGTTCGTCGCGGCGGTGCGCGCATCCGCGTAGGGCGAGCCAGTCATGGAACCGGAGCGGTCAATGACCATCATCACGTCCAGCGAGTTGAAGCAGTAGGCGACGAGCAGCGTGGCGGCGGCGCTCGCGCTGCAACCATTGATCCGGCTGGCGGTGACGGTGTAGTTGCCGCTGTCGGCGAGGGCGAGGTTGCTCAACATCAGGCTGCGATTCGTCTGGCCCGGAATGATGACGCCGTCCTTGCGCCAGTTGAAATTCGTCGCGCCGCTGCCCGCGCTGGCCGTGGTGCTGAAGCTGGCGAAGGTGCCGACGTAGCGCACGAGGTTCGTGAGCGGCGTGACGGTGAGGCCGGGAGTGACTGCGAGGCTTCCGATGTTGGTCACAAAGTTGCAGGCGTTGGTGACAACAACACGGTAATCGCCCGCGCTGGCCAGCGTGACGTTGGGGAGAATCAAGACGTTGTTCGTCGCGCCTGCGATGGGTGAGTTTGTGCGCCGCCATTGAAACGTGTACAGCCCGCCGCCATTCGTCGGCGCGATGAAGATCACGGTGTCGTTCGAGCAGACGGTTTGAGGCGGGATGCTTTGGGCAGTCATCGCCGTGGTGACGAACAGCGTGGCGAAATTCGTGGCACTGCCGCAAGGGCCGGTGGACTCCACCGAGAAAACGCCGGCCGTGGCGGTGGTGACACTGGGAATGTTCAGCACCGTTCCCGTCACGCCGGGGATGACCGCGCCATCCTTGCGCCAGACGAGGGTGAACGGGCCGGTGCCGTTCGTGACGGCGGTGAACGTGGCGGCGGTGCCCACGCAATTCGCGCGACTCAGCGGATTGATCGTCACGGCCACGCAGTCATTCGAGAGCAGGTAGGCGGGGAGCGTGAGTTGATTGGTCACGCCGAGTTGAAGCCGCAATTTCCATTCGCCTTGGTTGGTGGTGGAAAAAACGAAAGACGACGTCTCATAGCTGTTCGTCTGGTTCCACACATCAGGCAAAGAGTTGCTCGGCGGATAAGCGAGGTAGGAACTGGACAGTTCAGAGTTTGCGCCCACATCGGGCCGGTCATTCCCATTCGTATTCAGGCCCGAGGCGCTACCATTGGGCTGAATCCAGGTGACGTTCCAATTCAGCGTGTTCGGCGGCATTCCCTCCACCCGCAAGAACGCCGTCTGCCCCGTGGTGAAACGATTCGTCTCCGCCGTGAGCGCCTGGTTCGTGTAGGCCGTGACGGCCACGACGTAAAACTGTTGCGTGGCGATATTGATCGGCGGCCCGCTGCACGCGCCGCCGGGGAAAGTTTCCACGATGAATTTGTAAGTCCCGTTCGTGGTCGGCGCGTCGCCGGGTTGGATGACGTAGCTGTTGTCCGTGCTGTTGAAAGCGGTCGTGGGGGTGCAAACCGCCGAGGGATTTTTCACCATGCCTCCGCTGTCGCGCACGGTGACACGGTACCAGACGCCGTTCGAGACCGTGACCTCCGGCACCACGCGATCACCGGCGGTGAAGACGCGATTGGTCAATCCGTTCGTCGCCGCAAGCCGCAGGCGGGGAAAGGAAAACGACTGGGCCAGGGAACAGGAAGTTCCCGCCCAGAACAGCAGCAGCGCGAGCAGACACCGCACCCCGGCAGAGTTTTTTAGCTCAGTCAACATGTGGAGGCCCGGCGAAACGGAGTTTTATGATTAGGGCGGCGTGCGATGGGTTCCCCCGCGCCGCCCGGGTCCGTGTGCAATGCCGGGCTTTTCCTACTTAGCGCAGGCTAGTCAGCCAAAGACGGACAAACAAGAGGGAAACACCGCAACGGCGGTTGGTGAAACTACGGAAGTCGGGCGGGAGGAACAGGCCGGGCAGCCGGGCCAGTGGCCACCGGTCCTTCTCCCTAGTCTCCCTGAATCTGCGGGAGAAACTTCCGGGAGGAATGAGAACCGGGTCCAGATGCGCCCACGCCAACCACCGCGCGGATTTTTGCGTTTGACCCCCTCCGGCACGGTGTCTAGGGTGCGCGCTCAATTTTCTAAAACTCTATGTTCGGAACGATTCGCCGTCATCAAAGCTGGCTCTGGGTGTTCATCATCGCCGCCATCATCATCAGCTTCGTCGTGTACTTTCAACCGGGCGGCGGCCAGACCAACTCGCGCGCGAACGAAAACGCCTTCGAGTTGAACGGCAAGCCGGTCACGCAAACCATGATCGCCGGTGCGGCCCGCGAAGTGCGCCTGCTCTACTTCCTGAACTTCCGCCGCTGGCCCGAGCAGGACACCGAGCGCGCGCAGCAGATGGGTTTTGATGTCGAGCAGGAGGCTTACCTCCGTCTCTTCCGCGCCGCGAAAGCCCAGGAGGCGGGCATCATCATTCCCGATCAGACCGTGGCCGATCTCGCCCGCCGCCTGATGGGCGAGAACGTGGACTCGGATCGTTTCACGAAAGAACTGCTCATCCCGAACGGCCTGACCCTCGATGACTTCGAGCGGTTCGTCCGCAATGACGCGGCCATTCAGCAGCTCAGTTCCGTGGTCGGCGCGGCTGGCCGGCTCATCACGCCCGCCGAAGCCGAGGCGAGCTACCGTCAGGAAAACCAGGAGACCGGCGGCGACATCGTGTTCCTCAACCTCAGCAATTATCTCAGCCAGGTGGTGGTGACAAATGGCGCGCTCTCGAACTGGTACAACCTGCGCGGCTATCGCACGCCGGAAAAGGTGCAGGTCAGCTACGTGGAGTTTCCGCTCACCAATTTCACCGCCGACGCCGAGAAGCGTTTCTCCGAAGTCACGAACCTCGCCCAACAATTGCGCGACGTGTATTTCAAGGGCGGCCCGGACAACTTCAAAGACACCAACGGCGTCGTGATGTCCGAGTCCAACGCCCTCGCCAAAATTCGCAGCACCGAACTAAACCGCGTGGCCGCGTCCTTCGCCGCGCGGAGCGCGAATGACTTCGCCAACCAGCTTTACGACAAACAGCCCGTGACGGTGGCGAACTTCCTCGCGCTGGCCGCTTCCAATAATTTGCCCGTGCAGACCAGCCTCCCCTTCGATCGCGAAGATGGCCCGACGAATCTCGACGTGTCGCCGAAGTTCGTCACGGCCGCGTTCTCGCTCAACGCCACGAGCAACCCCGTGGCCGTGCAACCGCTCGACGGCCAGCATGGTTTCTACATCATCGCGTTGAAGCAGAGTTTTCCCAGCGAGCCGGAGCCATTCGCGAGCATCCAGGCCAAGGTCGAGGACGATTACAAACGCTACAACGCCTTCACGCTCGCCTACAGCGCGGCGACAAATTTCATCGGCCAGGCCACGACCGGACTCGCGCAGGGCAAAACCTTCGAGGAACTCGCCGTCGCGCAGAAACTCAAAGTGGAGACGCTCCCGCCCATCTCGGCGCGCACCGAATCGGTGACGAACCTGGAAGAGCGCGTGGACATCCGCCGCCTCAAATCCATCCTGCTCAATCTCGAACCCGGCAAGATCAGCACCTACACGCCGAACCCGCCCGAAGGCGGCTACATCGTCTATGCGCGCGCCAAGCTGCCAATGGACGAGACGAAGCTGAAGGCCGAGCTGCCGAAGTTCCTCGCCGAACTGCGCTACCAGAAGCAGAACGAGATTTTCAACCAATGGTTCCGCAAGCAGATCGAGTCGGCGAAGATTCCGCTGCCGAACCGTCAGCGGCGCCAAAGCTAAGCCGCTCGTCTCCCAAACATTTATGAGTGAGCGTGCGTCAGCGCCTTCCGCGCCGCCGATCAAACTCTCGTCGCCCGAGACGCAGGAGTTTTGGGAAATCCCCGTCGTCTTCGAGGATGAGCATCTGCTCGCCCTCAACAAGCCCGCGCGCCTGCTCACTTCGCCCGACGCGGACGACGCGGCCCGTCCGAGCCTGATGAAGCTGCTCCACGCCGGCATCGCTGCCGGCAAACCCTGGGCCACCGCGCGCGGACTCACTTACCTCAACAATCCGCACCGCCTCGACTTCGAGGCTTCCGGCGTGCTGCTGCTCGCGAAGAACAAGCCCGCCTTCCTCAAACTCGCCGACCTCTTCGGCGCGGACCAGCCGCAGCGCACTTTCCTCGCGCTCGCGCATGGCACGCCCGAGCAGGACGAGTTTGAAGTGGACGCGCCCATCGCCCCACACCAGATCAGTCCCGGCCTGATGCGCGTAGAACCGGACCTCGGCAAGGCCGCGCGCACCGGCTTCAAGGTGCTGATGAAGTTTCTCGGCTTCACCCTGCTCCAGTGCCAGCCCTTCACGGATCGCACCCACCAGATTCGCGTTCATCTTTATCACGCGCATCTGCCCGTGCTCGGCGATGCGCTCTATCGCGGCAACAAACTTTTTCTCTCCCAGATCAAGACTAAGTATCGCGCGCGCGACGACCGCGAGGAACGTCCGCTCATCTCCAGCGCCGCCCTGCACGCCGAGACGCTCACCCTGCCCCACCCCGTCACCGGCGAAACGATCACCATGACCGCGAAGCAGCCGAAGGACATGGAAGTGGCCGTGAAGTATCTGAAGCTGTTCGCGGGGCTGTGACGCCATACAGAGTGCGCTGAGCAGTGGCGGTCAGGAGCGCGGGCGTCCCGCCCGCACGAATGGAACCGAACGCTATTCCGCCGAGAACGCGTGGAGAGTCAGGAAATATCTCGCGCCGTCCGGCGGGCGAGACGCCCGCGCTCCAGCTTGGGGAACTCCACTTTCACTCACGCCCCGCCATAAACACCACCTTGCCTTTTCCCCTCAGCGGGCCGATAAAGCCGTTATGAAGACGCTGACGCCCACCAAGGCCCGCAAGAACATCACCGCTCTGCTCACCCGCGCCGCGAACGGCGAAGATATCGGCATCATCCATCCCAACACCGGCCAGATCATCGCGCTGCGGCCCGTGGCCGTGTATTCGGAAGACTACGCGCTGCGGGAATACGCCGTTGAGCAGGAAACCCTCGACCGGGCGTGGCGCAAGACGGCGAAGGCCGTCCGGCAGGAACGCGCGGCAGGCAAACTCCGCGCTTTCAACCTGTGAAAGTTCTGTACCGTCCGTCCTTCGTTCGCGCCTTCAAGAATTTGCCTGCGGGCGACCAGAAGGAAATCCGGTTGCGCGCCGCTGAACTGGCCGAGGTCTTTGGCCGTCCGCATCTCCACGCCGGGCTGGGCATCCGGCGGCTTGGCAATTTCTTTGAGTTCCGCTGCGGGCTGAAGATTCGCGTGTTGTTCCTGCTGGATGCCGGGGACGCCGTGCTGGTCACCGCCGGCAACCATGACCACATGGCGCGCTGGATTCGGGACAATGCCTGAGCGCGGCACCTGCGGGACGGCTGGCGATACGCCGTCACTGCTTCATCACAAACTCATCCAGGTTCAGCAGCACGTTCGCCACGACGGTCCACGCGGCCAGTTCCGCCGCCGCGTCTTTTTCTTTGGCCTCTGCGCCGGCGAACTTCACCAATTTCGTCGCTGACTCCGCGTCCGCCCCGTAGTGCGCCAGTTGTTTCTCCGCGAGGGAGGCCAGTTGTTTCGCCTCGCCCTTCCGAGGCGCGCGCGCCAGGCAGGCTCGCAAGCCGAAGGCCGCGCGCTGCTCCGCCGTCGCGCCGCCTTCCTTCAACATCCGCTTCGCCAGCGCCTGCGCGCATTCGAGATAGACCGGGTCGTTCATCAGCGTGAGCGCCTGCAGCGGCGTGTTGCTGCGCGCACGGCGCACCACGCAGAATTCCCCGCTCGGCGCGTCGAAGGAAACCATCGAAGGATACGGACTCGTACGCCGCCAGAAGGTGTAGAGGCCGCGACGGTATTTATCCTCGCCCGGACTCGTCTCCCACTTGTCGCCGCTATAGACCACCTGCCACACACCGTCGGGCTGCGGCGGCATCACGGGCGCGCCGCCAAGCTTGCGACTGAGCAGGCCGCTCACCGCCAACGATTGATCGCGAACCATCTCCGCGTCGAGCCGGTGCCGCGTGCCGCGCGCGAGCAGGCGGTTGTAAGGATCGCGCTGCCACAATTCCGGCGTGACCTTCGACGACTGACGATAAGTGGAGGAAGTGACGATGAGGCGTAACATGCGCTTGATGTCCCAGGGCTGAGGCAATGACGAAGGACGAATGTCGAATGACGAAGCGGTGTTTGACGCACGGCTTGGGGCTTTGGCCTTGGGTCTTCCCTCGTCATTCGGAATTCGGAATTCGTCATTCCCCACCGCCATAAACTCCACCGCCAGCCAGTCGAGCAGCTTCGGATGGCTCGGCGGCTCGCCCTGCGTGCCGAAGTCCTCGCTCGTCTCCACCAGACCGACGCCGAAAATCTGTTCCCAGAAACGGTTCACCAGCACGCGCGCCGTGAGCGGATTGTTCGTGTCCACCAGCCAGCGCGCGAAGGCGAGGCGGTTCGTCGCCTCAACTGACGGCAAGGAATTCAGCACCGCCGGCACGCCCGGCGACACGCGCTCGCCCTTCGTGAGAAAACTCCCGCGCACCAGCATGTGCGTCTCGCGCGCCTTCGCCAGTTCTTCCATCACCATCGAGGTGGGAATCGCGTCGTTGAAATTCTTCTCCGCCGCGCGCGCCGCCGTCAGCGCCTCGCGCGGCTCCTTCAATTCCGGCGCGGCGGCTTCAAAAAATTCTTTCAGCTTCGCGCGTTGATCCTTGTCGCGCTTCTCCGGTTCGGTCGTGAGCAGCTTGCGCAACTCCTCATTCGTGGGCTTGGCATCTTTCTTCGACTTCGCCGCCGCGTTTGTCCCCGGCGCGTTCGTCAGCTCGGTTAAAGTTTTTTCCTGCCACGCGAGAAAGACGTTCGTGAGTTCCGGCACGGCAGCGGCTAACTTCCAACGCGCCTCGGCCTCCTTCAACGACTCGCGCTTCACCGCCAGTTCCTCTTTCTCACCAGGCTTGAACACTTTCAACACGGGCCGCTCGTCGTCCTTGTCCGAGTCCGCCGTCTGATTCAGGAAGGCGTAGGCCTGGTAATACTCCTTCATCGCCAGCGGATCGTACTTGTGATTGTGGCATTGCGCGCAGGCCATCGTCGTTGCCATCCAAGTGCTGAAGGTCGTGTTCACGCGGTCCACCACCGCCTCGTGCCGGAACTCCTCGTCGTCCGTGCCGCCCTCCGTGTTCGTCATCGTGTTGCGATGAAATCCCGTCGCGACTTTCTGCTCCTGCGTCGCGTCCGGCAGCAGGTCCCCCGCGATCTGCTCGATGGTGAACTGGTCGAACGGCTTGTTCTGGTTGAGCGCGCGAATCACCCAGTCGCGCCAAGGCCACATGGTGCGCCGGTTGTCCTTCTCGTAACCCTGCGTGTCGGCGTAGCGCGCCGTGTCGAGCCACGGCCGCGCCCAGCGTTCGCCGAAATGCGGCGAGGCGAGCAGGCGGTCCACGACTTTCGCGTAAGCGTCCGAACTTTTGTCGGCAAGGAAGGCGTCGAGTTCCGCCACGCTCGGCGGCAAGCCCGTGAGATCGAGCGACACGCGGCGCAACAACGTGGCGCGGTCGGCCTCGGGCGACGGCTTGAGCTTCTCCGCCTGCAAGCGTTCGAGGACGAAGGCGTCGATGGGGTTTGAAAAAGTAATCAGTGAGTCAGTGTTCAGTGAATCAGTCCGAGGCGCTTTGCCCGCGCCACTGATGACTGACTTACTGAATACTGTCTTACTGATCTTCGGCACCTCGGGCCGCACCGGCTTCTCGTAGGCCCAATGTTTCTTCCGCACCACCGCGCCGTCGTCCGGCCAGGCCGCGCCGTCATCAATCCATTTTTGAATCAGCTTCGTCTGCGCCCCGGTCAGCGGCTCGCCTTTCGGCGGCATGACCTCGTCAGAATTCGTGGAGGTGATGCGCTGCCACAACAAGCTGTCGGCACTGTGACCGGCGGCGATGGCGGGCTTCCCCGAATCACCCGGCGCAAACGCGAACGCCTTGCGGTCGAGCCGCACGCCGGCTTTCTGCTTCTTCTCGCCGTGGCATTCGAGACAGCGCTGTTCGAGGATGGGCCGCACTTCGCGCAGAAAATCCACCGGCGCGGCGGAGGACGGAAGCAGCGCCGCCAAAAGGACGGCGGACACAGCAAATGAGGCAGAGCGGCGCATGGATTTTCTGACGCGACTTTACCGGCCGGGCATTCAACCGGGAACGGAATTGTTTGCCGGCCACAGGCTTGAAGAATAGCAGGCTCGACGAATTCGACGGTGCAATGAGAGAGGGAAAAAGCGGCGCTAAAGCGACCGCACTCCAAACGCTGGCGCGCAGTACCAGATGCCTCATGACGCGCG
>JAYVQC010000241.1:0-101915 GCA_043757045.1 Akkermansia sp. | reverse complement strand
CGTCTCTGCGCTAAATTCAATCTCCCTCCTCCGCCCAGCGTGCGACCAGTTTTTGTGGCAGCCCCATGTGGTCGAGCACGCGAGCCACCACGGTGTCCACGACTTCTTCGATGGTCTTGGGGTTCGTGTAGAAAAACGGATTCGCCGGCAGCAGCGTCGCGCCGGCGAGGAGGAGCAACTCCATGTTCTTCACATGGATGAGGCTCAGCGGCATCTCGCGCGGCACGAGGATGAATTTGCGCTTCTCCTTCAGCATCACGTCGGCGGCGCGGGTCAGCACGTCCTCGCTGATGCCGTGGGCGATGCGGCCCATCGTGCCCATCGTGCAGGGGATCACGACCATCACGTCGAAGGGATTGCTGCCGCTCACGAAGGGGACGTTCATGCTTTTCAAGCCGTGCGTCGGCACGCCCGCCGGCACGCGGAGACCGCCGGGCAGTTCGTCTTTAATCACTTGGTGCGCGTAGTTGCTCAGGACCAGATGCACCTCGTGTTGCGTCGTATCAATGCAGTCGAGCAACCGCTGGGTGTAGAGGACGCCGCTGGCTCCCGTGATGGCGATGACGATGCGCACGCGCGCACGGTCGGGTTTCAGAAACGTGGGGGCAAGCGGCAATGTGTTGGCGGTGACGCGGAGGGGCTTACGCATGCTGTTCTGAACGGTGAAGACTTGGACTTTCCTCTGATTGCTTCTTTGCATGAGGCCACCGCACTGGCAGCGTTTCCTCGAAGTGCGTTGTTTCCTGTTCCCCATTTTTCTCAGCCTCACTTTGCTCGCCAGTGGCGCGAGCAAGTCGCCGTTGAAATGGCTCACGCTGCCGGGCTGCCAGTTGCTCGCGGCGGAACATCGCGACGGCGACAGCTTCCACGTCATGACCGGCGACCAGCGCCAGTTCATCTTCCGCCTCTACTTCACTGACGCGCCGGAGACGGACTTGTCCGTGAAAGAGCGCGTGACGGAACAAGCGGCATATTTCGGCGTGAGCGAAGCGGAGATCATCAAGGGCGGCGAGGCGGCAAAAAAATTCGCGGCGGCCTGGCTGGCGCGTGGCTGCACCGTGACCACGCGCTGGCAGAACGCGCAGGGCCGCAGCCGACTGCCGCGCTACTACGCGCAAATTGACGTGGGCGGACGTGACCTCGGCGAGTTGCTCGTGAGCTACGGCTGGGCGCGCGCGAAAGGCACGGTGGCAATTCTTCCCGATGGCAAGCCCGCGAAAGAGCACATGGCCAAACTCCAGAAGCTCGAAGCCGAGGCGAAGGCCAAACGACTCGGCCTGTGGGCCAAGGGAGGGAAATAGCTTCAGCACTTCATCCTCGTAGCGGCGCGTCGGCAGACCGCCGCCATAATTTCCTCTCGACGGTCGAGGATTGACGACCTCGTGAAACGAATCACGAGATGGGATCAGTCACCGGCGCTCTGCCGAGACGCCGCTACGACGGGCCTCACGGCAGCAGCAGGACGCGGAAGAATTTTTTACCTTCGCCCAGGTTCGGCGTGCGTTGGAGCACGCCGCCGGTGCCTTGGATCAATCCCGGCACGGCGGACCAGGTCGTGAAATCTTCCGAGGACTGGAGGTAGTAGAGCCGTCCCGCCACGGTGCTGAAGCGCAGCGTGAGCGCGTTCGTGCTTTGTCCGGACAGCACCAGCGTCGGTGCCGCAGCCACCGGCACCGTGAAGGGCAGCGGCTCGGCCAGGAGCTGCGGATTCGGCACCGTGCGCGGGTTCGGAATGTAGTATTGCAGCAGCACATCCACGAAGCCCTGCGAAGGCAGCGGCGTGCGGACATCAATGTAGGGAATGCCTGCGTTGGTGCCCGTCGCATTGTAGATGCGGTTCGTAGTGTCGAGTCCCTTGATGAGCAGGCGCACCCCGTTCGGGAAGGACTGCGGCGTGTTATTCGCGATGCGGACGAACTGCTCGAACAACCCGTTCTGATGGTTCAACACAATCGGCCCGAGCGCGGTCACGGGCGGGCTTTGCGTCACCGTCAACGTTACGATGCTCGACGTGGCGCGCAGGCCGAGATCGTCCACGGCCACGGCGCGGAAGGCGTAGGTGCCGAACGGCGCGTTCAGCAGCGCGGCGAAGTACGGCGTGTCCATGCCGCTGCTGAGAACATTGGTGCCATTGAAGATCGTCACGTTCGTGATCACGCTGTCCGGGTCGCTGGCCTGCGCGATGACGGTGACGTTGTTCGTCCCCACCAGGCTCGTGCCGTTCGTCGGGTTGATGATGCTGATGACGGGCGGGCCGTTCAGCGTGATGGAGAAAGTCTTTTCTGCGGATGTGTCGGAGCCTCCATTGGCCGTGCCGCCGTTGTCCTTCAACACCACGGTCAAAGACGCCACGCCGTAACCGGTGCCGATGGGCGTGTAACTGAGCGTGCCGAGGGCATTGATCGCGGGCTGGACAGCGAACAGTGCGGGGTTGTTGTTCACGACTTCAAAGTGAACGGCCTGCGCGGATTCATTGGCCGGCCCGGCGCTGAGGCCAGAGGCCCAGTTCGCCACGGTCTGCGCGCCGGAGTTGAAGTTCACGCGCTGGCTGGAACCTGCGTTGAACGAAGGCGCGTCATTCACCGGCGACACCGTGAGGGTGACGACGACGGGCGCGGAGTTGGTCAGTCCGTCGTTCGCGACGTAGCTGAAACTGTCGGGGCCAAAGTAATTTGCGGCGGGCGCGTAGGTGAAGGAGCC
Organism: Akkermansia sp.; assembly: GCA_043757045.1. Lineage (GTDB taxonomy): Bacteria > Verrucomicrobiota > Verrucomicrobiia > Limisphaerales > SIBH01 > JANNGC01. Next base: position 99,215 of record JAYVQC010000241.1, on the reverse strand, counting down.
GTCCGTGCGCAGCGCCAGCGTGCCGTGCGACACGTTGCGGACCAGCACCGCCGTGAGCGCGTCGCCGTCCGGGTCGGAGTCATTCGCGAGCACACCGGGCGCGAACACGACCAGCGCCTGATCTTCCAGCGTCGTGTAATTGTCGTTCTCGCCCGCGACCCCGAGCGGTTGGTCGTTCACCGAACTGATCGTCAGGCTCACCGTCGCCACGGCGGAAGTCGCGAAGCCGTCGGTGATTTGATACGTGAACGAATCCAAGCCGTGATAGTTCGCATTCGGCGTGTAGTTGAACGAGCCGTCCGCGTTGAGCGCGAGCGTGCCGTGCGTCACCCCGCTCACGAGTTGCGCGGTCAAAGGATCACCGTCGGCGTCGAAATCGTTCGGCAGCACGCCGGGCGCGGGGACGTTGATGGCGAGGTCTTCGGCGGTGGCGTAGGCGTCGTTCACCGCGATGGGCGCGTCATTCGTCGCGATGACGAGGATGCGAACCAGTGTGGTCTCCGAGTGCAGCGCGCCGTCAAAAGCGCGGTAGAGGAAGGAATCCTCGCCGTGGAAATTCGCGTTCGGCAGATACGTGAACGAGCCGTTCGTGCTCAACACCAACGTGCCGTTCGCCACGTCACTGACGAGCACGGCGGAAAGGGCATCTCCGTCCACGTCGAAATCATTCGTCAAAATTCCCGCGACCGGAATCGTGAGCAGCGCGTCCTCCAGCGTGGTGAATTCATCCGCCACCGCGACCGGCGCGTCGTTGACCGGCGTGACCGTGATGCTGACCGTGGCCGGCGCAGACGACGCGGTGCCGTCCGTCACGCGATACGTGAACGTGACCAGGCCCGTGAAATTCAGACTCGGGGTGTAAGTGAACGCGCCCGAGGCACTCATCTCCAGCACCCCATGCGGGACGCCGTCCACCAACACCGCCGAGAGCGCATCACCATCCGCGTCGCGGTCATTGGCCAGCAGGCCGGGTGCGGGAACCGTCAAGACCGTGTCCTCAACCGTGGTGTAAGAATCACTCGCCGCGACCGGCGCGTCGTTCACCGGCGTGATCGTCATCGTAACCGTGGCGGGCGCGGAAACCGCCGTGCCGTCCGTGACGGTGTAAGTGAAGGTGACCGTGCCGGTGTGGTTCAAACTCGGCGTGTAGGTGAACGCGCCATTCGCGCTCAAATTCAAAGTGCCGTTCGCCACGCCGCTCGCGAGCGTCACGGTCAAAGCATCACCATCCACATCGGAATCGTTCGCGAGAATCCCCGCCGCCGGAATGGTCAGCGTCGTGTCTTCGGCCATCGTGTAAGCGTCGTTGAGTGCGACGGGCGCGTCGTTCACGGGCGTCACCGTGATCGTCACGGTCGCGGTGCCGGAGTTAATCAATCCGTCGCTCGTGCGGTAGGTGAACGAGTCCACGCCGTTGAAATTCAAACTTGGCGTGTAGCGGAACGCCCCGTTCGCGCTGAGGTCGAGTGTGCCGTGGGCCACGTTGCTGACGAGCACGGCGGTGAGCGCATCGTTGTCGAGGTCGGTGTCGTTCGCGAGGACGCCGGAGCCGGAAATGAGGAAGGTCGTGTCTTCCGCCGTGGTGTAGGCGTCGTTGTTCGCCGTCGGCGCGCGATTGAGGATGGTGAGCGTCGCGCAGTTCGTCACCGGGCTGCCGCAGTCCGCGCCCGTGATCACCACGCAGTATTCGCCCGCCTGACCGGCGGTGAGGTTGTTCAGCGCGAGCGAACTGTTCGTGCCGAGCACCGTGCCGTTGAAACTCCATGCGTAACTGAGCTGCGTGCCGCTGGCCGCGACATTGAAGACGACATTACTGCCGAGGTAGCTCGCCTGATTTGCCACTGGCGTCACGACTTGCGCGGGCGCATTGACGATGACCACCGCGTGGTTCGTCACGGTACGGCACACGCTGGACACGACCACGGAATAATCCGCGGTGTCCGCCACCGTTACGTTGTTCAACGCGAGCGTGGCGTTGGTTTTTCCGGCGAGCGCCGCGCCGTCCTTGCGCCATTGGTAATCAAACTTCGCGCAGCCGCTGGCGTTCACTTCGAGATTCACCGTCGCGCCCGCGCAGGCCGTGGTGCCGTAGGGTCCGAAGATGTTCGTGGGCGGACGGCAGATGACCGTGGAGATGGCATCGAAGAGCGCGCCGAGTTGGGAGGAATTCGTGGCGAAGAAATAGTCGCTCGCGGAGGACGCCATGCCGGTCATCAGCGCGGTGTCAATGTTCGTGCCGAAGGCCACGGTGAAGAGGCGCGTGCCGGCGTTCTTGGCGAGTTGCGCGTTGTAGAGCGCGTTGCTCGGCGTGTCGAAGTCGTGCGGGATGCCGTCGGTGAGCAGCACCAGGACGGGCAGCGCGTTCGGGCGGCGGCGCGCGGAGTCGAGTTCCGTCTGCGCGGTGTTGATGCCACAACTGATGCACGTTCCGTTCGTGGCCGGCCCGAGCGCCTGAATGGCCTGCTCCATCGCCAGCGGCGAATTCGTCAGCGTCTGGTTCAATGTCGAAGTCGGGTTGTAAGAAACGAGGCCAAGCGTGTCGTTGGTCTCGGCAGAGAGGTGCAGATTGTGGACGAAGTTCGAGGCCGCGGTGCGCGCATCCGTGTAAGCCTGCCCCACCATCGAGCCGGAGCGGTCAATGACGAGCATCACGTCGAACTGGTTGAAGCACGGCTCGACCGTAAGCGTGGCGCGGTTCGTGATGCTGCCGCAGGGGTTGCCCACGATGACGGAGTAAAGGCCGGAGTCTGTGGAGAGCAGGTTCGAGAGGAGGAGCGTGCTGCCATTCTGGCCAGGGATGACTTCGCCATTCTTCAACCACGAGAAGGTGATCGGTGCGCTGCCGGTGGCCGTGGCGTTGAAAGCCACGATGGAACCGACCAGGCGGATTTGGTTCGCGAGCGGCGGCGTGCTGACCGGCAGGTTCACCGTGAGCGTGGCACTGTTCGTCACCGAGTTCGTCGCGCCGGTCAGCCGCACGCGATACTGGGCGGCATCGGACGTGCCGACGTTGTTCAATACCAGCGTGCTGTTCGTCGCGCCGGCGAGCAGGTTCGTGCTCTTGAACCATTGATACGTGAGCGCCGTGCCCGTGGCCGCGATGCTGAATGTGCCCGTCGCTCCCGCGCACACGGCCTGGTCCGCCGGCGGCGTGGTGATAACGATGGGCGCGGGACTGACGTTGAGCGTGACCGTCGCGGTGGCGCTGTTCGTGATGCCATCTGACGCGCGGTAGGTGAACGAGTCCGTACCGAAGAAGCCCGCCTCCGGCGTGTAGTTGAACGAGCCGTCGCCATTCAGCGCCAGCACACCGCGTGTGACATTGCTGATGAGCACCGCGGAAAGCGTGTCGCCGTCCACGTCGCCGTCGTTGCCCAGCACGCCGGGGGCGTAGCGGATGTTCACGATGTCAGAGTTAAGGTTGTAAGAATTGTTGGTCGCGCGCGGTGCGTCGTTCACGGGCAGCACATTGATGGTGACGGTGGCCGGCACCGAGTTGCTGCCGCCCGCGTCGCGAGCGCGATAGGTGAAAGAATCCGTGCCGAAGAAATTGGTGCGCGGCGTGTAGGCAAAGCCGCCGTTGTTCGTGAAGGTCAGCGTGCCGTTCGGCGGCGCGGTGACGAGCAGCGCCGTCAGGGTGGTGCCCTCGGGATCAAAGTCGTTGGTCAGCACGCCGCGATGATTCACGGACAGGCGCGCGTCCTCGTTGACCGAGTACACGTCGTTGGTGGCGAGCGGCGCGAGGTTCGCGGCCTGGCCGGAAACTGCCATCCACACGCCAGCGGCGCACAAGAGAGAGACGAGACGGTTGCGGTGCATACGATTTTCTTCGATGGCCTAGCATCCCTGCCCACCCGCCCGCCGATCAATGTTCACGGGGCAGGCACACCTACGGCGCGAACATTCGTACTAGTACGGCCCGGGGTAGGGGCGGGCTTACGCAGGACTACGACACCCTGCGTCATTGCGATGGAGTGAGAGAAATTCACCGACGGAGCAGGGCGAAAAACTCGGGAAGATTGAGAGCCGGTCGGAAAAAGGGTGGAACGGGCTACCAGCCCGTTCCGCTGGGCAACTTGCCCAGCGGAATGAGAGTGAGCCTCCTGGCGGAGTCAGGCGTGTTTGACCGACGCCGCCCTCACCCTTCCGCCGGGCTGGTAGCCCGGCGGCACAGGCCGGTGGCCTGTGCTACCCATGCAGAATTTTCAGACAGGCTCTGAGCCAAAAAATCCGCCGCAGGTTTGCACCTGCGGCGGAAGTAACGAAGGCTGGTGGCCGGGCAGTTCCCGCGGTGAGTTACGGAATCACGCACGTTCCGATCTTGTCGGACAGGGCGGCGTTCACGGCACTGACGGCAATCAGATTGAAGCGGTGCCCGATGGAACCGGGGTTGCCGGTCAGCTCGATCCGCACATTTTGCGCGGTCTCACCGGGCGGGAAAAACAAGTCAATGCTGGGCCGCGCGACATAATCCACGTCCTTCACCGCTGTGTCGGCGGAAGTGCCGAGGTTCACGCTCACCGGCTTCTCGCTCGGTGCGGAGAGCAACACGGTGAATTGAGCATACTTTCCAAACGCATCCTCGAAGACCAAGGCATCGCCCACCAGGACGGCGGGACCCCGGTCGGTGTCCTTGACGCTGGCCGCGCCTTGCGCGTCGCCGAGCGTGGCGTTCACCGAGTTGGCGAGGTTCACGAAGAAGGTTTCGTTGCTCTCGCTCCGCGCGTTACCCACGACTGGGACACTGATCTTTGTCAGCAATTTTCCGGCGGGAATGATCGCGGTGCCATTGGTGCCGAGGTAGTCCGAGCCAGACACCGCTGTGCCGTCCATCGTGGAAAAATCCACGCTCACGGGCCGTCCGCTCTTGGCCGAGAGGCGGAGGGTGAAGGCCAGCGCGCGCGCGCCGGTGTTGGCCTCGGTCGTCGCCGCATCACTGATGCTGATGGAGGGCAGCGCGTCGTCATCCAGAATCGTGCCGTGGCCGGTGCCTCGGATGATGACGGCGTTGACGGAACGCGAGAGGACCACGGTGTAGTTCTCATCAAATTCGCTCAAGGTCTCGCCGACGATGGGAATGTTCACCCGTGCGGTGTTCGTCCCCACGGGAAATTTGAGCCTGCCGCGCTTCACGGTGAAATCTTTGCGCGCGAGGGCGGAGCCTTTCAGCGCCACGTAATTCACCGTGACCGGCAGCGTGTGCGGGCCGCGCAAGAGCACGGTGAACACGGCGTTGCCGCGCCCCGCGTTGCCTTCCATGAGCGTCACGTCGTCAATGTAGAAGCCGGGCGCGGCCGTGGCGAGCAAGGTGCCGAGCGCCTCGGCGTCCGCGAGCACGCCGTTCGTCGCCTGGGAAAGCTGAACGAAGAACGAGCGGTTGGTATAGACCGTGGACTTGCCCGTGACCTCGATGTCGAGCGTGAGATTCGTGATGCCCGGCTCGAAGACCAGCGTGCCGGAGACCGGCGTGTAATCTTCACCGCCCAGCGCGCTGCCATCGGCCGTTTCGTATTGCACGGTCACGGTGCGCGCGACGGGCGCGGAAAGCGTGATTTCAAATTCCGCCGTGAACGAGCCGTCCGAGCCGGCGGGCGTGGCGACATCCGCGATGGCAATCGTCGGCGCAATAAATTCATGCACGATGATCTGGATCGTTTCCGAGTCGTTGAGCGGATTGAACGGCGCGCTGTCGGTCACACGCACGGTCACGACGTTCGTGCTCGGTCCCTGCTCGTCCGCAGGCGTCCAGGTGAACACGCCGGTCAGCGGGTGGATGCTCGCGCCAGCGGGGGCGTTCTCCAGCGTGAAGGTCAGCGTCTGTGAGGTGGATTCCGCGTCGTTCGCCGTGGCTTGGAAGGTGAGGAGCGTCTGCGTGGTCACTTCCTTGTTGCCGATGGCGGCGAGTTCCGGCGCGGTGTTGTCGTTGAACACGACGACGGAGAAAGTGCGCGCGGTGCTGAGACTGCCGGGGCCGTTGTCCGTCACGCGGATCGTGAGGCTGTTCGTGGACGGGCCTTGCGAATTGTTGGGTGTCCAGGTGAACGCGCCCGTCGTCGGGTTGATGGTCGCGCCCGCCGGAGCGCCCGCGTCGAGGCTGTAGGTGAGCGTCTGCGCGGGCGAGTCCAAATCACTGCCCACGGCGGAGAAACTGAGTTGCGTGTTCTTCACCACGGTCTTGTTGCTGATGACGGCGAGCGACGGCGCGATGTTCGATTCGTTGACCGAGATGGTGATCGTTTCAAACACGCTCAACGGCGGCACGCCGTTGTCCGTCACGCGCACCGTGACGTTGTAACTGCCCGGCCCCTGCGCCTCCGCGGGCGTCCAAGTGAACACGCCGCCGCTGGTGATGCTCGCGCCGGATGGAGCACCCGCGTCGAGACTGTAAGTAAGCGTCTGCGCGGGGAGGTCGGCGTCGGTGGCAGAGGCGTTGAAGTTCAGCAGCGCGCTTTCGTTCACCGTCTTGTTGCCAATCGCCGCCAGCACGGGCGCGGTGGTCACTTCTCCGACTGTGATGGTCACGACTTCGGAATCACTCGAAGCCGGCGTGCCATTGTCGGTGACGATGACGGTGACTTGATAACTGTTCGGCCCCTGCGCCTCCGTCGGCGTCCACGAGAACGCGCCGGTCGTGGGGTGGATGACCGCACCCGAGGGCGCGTTCAACAGGCTGAAGGTGAAGGTCTGCGCGGGCAGGTCCACGTCCGTGGCCGTGGCGGTGAAGTTCAGCGTGCTGCCTTCGCTCACCCCTTGCGCGCCAATCACCGCCAGCAACGGCGGCGTGGTCACTTCCCCCACGGTGATGATGACCGCCTGCGAGGCGAACTGCGCGGGCACGCCGCTGTCCGTCACGATCACCGTGACGAAATACGTGTTCGATCCCTGCGCCTCCGTCGTCGTCCAGGTGAAGACCCCGTTCGAGGAATTCAGGCTGGCACCCGCGGGCGCGTTGGACAGGCTGTAAGTGAGAATCTGCGCCGGGACATCTTCATCCGTGGCGCTGTTCGTGAACGTCAGCAGGCTGCCTTCATTCACAAACTTGTTGCCGATGAACGCCAGCACGGGCGCACCAATGGTTTCGTTGACCTGCACGGTGATCGTCTCCGACGCGCTCAACACAGGCGTGCCGTTGTCCGCCACGCGGATCGTGAAGGTGTAAGTGTTCGATCCCTGCGCCTCGGTCGGCGTCCAAGTGAACGTGCCGTTCGACGGATGAATGGTCGCTCCGGCGGGCGCGTTCGAGAGGCTGTAGGTCAGCGTGTTCGCGGGCAAATCCGCGTCGCCGCCCACCGCCGCAAAAGCCAGCGTGGTCAGTTCGTTCATCACCTGGTTGCCAATCGGGCCGAGCGTCGGCGCGACGTTCACTTCGTTGACGGTGATGCTGACGGTTTTGGAATCGCTCAAGGCGGGAGTGCCATTGTCGGTGACAACCACAGTCACGACATAATTGCTCGGCCCCTGCGCCTCGGTCGGAGTCCACGAGAAAGCGCCGCTCGCGGAATTGATGCTCGCGCCCGACGGCGCACCTGCGCCGAGGCTGTAGCTGAGAATTTGCGCGGGGCTGTCCGAGTCGCTGCCCAAGGCCGTGAACGTCAGAGTGCTGCCTTCGCTCACCGTCTTGCTGGTGATCGCCGTCAGCACCGGCGCTCCATTCGCTTCGGCGACAAAGATCGTGATGACCTCGAAGTCGTTCAGCGCGGGCGAGCCGTTGTCCGTGACGCGCACGGTGAAAGTATTCGTGCTCGGGCCTTGCACCTCAGTCGGCGTCCAGGTGAACACGCCCGCAGTTGTGATGCTCGCGCCGGAGGGCACCGCGTCTTCGAGCGTGAAGGTCAGGCTGTTCGTGGGCCGATCGGAATCCGTCGCCGTGGCGGTGAACGAGAACAAGCTGCCCTCGTTCGCGTTCAAATTGCCAATCGTCGTCAGCACGGGGGCTGAGTTGATCTCGTTGACGGTGATGTTGAACGACTCGGTGTCGTTCAGCGGCGCGGGCGTGCCGTTGTCCGTGACGCGAATCGTGACCGGATGCACGCCCGGCCCGTGCGCCTCCGTCGGCGTCCAGGTGAACAGGCCGGTTGTGGGATTGATGCTCGCGCCCGCCGGGGCCGCGTCGAGCGAGAAGGTCTGCGTCTGCACCGACCCATCCGCATCGGTGACCACGGGTGTGAGGCTGAACAGGACGCCTTCGCTGATGCTCTGCGCGGCGATGGTCGCGAGATTCGGCGCGCGGTTCGGCTGTTTGACGAAAACCGAACCATCAATCGAAGAACTGTTCGTGACTTCCAGATTTCCGTTCACCACTTCAAAGGCCGTGAGCGAGCCATCAATGGTCAGCGGCGTGGAATTCGACGGAGCGCCCACGAGCCGGAAACGGGCCTCGAAGACCAGCGCGCCCTCCGCGAGGTCCAGCGCGCCTGCGCTCGGCTCGTCCCATTGCACGGTAAGGATGCCGGGGTTGCCCGCGAGATTGGTGTAGCCGCGCGCGAAGTTGGTGTTGAAATTGCCACCGCCCATCCCCGGCAGACCAAATTGCCCCAGGTTCACGAAGGCCACTGTTTGGGTGTCCCAGCGCAGCGTGAATTGAAACCCGTTCACGAAGTTGAAACCGGAAGTGATGATGGGAACCACGATCTCATCACCGGGGAACCCGTTCGTCACCGGCGCGATGAAGGTCACGCCGTTCGTGGTGCCGGCCGAGACGGGCGCTTTCTTGGCCGCGCTTTTCGGCGAACCGACGGTGCTGACCGGCGGCGTCCACGAATTGTTCACATCGCCCAGTTTCAGGGCCACGAAATCCTGGCCGACAGTGTCGGCCCCGACGCTGGCGTAAGTGCGGTTGGTCGGCGCGCTCCACGGCACGGCGGGATTGGCGAACACGAAATCCGCCGGCACGAAACGCCACAGGCCACGCGGGAAACGATTGGTCGAACCCAGCACGAGGCGGCGCACGAAGGACAAGTCCAGCGTGGTGATACTGCTGGAACCGTCCACGTCGCCGGCCAGCCTTTTATACGGCGTGTCGAGCAGCGCGAGGTTCAGGATGTGGCGGCGCAGAAAGGTGATGTCGAGCGTGCTCACGCCGTCCGCCGGTTGGCCGCTGGTCGGCGCGAGCGGCTGCACGGTCACATTGTTGGCCGCGTCGAAGACAAGACTGTACGTGCCGTCCGCGACTGTGGCCGCCGTGGTGTTCGTCGGGCCAACGACTGTGGCCGTGGTCACACGCTTGTCAGAAATGGTCGCCGGATAATTTGTCGGTAGGAAGGCCGTGCCGCTGACCGTGACAATAGCGCGGCCAAATGCCGTCTGGCTGCACTGCGAGAAATTTCCGCAACTGTCCGTGGCCCGCCAGGTCCGCGTGGCCGTGTAACTGGAGCCGCAGGTTCCGTTCGTCACGGTGCTGACGATGGTGATGGTCAGGTTCGTGCCGTCGGCGATGTCGGTGGCGAACGGCGGGTTGAAGGCCCACACACCGAGGCAGTTCACGTTCTTGTCCGGCGCGCAGGTGATGACCGGCGCCGTGGTGTCGTGCACGGTGACGATTTGCGTGCAACTGACCGCGTTGCTGCAGCCGTCGAAAACGCTCCAGGTCCGGGTGGCGGTGTACATCAAGCCACACGGGCCGAAGTTGGTGGCGGTGCTGGTGACGGCGACGTTCACGTTGGTGCCGATGCAAAGATCGTTGCCCGTGGGCCGGTCAAAGTTCCACGCCGTGCCATACTCGATGGTTTTGTTCGGCGCGCACGAGACGACGGGCGGAGTGGTGTCAATGGCCGTGACGGTCTGCACGCAGACGGTGCGGTTGGTGCAAGCGTCGAGAATCTCCCAAGTCCGGATGGCCGTGAAGCCGCAGGTGCCGGTGAAGTTGGTGACGGTGCTGAGGACGTTGATGGTCACGGGCAGGCCGCCGCAACTGTCGGTGTTCTGCGGCAGATCAAACTGCCAGGGCGTGCCGCACTCCACGATCTTGTCGGATTGGCAGGTGACGATGAGCGTGCGGTCAATGCTGAGGATGTTGTTCACCGTGGCGACGGGAACCGTCTCCAGGTTGCCGTCCGCCGCGAACACTTCGGTGGGTGTGCCGTCAATCCGCACCGGGCAGGTCGCCGCCGCCGTGCCGATGAGCTGGAAGCGGAGGCCGAAAATCTGCGCGCCGTTCGGGACGTTGGTGCTGCCGCCGCTCGGCTCGAACCAGAGCGCGGTGAGCGTGCCTTCGGGGAAGATGCCAAAGTCATTGGTGAGCAGGCCGAAGTCGTTCGTGGTCTGGCCCGGCAGCGCGAATTGCTCGACGCCCATGAAGCGCGCGACGTTCGTGTTCCAGTGGAACGAGAACGAGAAGCTGCTGATCGAGGTGAAGTTCGTTACACGGATCGGCAGCACGACCTGCGAGTTGGTCACGGCGTTGGTCGCGCCCACGGCGAAGGTCAGGGTGGCGGCGCGCGCGGAGCCGGCGGTGAGGCCGAGCAGCAGGGCGAGGGACAGGAGGAAGTTCGTGGCCTGGCGGCGCGTCTTCGTGCTCATGGTGTGCGGGTTCATTGAGTTTTGTTTTTCTGATTATTCGATCCGCAGCCGGTAGAAACGTTGCGCGGCGGCGGGCGAGGGATCGGTCAAGGTCTGCACCGCGCCGTTACCGCCGAGCGGCGGCAGCGCGATCCAGTTCGTGGAGGAAAGCGAGTCTGTGTATTCGAGCAGGTAGGTGCGGCCTGAGACCGTGGACACGCTCATGCCGAAGGTGCCGTGGGCGAACGCGCCCTGCTTCAGCTTCACGAGGTTCGTCTGCGGCGATGCCCCCAGAACGCTCACCACGCCGGCCACTCTCTGGAAGGCGATGGGCTGGAGATTCACCGAGGCCTCGCACGCGGCGATGGCGTCGCTGAAGGCCACCGGCGAGAGGCTGCCCGGACCACCGATCACGTCGAAGCGCAGCGCGAAGACCACCGTGTCGTCCGCGACGGTCACGCCCTGAGCCTGCGGGTCGTCCCACGAGAAGCTGAGCTGGCCGGTGGCCATATAGTTCGTGCCGAAGTTGCCCGCCCCCAGTCCGGCGAGGCCGATCTCCTCGATACGCGCGAAGCGCACCACCGCCGGGTCCCATGTCACCGTGCCTTGCGCGGTACCGATCTGGTTGAAGCCGCTGACCGTGACGCGCACGACGACGCTGGTGCCGGTGACGTTCGTGGCGCTGCTGGCGCGGAAGGTGACGGCGGGGCCGGACTTGGAAATCGAGGCGGACTTGGCCTGGCCCGCCGCGCCGAACGCGCCGGAGGCATTCACGTCGCCGAGTTTGAGCGCGACGAAATCCTGCCCGGTGACGTTGGCAGCCACGCCGGGATACGTGCGGTTGGTCGGCGCGTTCCACGGCGCGAGCGGATTCGGGAAGGTGTAATTGGCCGGCACGAAGCGCCACAGCCCGGCGGGCAGGCGGTTCGTGAGGCCAAGCACGAGACGGCGCATTAACGAGAGGTCGAGGGTCGAGACCGTGGTCGAGCCGTCCACGTCGGCGGCGAGCAGTTTGTACGGCGTATCGAAGTTTGCCAGGTTCAGGATGTGGCGGCGCACCAGCGAGATGTCGAGCGTGGTCACGCCTTCCGCCGGATCCAGCGGCGGCGGCGCGAGCGGATGGATAACGACGTTGCTCGCCGCGTCGAAGACCAGTCCGAACGTGCCGTCGGCGAGGGTCGTGGCGCTGGTATTCGTCGGCCCGATGACCGTGGCGTTCGGCACGCGCTTGTCCGTCAGGGTGGCGGGATAACTCGTCGGCACGAAGAGCGTGCCGCTGATCGTGACGAAGGCGCGTCCGCGCGCGGTCTGGGTGCGGGTCGCGCTGTTGCCGCATTGATCCTGCACGCGCCAGGTGCGGACCACGGTGAAGCCCGCGCTGCAAGTGCCGTTGGTGATCGTGCTGAGAATGACCGTGGTGAGGTTCGTGCCCGAGGCATCCGTGGAGACGAGCGGGTCGAACGACCAGGCGCCGAGGCAGTTCACGTCGAGGTCGGGCATTGCGCCAAGGACCGGCGGCGTGATGTCGCGCACGGTGACAATTTGCGTGCAGCTAACCTTGTTCGAGCAGGCATCCGCGAGTTCCCAAACGCGCGTGGCGATGAAAGCCGGGCCGCACGGGCCGGCGTTGGTTGAGGTGCTGACGATGGTGACGGTCACGTTCGTGCCGCCGCAATCATCCAGGCCGGTGGGCGCGTCGAAGTTCCACGCCTGGCCGAATTCAATCGTCTTGTTCCCCGCGCAGAACGCCGTCGGAGCCGTGGTGTCCACGATCTGCACGGTCTGACTGCAGAAGCTCAGGTTGCCGCAACCGTCGGACGCCTGCCAGGTGCGCGTGGCGGTGAAGGTGTTGCCGCACTGGTTCGCACGGTTCGTGACGGTGCTGATGACCGTGATGTTCGTGACGTTGCCGAGGCAATAGTCGGTCGCGGTCGGCGCGTTGAACGTCCAGGCCTGGCCGCACTCGACGATCTTGTTCGCCGCGCAGGTCAGCACCGGCGGGAGCGTGTCAATGGCCGTCACGACCTGCGTGCTGGTTGTGATGTTGTTGCACGGGTCCACGATCTGCCAGGTGCGCGTGGCGAAGTAGCCGCAGGTGCCGGTGAGGTTGGTCACGGTGCTGAGGACCAGCACCTGCACGTTCGTGCCGTTGCAGCCATCGGTGCCGGACGGGCGGTCGAAGCTCCACACGTCGCCGCATTGCACCGTCTTGTTCGCGGCATGAATCGCGACCGGCGGCGTGGTGTCCACGACGAAGACCGACTGGCCGCAAGTGGTCTTCAAGCCGCAGGAATCCGTGGCCTCCCAGGTGCGCGTGGCCACGAAGGTCGCGCCGCACTGGCCGTTGGTGATGATGACGGTCGAGACGATGCGGAGCGAGACGTTCGTGCCGCCGCAGTATTCCTGGTAGGTCGGCGCGTCGAAGGTCAGCACGTCGGTGCATTCGATGGTCTTGTTCGGCGAGCAGTTCAAAATGGGCGGCGGCGTGACCACGGTGACAATCTGGGTGGCGAGCACGCCGTTGCCGCAGGCATTGGTCGCGGCCCACACGCGGGTGGCGAGGTAAGTCGGGCCGCAGCCGAAGTTCGTGAAGGTGGTGAAGACGGCCACGGTCTCGCCCGGCGTGAGGCAGTGGCCAGCGTTGATCGGCGGATCAAAATTCCAGGCGGCGTCGCAGTTCAATGTTTTGTTGGACGCGAGCAGGAAGGGTGCGCCCGCCTGCGTGACCGTGTGCGACAGACCGGCCAGGCGAATGACCGAGGTGCGCGGCGTGGCGAAAGGATTTTGCGCGACCGCGTAGCTCACGATGGAAGTGCCGGTGATGTTCGTGGGTCCGAGGATGGTGATCCAACTGTTCGTCCGGTTCACGTTCCAGGTGCAAAGCGTGGGCGAGGTGACAAACACCGAGCTGGTCGAGGCGAGGAAGCCATGCGCCTGGTCTGGCGGATTGATGGTGTAGCTGCACACCAGCCCGGCCTGGCCAATGCGCACCAGCTTGCCGGCGACCATGACCAGTCCCGTGCGCGACGAACCGCTGGGATTGGCGGACACGAGATAGTTCACCGTCTGGCTGCCCGTGTAATTCGTGCCGGCGGGAATCGTGATCCAATTGTTCAGATTGCTCACCGTCCACGGACAGGGGTTGCTGGTGGTGACGCTGATGGCCCCGTTTTCCGCCTCGAAGCCGTGGCTCAGATACGTGGGCGCGACCGCGAAGGTGCAGAACACCGTGGCCTGCGTGACGTTGAAGAACACGCGCTCCGTCGTGCTGCCCACGCTGATCTGGCCGTTGCGCACCGCGCCGCTCACATTCGCGGCCACGGAGTAGGTGACGGTGATCAGATTCGAGACCTGCGAGCTGGAGAGAATGTTGATCCAGGTGTTCGACTTCGCGGCGGTGTAGGTGCAGCCCTGCGGCGTGACCACCCGGACGGTGCCAGTCTCCATGAGCGCGCCGTGGAATGCGCCGTTCGTCTGGAGCGTGTAGCCGCAGCCCGCGCCGAGTTGCGTCACGGTGAATACTTGATCCGCAATGCCGAAGGTGCCGACGCGATCCTGGAAGTTCGGGTTGAACTCCAGCGCGTAGGTGAAGAAGCCCACGCCCTGGCTGGTGATGCTGATCCACGGGTTCGTGTTGTTGACTGTCCAGCCGCACTCCGCTGCGGTAATGACGTTGACCTGCCCGGTGGAGACGAGCGAGCCGTGCAACCGGCCGGTCGGCGAGAGCGAGTACGTGCAAGGCGTGCCGAACTGCGTGACCTGGAAGGGAATGCCCGCGATGACGATGAAGCCCGAGCGCGCGAGCGGCGAGTCATTCGCCGTGGGCGTGTAACGCACCACGCCGTTGTTCGTACCCTCGAGGCCGGCCTTGATGGAAATCCACGGGTTGGTGTTCACGGTCTGCCAAGTGCAGCCGTTCGCTGAGGTCACGCCCACGAGGCCGGTGAGGCTCAACGAGGACACGGTGACGTTCGAGACCGAGAGCGCGTACTGGCACGTCACGCCCGCCTGCACCAGCGTGAAGACCTGGCCCGCCACCATCACGGTACCGGTGCGCGCGACGAAGAGCGGGTTCGCGCTGACGGCGTAGGAGATGGTGTTGCTGCCCGCGTAATTCGTGCCTGCGGGGAAGGTGATCCAGTTGTTCAAGTTGCTCACCGTCCACGGACAGCCGGTCAGCGAGGTCACGGTCAACTGACCGCCGCCCGCGCCCGAGGCGACGGCGGCATTGGTCGCGGAAATCGTGAACGAGCAGGGCTGGCCGTTCTGGCGGAGGGTGAGCGTCTGGTTCGCCACCGTCACACGGCCGGTGCGCGAGGCCCCGCTCGGGTTGCCATTCACGATGTAGGCAATTTCCACAGGACCCGTTCCGCTCACTTCCGAGACGATGAAAATCCACGGGTTGGTGTTGACCAAGGACCACGGGCAGCCCTCGAGCGTGTCCAGTTGGGCCACCAAAAAGTCGCCGTCGGCCGCGACCACCAGGTTCGAGGGCGTGAGGGTGTAACTGCACGCCGCGCCCACCTGCGTGATGGTGAAGGTCTGGTTCGCCAGCGTCACCATGCCGGTGCGTCCGTACGCGGAGGGATTCGCCTCCACCAGATAGGTCACCACGCCATTGCTGGTGCCGCTGTAGGGAAGAATCGAAACCCACGGCAACGAATTGCTCACCGTCCAGGTGCAGCCGACGGGGGAAAATACATTCACCGTGTTCGTGCTCAACGTCGCGACGTGCGCGCGGTTCGTCGGCGTGATGGACGTGGTGCAAGGCACGCCAGTCTGCGTGATGGCCAGCAACTGATCGCCCACCGTCACGTAGCCCAGGCGCGTCAGCGCCGTGGCATTGGACAGCACCGAGTAAATCACCACGCCGCTGTTCGTCTGTGTCGTGGAGTTGAGGATGGAAATCCACGCGTTCGTGTTGCTCACCGTCCAGCGGCAGCCGGTCAACGTCGTGAGGCTCACCGTGTTCGTAACGGCGGCGAAACTGTGCGTCGGATTCGGCACGGACAACGCGAACGAACAGGGCGCGCTCGTCTGAATAATCGAGTAGGGCAGGCCCGCGATGAACACGAGGCCGGTGCGGAAGAGTCCGGCCGGGTTGCTCGTGATGGTGTAAGTGATGTCGAGTCCGGTCGTGCCGTTGGTCGGCGAAGTGATCGTCACCCACGGGTTCGTGTTGATGACTGTCCAGTTGCACGAACCCCCTGCGGTGGTCAGCGTGACCAGCCCGTTCGCCACCCCGGAGTCGAGGAAGCCATTCGACGACGAGAGCGAATACAGGCAGCTCGCCGCCGCCTGCGTGATGGTGAACTCGCGGCCCGCGACGAAGATGCTGCCCGTGCGCGGCGACAACACGAGGTTCGCCGCGATGGTGTAACTGACCGCGCCGATGCCCGAACCGCCCGCCGTCAGCACCGTGATCCAGGAATTGCTCGTGCCCGCCGTCCACGCGCACGCCGAAGCGTTCACGGTGAACGCGTTTGACTCCACGCCCTCGCCGTGGCTGCGGCTCGTGAGGGGCAGCGTGACCGGGCAGGTGTTCGACGACTGCACGACGGTGAAGGCGCGTGTCGCAATGATCACCGTGCCGGTGCGCGCCGTGCCGTTCGGGTTGTAGGCCGTGGCATAGGTCACGAAACCGCTGCCCGTGCCGTTCGTGCTGGAAAGAATCGTCAGCCAGGAATTTGTGTTGCTCACCGTCCACGGGCAGCCGCCGGGTGACGTGACCGCCACTGAGCCGCCCTCGGAGGCAAAGCCGTGCGTCTGGTTCGTCGGCGCAATGGAATACGTGCAACTCGAACCGCTCTGCACAATCGTGAAGTTCTGCTGCGCGATGACGACCACGCCCGTGCGCGCGAACGAGGACGGATTCACCGCCACGCTGTAAGCCACGTCGCCGTTGCCCGAGCCGTTCGTCGCAGTGAGGATTGTGACCCACGCATTCGTGTTGCTCACGGTCCAGTTGCAGCCCGCCACCGCCGTGATGCTCACGAGACCGCCTTCGGTGCCGGCGGTGTGTGAGCGGGTGGTGGGGAGAATGGAATACGAACAGGCCGCCGCGCTCTGGGTCACCGTGTAGGTCACGCCCGCGATGCTCATCACGCCCGTGCGAGGCAGCCCAATCGGATTCGCCGCCACCGTGAAATTCACCGTGCCATTGCCCGCGCCGTCCACCGGCAGCGAGAAAGTGATCCACGCGTTCGTGTTCACCACGTTCCAAGCGCAGAGCGCGTTGCCGGCGATGGTGATGCTGCGCGCGCCGCCCGCCGCGACGACCGAGGTGGCGTTCGTGCTGACCGTGAAGTTGCACGCGCCAATGATGTTGACCGTGGTGGGCGCGTAGCTCGCGGGCAGCGAGTTCGCCGTGAGGTCGGAGACCTGCGCGAAGATCGGCGTGTTGGTGAACAGCACGTCCGTGGTCGCGAACCCAGTGCCGGGCGTGGCGCGGAACAGGACTTCCGCCACGACGTTCGAGCCGGGCGCAAAGGTTACGCCCGTGCCAATGTCCAAGCCGAGTTGGAGACCGACGCGGCCCGCCGCGAGCGCGGCGGGCGAAGAGTTCACGGAGAAGGTCGCGTTCAAATTGCTGGACGCCACGCCGCGCACCGCCTGCACGAAATTCAACTGGTTCGTATCGAACTGAAGGCTCAGGCCCATCGCGTTTTCATTGCCGGCGGCTTCGAGCACGATGCGGACGCGGTTGGTCTGGCCGCGCGCCACGTTCATCGTCAGCGCACGCACCACGCGTGACGCGCCGGCCTGAATGACCGTGAACGGTGTGCCGCCCACGTAAATGCCGCCGAGGCGGAGCGCGCCGGTATTCGTGGCCACGTTGAATGTCACCGTGCCGTTGCCCGTGCCGTTCGTGGGCAGCGAGGTGAGGGTGATCCAGGAATTGCTGTTCACCACCGTCCACGCGCAGGCGTTGCTCGCGGTGAAGGAGAAGGCACCGTTGGTCGGGTTCGAGGCGAAGCTCAGGCTCGTGGGCGTGAGCGCGTAGATGCAAGGCTTCGACGCCTGCGTGACCGTGAAATTTTGTCCGGCGATGACGACCACGCCCGCGCGCGGCGAGAAATTCGGATTCGCCGCCACGGCATAACCCACCGTGCTTCCGCCCGTGCCGCCATTCGTGATCGTGATCCACGCGTTCGTGTTCACCACGGTCCAGTTGCACGCCGCGTCGGTGAGAACGTTCACGCTGCCCGACTCCGCGTCGCCGCCGTGCGTCGCGCTGCCCGCCGAGAGCGAGAACGCGCACGGCGTACCCGCCTGCACGATGTTCAATGACTGCCCCGCGACGACGACCGTGCCGGTGCGGCTCAACACACCCGGATTCGCCGTGACCGCATAAGTCACCACGCCGTTGCCCTGGCCGCTCGCGCCCGTGGTCACAATGATCCACGGCTGCGTCGCCACCGCCGACCAGTCGCAGCCGAGCAGCGTCTGCACGTTGAACGAGCCGTTCGTGGTTGCGGCTCCGAGAGACATTTGCGACGGCACCAGCGCGTAAGTGCAGGGCGCACCGTCCTGGGTGATCGTCACCAACTCACCGCCGAGGATGACCTGGCCGCTGCGCGCAAAGATCGTGGGGTTCGCCGCCACGGTGTAATTCGCGCTGCCGCTGTTGGTGCCGTTCCACACGTCGAAGCTGATCCACGAGTGCGTGTTGAACACGTACCAGATGCAGCCGCTGCCGGTCGTGACCGGGATGCTGCCGTTTGCACCCGCCGAATTATGCGACGCGACCGGCGGCGTGACCGCGAACGTGCAGGACTGCCCCGCCTGGTTCACCGTGACCGGCGCGCCCCCAATCGTGAACACACCCTGACGCGGCGTGCCGCTCGGATTCGCCGCGACGGTGTAACTCACGCTGCCCGCGCCCGTGCCGCTGGTGGCGGTGTTGAAAGTGATCCACGCGTTCGTGTTCACCCCGGTCCATGTGCAGGTCGCCGTGTTGACTGTGAACGTCGCCGTGCTGGTCTCCGCGCCCGGCCCGTGCGTGCGAACCGGCGGATTGACCGTGAAGCCACAGCCCGATCCCCATTGCGTGATGAGCAGTAAGTCGCCGCCGACGTTGAAGTAGCCGTAGCGCGGATTGACGCCGGGGTTCGCCGCAATGGAATAGCTCACCGCCGTCACCGCTGCGTTGCCGCTGCCGTTTGCGGTGATGGTCAGCCAGGAATTCGTGTTCAACACGCTCCACCCGCAGCCCGCCGTCGTCGTCACCGTGAAGCTGTTCACGTTCGCGCCGGAGCCGTGCGTGCGGTTCGTGGGCGAGACGCGATACGTGCAGCCCGTGCCCATCTGCGTGAGTCCGAAGGCGATGCCGCCGACGTTCACGAAGCCCGAGCGCGGTGCGAAATCCGTGTTGGCCGCCAGGCTATAAAGCACATGCCCCGGCCCATCCACGCGCGGGCCGGAAGTGATGGTGATCCACGCGTTCGTGTTCGTCACGCCCCACGAGCAGCCGGTGAGCGTCAGCACGCCGATGCCGCCGCTCTCCGCCGCCGCGCGATGCACGTTGTTGCTCGTCAGCAACGCGAGCGTGCATTCGAGTCCGGGCAGTTGAGTTACCGTGAAAATTTGCCCGGCGATGCTTACCGTGCCGGTGCGTGAGAGCACCGAGATGTTCGTGGCAACGCTGTAACTCACCGTGCCGCTGTTCGTGTTGTTGAGCGGCGAAGTGATCGTGATCCACGGCGTGCTGTTCGTGACGGTCCAGGCGCAGCCGGGCAGCGTCGCGACGTTGACGGAACCGTTTTCCACCCCGGCCCCGTGCGCCGCGCTCGCGGACGAGAGGAAATAATTACACGCCGCGCCATCCTGATTGACCGTGAAGTTCAGCCCGTCAATCCGCACCACCGCCGAGCGCGCCAGCGCCGTCGGATTTGTCGCGATGAGGTAGCTCACGCTGCCGCTGTTCGAGTTGTTCAGGCTGGAGAGAATCGTGATCCACGGCGCACCGTTCGAGACGCTCCAGGTGCAGCCGATCAAGGTCGTGACAGAAACCGTGTTGCTCTCCACGCCCGGCCCGTGCGTCGCGCTGCTCGACGAAAGCTGGAAGCTGCACGCCGCGCCCGCCTGCGCCACCGTGAAGGTCAGACCCGCAACCGTGACCGTGCCGGTGCGGAAGAGCGCGGTGGAATTCGACTGCGCGCTGAACGTCACCACGCCGCCGTTTGTGTAGCTCGGCCCGTTGAGAATGTTCAGCCAAGGCGTCGCCGTGCTCGCGGTCCACACGCAGCCGGTCAGTGTGTTCAAACTCACTGAGCTGTTCACCGCCGTCGAAACGAGCGTCACGCTGTTCGAGTTGAGCGAGTAGCTGCACGGAGCGCCGTCCTGCGTGACCGTAAAATTCTGCCCCGCGACCAGCACCGTGCCGGTGCGCGTGAGCGCGGTGGGGTTCGCCTGCAAATTGAAATTCGCGAGACCGCTGTTCGACTGCGTGCCGCTCGTCACCACGGAAATCCACGGCGTCGCCGTGCTCGCCGTCCACACGCAACCGGTCAGCGTCGTCACGCCCACCACGCCCGGACCCGCCCCGAAGCCGTAGTTCGCGCCGCCCGACGAGAGCACGTAGTTACACGCCGCGCCCGCCTGTGTGATGGTGAGAACCTGGCCCTGAATGTTCACGAACGTCGTGCGCGAAAGCGCGGTCGGGTTCGTCGCAACCTGATAACTAAACGTCCCGCTGTTCGTGTTGTTGAGCGGCGAGGTAATCGTGATCCACGGCGCCCCGTTCGAGGGCGTCCAAGTGCAACCAATCAACGTCGTGACGTTCACAGAGTTCGTCTCGACGCCCGCGCCGTGCGCCACGCTGTTGGTCGCGAGCGCGAAGGTGCAGGGCGCTCCGCCTTGAACGACCGTGAAATCCAGGCCTGCCGCGCTCACCAGGCCGGTGCGAGAGAGCGCCGTCGGATTTGCGTCCACGCGATAGCTCACCGTGCCGCTGTTGGAATTATTCAGGCTGGAAAGACCCGTGAGCCACGGCGTGGCCGTGCTGACTGACCAGGTGCAGCCGGTCAACGTCGTGACCGCCACTGTGCCGGTGTGGATGAGGTAATCGAACGAGGCGAAATTCGTCCCCAGCGTGAACACGCAGCCCGCGCCGAGTTGCGTGACCGTGAAATTGATGCCCGCCATCCGCACCACGCCCGAGCGCGCGAGGGCCGTCGCATTGGACAGCACACGATACGTCACGCTGCCGCTGTTCGTGTTGTTGAGCGCGGATTGAATCACGATCCATGCGTTCGTGTTGTCCACGGTCCACGGGCAGCCGAGCAGCGTTGTGACCGCGACCGTGTTTGTGGCCGGGCTGGCGGTGTGCGTGAAGGAGTTGGTCGCGAGACTGAAGACGCAAGACGCGCCCGCCTGGGAAATCACGAAGTCGAGTCCGGCAATCTTCACCGTGCCGGAACGTTCCAGCGCCGTCGGGTTCGCCGCGATGGCGAGCGTGACCGTGCCACTGTTGGTATTATTGAGCGGCGACAGGATTGTGACCCACGGAACGCTGTTGGAGACCGTCCACGCGCAACCGACGAGCGTGAGCACTTGCACCGAGTTCGTTTCCGCCGCGGAACTGATCGAGACGCCGAACGAATCCAAATCATACGTGCAGACCGCGCCGTTCTGCGTGACCGGGAAATTCAAACCGGCGATGCGAATGATGCCGCTGCGCTGGAGCGACGTGGGGTTCGCATCCACGGTGTAGCTCACCACGGCGCTGTTGCTGTTGTTCAACGGCGACGTGAGGTGAATCCACGGCGTGCCGTTCGAGACGCTCCAAGTGCAGCCGACCAGCGTCGTGACGGCCACGGAACCGCCGCCCGCGCCCGCACCGTGCGTCGCGTTGTTCGTGGCCAGCGCAAACGTGCAACTCGCCGGAGCCTGCGCGACGGTGAGCGGCAAACCGGCGATGCTGACCACGCCCGTGCGCCAGAGCGCCGTGGGATTCGCCAGCACGCGATACGTCACCACGCCACTGCCGGAGTTATTCAACGGCGAGAGAATTTCGATCCAAGGCGCGATGTTCGACACGCTCCACGCGCAGCCGACGAGCGTCGTCAGCGTGACAGAATTTGTCTCCAGCGCGACTCCGTGCGTAACCGCGTTGGTAGAGAGCGAGTAAGCGCAACCCGCGCCCGCCTGCGAAATATTGAAGTCCTGGCCCGCGATCCGCAGCCCCGCGTTGCGCGGCAGCGCGGTGGTGTTTTCCGCGACGGTGTAAGTGACCGCGCTGCTGTTCGTGTTCGCCAGCGGTGACGTGACCGTGATCCACGCGACGCCGTTTGACACGTTCCACGCGCAGCCAATCAAGGTCGTGACCGCCACACTGCCGTTCGTGGCCGCGAAACCATACGTCGCGCCGGACGGCGCGAGCGCGAACGTGCAGGCCCCGCCCGCCTGCATGACCGAGAACTCAAGGCCCGCGATGCTGAACGTGCCCGCGCGCGCGAGCGCCGTAGGGTTCGCCAGCACGCGATACGTCACCGTGCCGCTGTTCGTCGCGCTGGTGGCCGAGAGAATTTCAATCCACGCGTTCGTGTTCGATACGTTCCACACGCAGCCCACGAGCGTGGTTACGCCGACGGAATTGGTTTCCACACCCGCGCCGTGCGCCGCGCTGTTCGTGGCGAGGGCATACGTGCAGGCCGCGCCGGATTGCGTGATGGTGAAAGTTTGATCCGCCACCGTAACCGTGCCGGTGCGGGCAATCGCGGTGAAATTCTGAGCCAGCGCGTAGTTGAACGAGCCGCTGTTCGTGTGCGAAAGCGGCGGCAGAATCGTGATCCAGCCAGCGCCGCTCGACGCCGACCACACGCAGCCACCGAGCGTGGTGACGGAAACCGCGCCCGTGATCGCGCCCGCGCTGTGGGACGCACCGCTCGCGCCGAGCGCGAACGTGCAGGCCGCGCCCGCTTGTGAAACCGTGAAGGGCTTGCCGCCGATCACCACCACACTCGAGCGCGGGAGCGAAGTCGGGTTCGCCTCAATCGTGTAGCCCACCGTGCCGGTGCCCACTCCACCCGGCACGGTGAGCTTGATCCAAGAATTCGTTGCGACGGCGTCCCACGGGCAGTTCACGCTCGTCGTCACGCTCACCAGGCCCGTCGCGGAGCCGGAGCCGTGCGCGCGATTCGTGGGCGAGAGTGAATACGTGCAAATGACCGCCGCCTGCGTCACCACGAGCGTCTGGTCCGCGATGGCAATGAAACCGACGCGCTCGGTGAGCAACAGGTTCTCCGCCACCGCGTACGAGACCGTGCCGCTGCCGTTGTTCGTCGAGGCGGAAAGAATCGTGAGCCAGGAATTGGTCGTCGCGGGCGTCCAGGTGCAACCCGCCAGCGTCGCCACGCTCACCGAACTGGTGGCCGCGTTCGCGGTGAAGGATTGCTGCGTCGGCGTCAGCGCATACCCACATGGCGCGGCGTCCTGCGTGACGGTGAAGATTTGTCCTTCCGCCTGAATCGTGCCGGTGCGTGCGAAGGCCACAGGGTTGATCGCGACTTGATAAGTAATCGTGCCGCTGCCGGTGCCGCCGGCGGGAGCGACGAGGGTGATCCAGGAATTCGTCGTCGTCGCCGTCCACGGGCAGTCTTCGCCGGGCGTGTTGATGGCGAAGGAATTCGTCGCCGCCGGTGACGTGTGCTGGCGCGAGGTGGGCGCGATTTCAAAGGCGCAGAAGACGCCGAACTGCGACACCGCGAACAGCTGTCCGCCAATCAGCACCACGCCGGAGCGCGGCGAGACCGAGGGATTCGGCAACACCGTGTAAGCGATCACCGCGCTGCCCGCGCCGTTCGTCGGCGAGTCAATGGTGAGCCACGCGTTTGTGTTCAGCACGTCCCACGCGCAGCCCGCGAGCACCGTGAGCGCGACTGTGGAGTTGGTGCCGTCCGCCGGATGCGCGCGCGACGTCGGCGCGATTTGATACACGCACGGCGCAGCCGCCTGCACGACGGGGAAACTATGTCCGGCGACTTCGACCGCGCCGGTACGCGCGACAATGACGGGGTTGGCCGACAGCGCGTAAGTGACCGTGCCGTTGCCGCTGCCGTTCGTCGGCGAGAGAATGGAAATCCATTCGTTCGTCGTGAACGACGACCACACGCAAACGCCGGGCGCGGTGATGGCGAAGGAATTCGTGCTCGCGGCAAAACCGTGCGCGCCATTCGAGGGCGTGAGCGCGTAGCTGCAAGTGATGCCGTCCTGCGTGATCGTGACCAACTGGCCCGCGACCGCGACCACGCCGGTGCGCACGTCGAGCGAAGGATTCGCCGCGAGCACGTAATTGATGGAGCCGCTGTTCGTGTGCGTGAGCGGCGCAACGAAGGAAATCCACGGCACGCTGTTCGACACCGTCCACGCGCAGCCGCTCTGTGTGGTGACGGCGATGGAGTTCGTGACCGCCGCGCTGGTGTGATTCCGGTTCAGCGGAGATGCCACGAACGCGCACGCCTCACCCGCCTGCGTCACGACAAATTCTTTTCCACCGATCAGCACCGTGGCCGCGCGGGCGACCACGGTCGGGTTTGCGGCGAGAACGTATTCGATCACCGCACTTCCCAAGCCGTTGGTCGGCGGCATGAACGCGATCCATGAATTCGTGTTCACGACTTCCCAGGTGCAATTCGTCGCGGTGGTCAGCGCCACGGTGTTCGTCTCGGCGCTGGCGCTGTGCGCGCGGTTGGTCGGCGTGAGCACGTATTCGCAAGGCGTGCCGGCCTGAATGATGGTCAGCACTTTGTCGGCGATCTGCACCGTGCCGGTGCGGCTGATGATGTCGAAATTCTCCCCGAGCGCGTAGCTCACCGTGTTGCTGCCGGTATTGCTTAAGGGCGAGAGAATCGTGATCCAGCCCTGCGCGGTGGAGACGCTCCACGCGCAGCCGATGGGCGCGGCGAGGTTCACCGAGTTCGTCACCGCGTCGCGTGTGTGCGAACGCTGCGTGGCCGAGAGCGCGAACACGCACGGCACGCCGTTCTGCGAGATGGTGACCAACTGGCCGGCGATCTCGACGGTGCCCGCGCGGGCGAGGCTCGTGGGATTGGTCGCGAGGACAAGGCTGACGGAGCCGCTGTTGGTGTGATTCGCCGAACCGGAAATCGTGATCCACCCGTTCGTGTTCAGCACCGTCCAGGCGCAGCCGTTTAACGTGGTGACGCTGATCGTGTTCGTGAACGAGGCCGGGCCGTTCGTGATGTTGAGCGGCAGCACCGTGAAGAGGCACGGCGCGGCGTCCTGTGTGATGGTGAAAGTTTTGTCGGCGATTTGCACCGTGGCCGTGCGGTTCGTGCCGTTCGGGTTCGAGGCGAGCGTGTAAGTCACCGCGCCATCGCCGGTGCCGCTCGCGCCGGTGAGGCTGATCCAACTGGCGACGGTGGTAGCGTTCCACGGGCAGCCCGCACCGTTGGCGGTGACGCCAATCGTGTTTGTGTCCGCACCCGCGCCGTGGTTGCGGCTCGTGGTCGTCAGGGTGATTTCGCAGACAAGGGCGAGTTGCGTGACGACGAAAGTCTTTCCGTCCACGAACAGCGCGCCGACCCGCTGCGCGGGATTCGGATTCGCCGCAATGGTGTAGCTGATGGTGTTCGTGCCCGCGCCGTTCGTGGCGCTGGTGAAGGCGAGCCACGCGTTCGTGGTGCTGGCGGCCCAGGCGCAGTTGCTGCCCGCCTCGATGATGAGCGAGTTCGTGTCCGCGCTGGCGGGATGCAGGCGGCTGCCGGGGATCAGCGTGTAAGTGCAGGGCGCACCGTTCTGCGCGATGGAGAATTCAATTCCCGCGATGACGACGACTGCCGCGCGCGGCAGCGTGCTGGGATTCGCGGCGAGTGCGTAGATCAAGGTGTTGCTCCCCGAATTGTTCAGACCAGAGAGAATCGTGATCCAACTGTTCGTGTTGCTGATCGTCCAGTTGCAGCCTTCGAGTGTGGCGACGGCGACGCTGGCGGTGACGGCGTTGAAACCATGCGACGCGTTCGTAGGCGTGATCGCGAAGACACACGGCAATCCCGCCTGCGTGATAGTGTTGGCCTGCCCGTTGACGGCGATGAAGCCCGTGCGGCCCGCGCCGTTGGTGTTCGCCGCGAGCGTGTAGCCGATGCTGCCGGGGCCGGAGTTGCTCGCGCCGGTGTTGATGATGATCCAAGAAGCAGACGGCACGGCGGTCCAGTTGCAGAGCGGATGCGTGGTGACACTGACGAGCCCAGTCTCGGAGCCGGAACCATGCGCGCGGCTCGTGGGGTTCAACGCGTACGAGCACGGCGCGGGATTTTGCGCGATGGTCAGGACTCGGCCCGCGATCATGACCACGCCGGTGCGGCCCACGGGATCAGGATTGGCCTCAACTTGATAAATGTTTGTGAAGGTTCCGCTGCCGTTCGTGCCGGCGGGGAACGTAATCCAAGAATTCAGGTTCGAGATCGTCCAGGCGCAGCCCGTGAGCGTGGTCAGCACCACACTGTTCGTCACGGCGGTTGGGCCGTGGGTGCGCGTGGTGACGGAAAGGGCAAAGGTGCAGGCGGCGGCGTCCTGCGTGATGGCAAAACTCTGGTCGGCGACGAGAATCGTGGCGGTGCGGCTGACGGCGATCGGGTTGGCCGCGAGCGAGTAGGTCACCACGCCGCCGCCGTTGCCGTTCGCGCCGGACTGGATCGTGATCCACGAGTTCGTGTTGTCCACGGTCCAGGCGCAGCCGGCCTGCGCGGTCACGGTGAAGGAATTGGTCACGGCGTTCGGCCCGAGATTTTGATTCGCAGGCGTGAGCGCGTAGGCGCAGGGCGCGCCGTTTTGTGTGAGCGAGAAGATTTCGCCCGCGATAATCAGCGTGGCGACGCGGGCAGTGATGTTCGTGTTTGGTGCGACCGCGTAGGTCACGGTGCCGGTGCTGGTGCCGCTGCCGGAAAGAATTTGCACCCACGCGTTCGTGTTCTCCGTCGTCCACGCGCACGGGCCAGCGACGGCGACGCTGACGGTGCCGGTGGCAGCGTTGTGGCCGAGCGTGGCGCTGACGGGATCAAGTGTGGTGGGGCAGGGCGCACCCGACTGCGACACGGTGAAGGCCGCGCCTGCGATGGTGATGACGCCGAGGCGCGAGGTGAACTGCGCGTTCGACGCGACGGTGTAGCCGACCGTGCCGGTGCCGAGGCCGCTTGTGCCGGAATCAATGGTGATCCAGGAATTCGTCGTCGAAGCGTTCCACACACAACCGGTCGGTAGCGCCACGCTGACGAGTCCGGTGGCGGTGTTGAAACCGTGGCTGAGGCCCGACGGCGTGAGCACGGGATCGCAGGGCGCTCCGTCCTGCGTCACGGCAAAGTTTTCACCGCTCAGATCGATGCTGCCCGCGCGCGACACGCTGTTGGCATTGGCGAGCAGGCGGTAGCTCACGGAACCATTTCCCAAACCGTTCAGGCCGGAGATGAGCACGATCCAGTTGTTCGTCGTCGCTGCCGTCCACGCGCAGGGCGCGGGCGCGGTGAAGGAGAAAGAATTGGTGCCGGCAGTGGGCGCGTGGCTGCGGCTCGTCGGCGTGAGCGCGTAGGTGCAAATCAGCGGGTCTTGCGCGAGCGTGAGCGTCTGGCCCGCGATGACCACGGTGCCGGTGCGCGGAACGATGTTCGGATTCGCGGCGAGGCGGTAGTCCACGGTGGTGCTGCCCGTGCCGCTCAGCGGGGAAAGGATCGTGATCCAACTGTTCGTGTTCTCGATGGTCCACGGACATTGGTTGCTGGTGCTGAGGCTGACGCTGTTCGTTTCCGCGCCGGGGGCGTGCATGCGCGTTGTGGGCGTGATCGCGTAATCGCAGACGAACGCCGCCTGGTTCACCGTGAAAGTTTGTCCGGCGATGGTCAGCGTGCCGGTGCGCGGAGCGAGTTCTGGATTCAACGCGACGTTGAACGTGACGCTGCCCGCGCCGGTGCCGTTGGTCACGGAGGTGAATTGAATCCACGCGTTCGTGTTCTCCGCCGTCCACGCGCAGATGAAGTCGGTGAGGACATTCGCCGTGCGCGAGCCGCCGCTGAAAGCGACACTGGCCGAATTTGTGTTCAGCGCGTACGTGCAGTCGCCGGTGACGAGCACGTTCGCGTGGCTGTAGCTCGCGACGAGGGGTTGCGCGTCGGCGTTGGACATTTCGGGGGCCGTGACTTTGTCGCAAATCTCAATGGCCGCGTTGCTGGAGCCGGTGCCGGGCAGCGCGCGGAAATCCATTTCGACGAGTTGATTGGTCCCCGTCGGCCAGGTCTCGCCCGTCCCGATGTCGAGGCCGATGACGAGGCCGATCCAGCCGTTGGTCTCCAGCGCGGCGGTGTTGGGCGTGAAGGTGGCGGAGGGATACAGGTTGCTGATCGCCGCGCCACGCCGCACGGGCGGCACCAGGGCGAAGAGGTTCGTATCGAAACAGACGGTGAAGCCGAGCGCGTTCACATCCCCGAGGCTTTCCAGCGAGATGCGCAACGTGTTCGTCTGACCCCGGGCCACGGTGAAGTCGTGCGCGCGCAGCACGCGATCCGCACCGGCGGTCTCAACGGCGAAGGCGAGGGCCAAAGACAGCACCCCCGCCTGCAACAGCGTGTTCAAACACTTTCTCATTTCAAATTGGTTCCCGAATTTTGCTTCGCGCGTTTCCGCTATTCATCGTGCGTCCTTGGCAAAACTTGATTCATCCTCGTGCGGTCGTGACGGTTACGGCAGCACAGCGCGCAGATATTTCATCGGCGCGAGCGGCGGCGGAGCGTGGTATTCGACGCGGCCCGACGTGTTCGTCAGGTTGGCGATCTTGGTCCAACTCGACAGATTGGTGGAGGCTTGCAGCTCCCAGATGCCGGCCGGACCGCCGCCGAGGCGGACGTTCAAATCACCCGTCGGACTCACCGAGACCAACTCGAACTCGAAGCCGTTCGTCGGTGCGGTCTGGTTCAGGATGAGCACCTCGTTCAACAGCGTGATTTGTCCCACACGGGTGCCGGGACCGAAATTGGCGCTGAAACTGTATTTGAAGTTGGTGAAATTGCCCGAGCCGGAGGTCGGGGAGAGGAAGGTGATCCAGTTATTGGTCGTGGCTACGGTCCACGCGCAGCCGGGGCCGGCCGTGATGTCGAACGTGTTGGTGTTCGCGCCGAAGCCGTGGGTGCGGTTGGTGGGCGAGAGCTTGTAAGTGCAGGTGAACGGCGACTGCGTGAGGGCATACAGCTGATCCGCGACCAGGATGTTACCCGAGCGCGCCACGGCCCCGGCATTGGTGGTGATGGAGTAGGAGACCGAGCCGTCGCCCATGCCATTGGTGGACGAGGTGATGGTCACCCAACTGTTCGTGTTGGAGACCGTCCACGCACAGATCGACGAGGCGAACACATTGAATGACGCGTTAGTCGGGGAAGAAACATGCGTGCGGCCCGAGGGGGACAGCGAGTAACTGCAAGTCACGCCGCGCTGCGTGATGACGCAGGTGGAACCCTGCCCGAAGATCCTGCCGATGCGTTCCTGCGTGGTGGGATTCGCGGCGATGAGATAACCGATGTCCTGGGTCCCGGCCCCGTTCGTGGCCGTGACGAGGGTGATCCAACTGTTGGTCGTGGCCACTGACCACGGGCAGGGGTTGCTCACGATCATGGTCACGTAATTCGACGTGCTGCCAAAACCGTGCGCTCGGTTCGTGGGCGAGAGACGGTAGGAGCAGATCACGCCATCCTGCGTAACAGTGTAGGGGAGACCAGCAATCATCACGGTGCCGATGCGCGTGTTTGGCGAAAGATTCGTGGCGAGCGTGTAAGTAATGTTCGTCCCGCCGTTACCGCTCAACGGGCTGACCGAGACGACCCACGGGTTTGTATTCATGACACTCCACGCGCAGCCCAACGGGAGCGAGAGCGCGACGTTTCCGACCTCTGCCGCCGCCGTGTGGGTGTCGGAATTCGGGACGATGCCAGGGGTGCAAGGAGCACCGCTCTGCGTGATAACCGCGAATGCCTCGTTGACGGTGATGACGGCGACGCGCTGCGTGCTGGAAGGATTCGCACCGAAGATGTAGTTCAACGAGTTGCTGCCCGTGCCATTCGTGCCCCCCGTGAAAGTGAGCCAACTGTTCGTGTTGACCACGCTCCACGCGCAACCGGCTCCGGTATTGACGCTGATGAGGTTCGTCGGCGACGACGCGCCGTGGCCGTGGGGGCGGTTGGTGGGCGAAAGGCTGATGGCGCAACTCGCGCCCCCCTGCCGGATGTTCAGCACCTGGCCCGCGATGACCACATTCCCCGTGCGCTCCGTGAGATTCGTGTTTTGCAACAACGCATACGCGTTCGAGGAGCTGCCCGTCCCGCTTGTCGCCGTCAAAATGTTGATCCACGGATTCGTATTCACCACCGTCCACGGGCAAGTGCTCAAGACCGTGAGCTGCACCGAGGCCGTCGTGGCGCCGTAACCGTGCTGACGGTTCGTGGCCGAGAGCTTGGGATCACACACCGCGCCCCCCTGGCGAACCGTGAAATTTTGCTCCGCGATCCGCACCACGCCCGTGCGCCCGGTGGCACTCGAATTCAACGCGACGCTCCAGGTCACCACCCCGTTGCCGGCGCCGCTCAACGGCGACACGGCAATCCACGCGTTCGTATTCACCACCAACCAGTCCGGACAGCCTCCGACCGGCGTCACGCTCACCGTGTTCGTCTGCGCATCAGCGTCGGGACTGGCGGAGGTCGGCATGATGACCGCGTTCGAGCACGGCGTGGGGTTTTGAAACACCGTGAACGCCTGATCCCAAACATAAAACGTCCCGGTGCGCGCGCTGTTGTTCGGGTTGGGCCCCACGGAATAGCCGAAACTTCCGGCGTTCGTCCCCGTGGCGTTCACCGTGATGGTGATCCACGGATTCGTGTTATTCACAAACCAACTGCAAACCGGATCTCCCAGCGTCGCCACACTCACCAAGCCCGTCGAACCCGCAAAGCCGTGCAGACGGTTCGTGGGCGACAACTCGTAAAGGCAGCTCGCGGGATTCTGGCTGATGGTCGTGGTGCGCGTGGCGATGTTCACCACGCCCGTGCGCGACAACGGCGTCGTATTCGCCGCCACATAGTATGGCACCGAGCCAGTGCTGACTCCGCTCGTCACACCGGGGAAGGTGAGCCAACTGCTCGTCGTCGTGGCCGTCCACGCGCAATTCGTCGCCGCGGAAACTTGAATCGGATTCGGCGGATTGCCCGGGCCTGCGCCCGCCGCGCCGTGATTGCGGCTCACCGGCGACACCGCGTAATTACACGGCACGCCGTCCTGCGACACATTGAATAGCGCGCCGCTCACCACCAGCGATCCCGCGCGCGCGACCGAGTCGAGATTCGCCGACACCGCATACGTCACAGAGCCCGTGCCCGTGCCGCTCGCGCCGGACTGCACCGTGATCCACGCACTGGTATTCACCACGCTCCACGCGCAGCCCGTGCCTGCCAGCACGCTGAAACTATTCGTCCGCGCGCTGCTGCCGTGATTGCTCCCGCCGGGTGCGACGGAATAAGAACACGCCGCCTGCACCGACGGCACCGCCAGCGCGGCCAGTGCCAGCACCAGCCACCATTTCGCTTCCAATGTCTTTCTCATGATTCGTTAAATTACTAATTCCAAAAAAGCCGTGCTCCCGCCGGGGCGGGACCACCGTGGGTCCAAAGTCCAATGTCCAATGTCGTGCCCACACCAGACGCCCGGCCTTGGACCTTGGACCTCGGGCCTCCGCTCACTGCTGCACCGCACGATAAAATCTCTGCGTCACGTTCGTCCCCACCGACTCCGTGAACTCCAGCCGACCCGTGTTGTTCGTCAGCACCCGCACCGTCTCCCAGCTCTGCAAATCAGCCGAACGCTGGATCAGCCACACCCCCGCCGGGCCGACCATCTGCAAACTCACCTGTCCATCGGTCGCCCGGGACAAATGGCTGAAATGAAAATCCGCGCCACCCACCACCGTCACCGCGCCATCCACAAAACTCGCCGCCAACGGCGTCGCGAACGAATCCGAAACCTCTCCCGCCACCGGCTCGTCCTGAAAATGCAACGGCGTCGAAACCGTGTTACTCCCCGCCTGCGCCGCAAAATTCAATTGCACCAACGCCCGCCGCCCCGCCTCCAACGTCGTGTTCGACGGCAGGACAAAGACCACCCCTACCACACCCCGCGCCACCGCCGACGTGTTGACCAGGAACATCGCCGCGTTCGTCAAATCCGCGCCCGGCGTGGCCGAGACCAGCGCCAGCACATTCGTGTCAAATTGCACGCTGAACCCAAACCCGTTCTCATCCCCCTGCGCCTGCGCCCACACCGCCACGCCATTCGTTGCCCCCCGCGCCACCGCCGCATTCGTGAAAGACAGACTCCGCAACGTGCCGCTCTTCTGACCTTGGACCATGGACTTCGGACCCTGGACCAACGCCGGCACACAATCCTGCATCAACACCCGCGCATCCAAACCCGCCGCGTAACGCCCCGCCTGCACCCAATCAATCGTCGTCAAAATGCCATCGCCACACGTCCCGCGCGGCGCGCAATCCGCGCGATTCGTCTCACACGCATCCACCGCCGTCGCCAGCCCCGCGACGAACAAACCGATCTGCACCCAGTCCGTGATGCCGTTCACGCCGTTGGGATTTCCGCGCGGCACCACGTCGCCCTTCCAGCCGCCGCACGCGAGACCGTCGTTGATGAGGACCGCGAAACTCTGCGTCGCGCTCAGGCCCAGACTGTCCGTGGCTGTGATGACCACCCAGTTGGAACTCGGAGCCTGCGCCGGCATGGCCACGAAAGTGAACAGCCCGTTGCCATCCAGGCCCGCGCCCGACAGCGCCGTGGTCAGGCCGTAGGAAATGCTCTGCGCGGGCAGGTCCAAATCCGTGGCCGCCATCGAGAAACTGAGCAGCGTATTCGTGTAAGTGACCTGAGGACCCACCGCCGGCAGCACGGGCGCGCGATTGCTCTCATTGACCGTGATTTGGAAACTTTTCTGATCGAAGAGCGATGGCGTGCCGTTGTCCGCCACGCGAATGGTGACCCCATAAACGCCCGGCCCATGCTGCTCCAAAGTCTGCCAGGTGAAGAGGCCCGTCGTCGGATGGAGTGTCGCGCCCTCCGGCAAATTCGGCGACGTGAACGTGAGGGCCTGCGCCGGCAAATCCGCATCCGAGGCGATGTTTGTGAACGTGATGAGCGAGCCCTCATTGACCACGCGATTCGTGGGCTGGACCAGGCTGGGCGTGAAGCCGTTGTTGCCCACGACGTTGTTCGTGCGCGGCGTGCTGGCCGTCATGCTCACGAAGCCACCGGCGGTGTTGCCATCGGGGAACCGCCCCTGGGTGACGTTATTCAACTGCGGCCCGAAGTTGAACGCATCCACCTTCTGCTGCTGCGGATTAAACAGCCCGATGTAATCCCCGCCCTTCGACAATTTGAAATTCGCGTGCAACGCCGTGGCGCTCACGTTCGTGCCCGAGGTGCCGTCCGCCCAGACGAGCAGGAAACTGCGCGGCGCGAGCACCGCCAGCGGCGTGTTCGGAATGCGCCACTTGTTCTTGTTCCCCTCGTCGTCGGTCATGAAGTAACCGCCGAGGTCCACCGCGTCGTCGCTGAAATTATAGAGTTCGATCCAATCCTCGAGGCTGCCTGTGATCGGGTTGGTAATGGTGGCGGTGTTCGACGCCATCCATTCATTGATCAAGACCGGCGCGGGCGAAGGACTGTTCGTGTCGCCGGGCGTGGGCGTGAACATGAGCTGACGCGCAAACAACTGGCCATCCGGCACGTCGCCGTAGGACACGTCGTTGTTCACGTTCGTGTAGTTGATGTAGTCGAGGATTTGATTCGAGCGCGAGAGCACGAGAGAGCCGCTCAACGCATCCAGCCGGAACGACGTGTGGAGCACCGCGCCCGTCGTGAACTGCGGACGCCCGTCCGCAAAAATGACGCGGAACTGCCCCGGCAGCATCACGCTCCCGTTCGGGAAAGTCCACGCCGCCAGGTTGGTGTAACTTTTCGACAACGCATACCCCGTGAGGTCCAGCGTGTTGGTGCTGCTGTTGTAAAGCTCCAGCCACGGCTGGTTCGTGCCCGTGTTATCGAGCAGCGTCGTGACATTGTTCGGCTCCACCTCGTTGAGCCAGAGCAGCGGATACGGCGTGACCGAGCGCGCCACCGAGTTGTTCGTGCCGGGCGTGGCGTAAAGCAGGCGCGTGTTGAAATTCGTCGTGGGCGTGGTGCCGCCCAGACGCACGAACAGGTTCTGCGTGTTCGTGGTGGGCCGATACCAGAAGCTCACCGTGTAATTGCTCGCCCCCGGCGTGGGCGAAATGGTCTGCGACATGAAGGTCGAGGAAGCCGTCGTCCCCGCCTTCGTCGGCGCGAGCCGCAAACTGTTCGTCCCGCTCTTCGCGTGCAGAGTGCTGTTCGTGCTGTTGCCCAGATACGCATTGCCAAACGTCCAGAGGCTCAAATTATTTGTCTCGAAATCCCCGCCCTTCACATAATTTGATCCGACGCCCGCGACCGCGCCGCCCACCAGGCGAATGTCATCAATGAACACCTCGCCGATCACATCCAGCCACAAGGCGAGCTGATTTCCCGCCGGCGTGGCCGTGTAACTAAAAAACCGCCAGTCCGCCGCGCCCTCCCAGTTGCTGACGCGGGCGTGGTCCTGCGTCCCATCCACGAGCTGGAGCGACACCCCGCTGTTCGTGCGACCCGCCATATCCGACCAGGGCCGCGCCGCCTCATACTTGACCTTGCTGATGATGGTATCCGGCAGGTTGGTGCTTGCCGCGACCTTGACCAGCGAGAGCGCCTCCCCGTCCTTGTCGAGGCCGCCGCTGTATTCGCCGATGACCGTGGCCACCGCCGTCGTGCCGTAAGCCGATTGGAACGCCGCCGTGTCCTTCACCACCGTGAGATAAGAAAGCGGGCTGATGAACGACGCCGCCGGGAAATTGTAATCCGCGCCATTCAACCGATATCCACCCAGACCAAACGTGGTGTTCGTCGAGCGATTATAAATCTCCACGTAATGCGCGTTGGTGAACTTCGGCTGATACATGATCTCGTTGATGACCAGACTCTCCTCCGGCTTCGAGACCGTACCGTTGAAATACACCGTGATGGTCCGCGTGGAATTCGCGAGGAGATTGCTGCCGGCGTCATACCCGCGCACGGTGAAGAGATTGGAGGACCCTGAGAGCGGCAGCCGCACCGACCAGTTTGTGACCGATGACCAAAGCAGCGGATACTCCACGCCGTTGATGGTGATGATGCGCGCGCCGAACGGCGCCGCGCCCGAGAGCGTGACCAGGGTGCTGGCGTTGGTGAAATTCGCCCCACCGTTCGCCGTGATGCTGAACGGCGACTTGTTCTCCGACAACGACTGCAAAATGAAATCGCGGCGCACGCCGAGGAAATCCTTCATGACCTGCGGGGCGCTCGCGGGGATGCCCGCCTGCTGGAGCGCGGCGAACTTCGCATCCATGACCGGGTGCATGACCTGCGGACGGAGCGGCCCGTGCGCGCCATCTTCCAAGGCCTGCCAGTAGGTGCGGAGCACGTAAGGATGCAGGAAGAGATTCGAGATGGGCGGGTCCGTGAAATCAAAGAGCGGGTCCACGGGCGTGCCGAGATACGCGGCATCAATGTCCCAGATGAGGAACTTCCACTTGTCCCCGCCCGGCTTGGCGACAAAGGAATTTTGCGAACCGGGTTTGCTCTCCGTGCCGGAGATGCGGCGCGCGCCGTAGAGGTCCGTGTTGTTCAAGATGCGCTCGGCGGCGAAGGCGCGGGTGAAGCTGGAAACATCCACGACGGGGAACACGGCGGCAGCATAAGCATCGCCGGTGTTCGTGGTCTTGAGCACGTCCACGAGCTGGAAAAGATTGGTGTAATTATGCACCGTTTCCTTGACGGCACGCTTGCTAAAGGTCTGGCGGTAACGCGCCAGCTTCTTCACGCCGCCGACGGTGGTGAGGTCTTGGAGCGTCGGCTCGTTGTTGCTGCGATTCGCCAAATCATCGCCATACTCATACCAGTAACCGATGCGATAAAGGTCGCTGAGGTCGGACTCGGCGTCGGGAAACCATTGGGAAAGGAAGCCGGAATTCTGGCGCTGCGTGTCCTCGTAAATGAGACCGCGGCGGAGGCCGTTGATGAAGACGTTGATGGGGCGGCGGTTGAGCGAAGGAATGCCCATCTGGTTGATCATCCAGTAGCCGAGCGATTCGTTCTGGCAGGTGCGGTCCGCGCCGAACAGGCCGGGTTCCTGAATGCGGAGCGAGGTTTCATCCAGCACGGCGTCATCCGCTTTGAGGATCAACTGATAATCGCAATTGGTGCCCGTGGGAGAGTCGTAGAGTTTGGCGTGCGCGGGGCTGCCGGCGTAATGGCTGCCCGCGTCGTAGATGATGCGGCTGTTGCCGTAGATGAAGGTGCCTTTGAAAATTTCGCTGCTGACCTTTTCGGCGGTGATCCAGTCGGAGAGGGTCTGGTCGGTCATCCAGAAGCGGTAGCTGGCGAAGCTGGCCACGGGCTGCTTGTCGCCGATGTGCACGAGGCATTCTTTGGCGGGCGCGCCGACGGGGAATTGGGTGGTGCGGACGAAGGCGTTGCTGTCCGTGGCGGAGACGTAAAACGCAATCATGGCGTTGTCCGGCTGGCCGGGAATGGTCGCAGTGTAAATGCCGTCGCGGGCAAACAGGTCCTGGCCTGTGCCGTTGTCCACCATGTTCGTGACCATCGGGAGGCCGGTGGGATCCAGGCGCCAGGTCAACTGCACCGAGGCCACGCCGTCGGGATCATGCACCCGGGCGGTCACGGTGATGGGTTCGCCCGCCACGGGGAGCACGGGGCTGTGCGCGACTTCGGTCATGGCCGGGCCGGCGTTGGTGGCGAAACGGCTGTTGCGCGCGCCCGGTGTGCCGAGGTTGCGCGGCACGTTCATCACACCGGGGATTTCCAATCCGTTGCCGCGCAGGCGGAAGAGCATTTCCGGCCGGCCCTTCAGCCACTTCACGCTCGCAGTGATAGTGGCGGTGGTATTCGAGACGTATTGGGCGGTGAGCACTTTGTTGATGCGGTTCGCGCCGGTGTCGCCGCGATCTTGGGAGACGACGTGCAGGACGTTGCCGTTCACGCCACCGATGTTCTCTATGTAAGAGTAGCGGAGCGTGCCTTGCGCCACCCACTCGTTCACGCCGGTGTTGGCGCTGGAGAAATTGCCGTTCGGTACGGACACGGCCGGCACGGTGGCGGGGCTGGTGGAGACGGAGACGTTGTCCACGAGGCATTCGCCCGCTTCGTAGAGCCAGAGTTGCAGCGCGTTCCACATGCTGGAGGAGCCGCCCATGTGGTCGAGCGTGCCGTTGACGGTCATGGTGGTAAAAACGCTCTTGGCGCTGTCATCGCTGTCGGCCCAGTTCGAGGGGAGCCGGTTGTCGCTGCGCGGGTCCGTCAATTCGAGGCTGCTGCCGCCACCGTCGCTCCAGTTGCCCCATTTGCCGCCGGTGCCGTAGGTCACGTCGTCCATGATGATGTGAATGATGT
The DNA here is from genome assembly GCA_043757045.1 of Akkermansia sp. GTDB lineage: Bacteria > Verrucomicrobiota > Verrucomicrobiia > Limisphaerales > SIBH01 > JANNGC01. The sequence goes on along the minus strand of JAYVQC010000241.1, from coordinate 62,162 downwards.
TCGTGTCCACGACGCCGAGCAGGTTGGTGGAAATGACCGTGTCCGGCATGTCGAGCGTAAGGCGCTCGCCGCTGCTGGACAGCGTGCCGGAGAAGGGGCCGTAGCAGTTGGTGAGGTTGAGGTTGGTGTAGCTGGTGCGGAGCACGGCGGGATCTTTGCCCACGACGATGTAGCCGTTGGTGGGAATGATGGTGTTGGTCGGAAAGGTGTAATCAACGCCCTTGTTCAATCGCCAGCCGCCGAGGTTCACGGCGTTCGTGCCGCGATTGTAGATTTCCACAAACTCATCCCAGTCATCGCCGGTGATAGGATTGTACATGATTTCATTGATGACGAGGGCTTCGAGGCGCTGGGCGGCGTTGTTTGCGCCGGGCGTCCGGCTCGCGAGGCGGCTGAAGGTCGGCGCACCGTCCGGCGTGCGCCCGGTGCTGACGCCGTTTTCCTGGCCGTCGAATTTGAGGCCGTCGAGCACGCGCGTGCGGTTCGAGTTGACCAGGTAAATGGCTTCCCCGCCCGCGTTCAGGGAGAAGCCCAGTTGCGTCTCGTGGAAGACGAGGAAATTGGTCGGCCCGATGATCGTGCCGTCGGGGATACGGAATTTGTTGGTCTTCGGATCGTCGGAGAGCCAGCAGCCGGAGAGGTCCACGGCGCTTTTGCTGCGGTTGAACAGTTCAATGAAATCCAGGTCGGGCAGGTCGGTGTGGGCGAGGTATTCGTTGATGACGATGTGGCGGGTCGGTTCGAGGAAGAGGCCGTCCACGCGGCCGGGCGAGCCGCCGATGCGGTCACTGGCGGCCCAGGCGTGCGGATTGTTTTCGCCATAGGAGGGGCGGGCCAGGACGAGGGAATGGCCGGGGCCGTCGGCGGCGATGGGCCAGCCGTTGTCGTCGTCGTAGTTCAGTTCGAGCAGGATGGCGTTGACCGGGTTGCGGAGCCGCACGGTGCCTTTGCTGCCGGGCAGGCTGCCGAGGTAGGGACCGGCCACGCCGTTGAGGCCATAGACGGCGGTGACATCGGCGGGGGCGCGGGCGATGACGAGGAAGCCGCCGCCGGGGAGGATGGTGTTGGTGGGAAAGGTGTAGCTGATGTCGCCGGTGAGGCGGTAGCCGCCGATGTTTTCAAAAAAGGGATTCGAGTTGTGCAGTTCCACGAATTCGATCTTGCGTCCGTCGGTGCGGGGCGCGGCGTTGTAGAGAACTTCCGAGATGGCCAGGCCGGTGCGGCGCGAGGACGGCCCGAGCGGTTCCACCATCGTCGGGGCGGCGGAAAGGTTGGTGCTGGTGTTGTTGCCAAAGTCGCGGAACTCCGCCGTGGTCGTGGCCGTGCCCGAGCGGCTGGAGACGGTGAAGCCGAGGTAAATCGTCGCGGGCATGGAGATGATGGCGGTGCCGAGTTTCGTCCAGGTCTCGCCATCGAGGCTGGCGTAGCCGTGGAAGGTGGTGCCGCCGGAGCGTTGCAGGCGCAGCCAGGTGTAAGGATAATTCACCGGGAAAGAACCGCTGCCCGAGGGCACGACGCCGCCGTTCGTGCGGTATTGAAAAAAGGAGCCGGCGATGCTGGGGGTGGCGCAGACGGCGGCGTATTTGTTCGTCGTGTTCAGGTTTTCGCGCGCCATGAGGCTGGCCACGCTCCAGGTGTCGGCAAAGTCGAGCCGGGCCACGCGCACCTTCACATCGAAATCACCGACGCGCGTCAGGTAGGCGTAGTTGAAGGCGTCGCTGCCGCCGAAGAAATCGCCGTAGCCCGCCGTGAGGTCTGCGCCGCCCGCGACGGGCGTGTAGCTGGCGTCGGCGGGGCTGCCGATGTTTTGCAAAAAGAAGGTGACGGCGGTGAAGGTGAACTGGCTGGCGGGGGTAATTATATTCGGCGTGGTCGCGCGGTCGCGGACGTTGTTGACGGTCACGGTATAATTGCTGCCGATGACGAGGAGCGTGGTGTTGAAGGTGACGGTCAGGCCATTGGTGCTGAGCACGGGGGCGCTCAGGGTGACGCCGGGCAGGGTATAATTCGCCAGGTTCGTGGCGGTGAGCAGCTCGACTGGCTCGTTGTAGGTCACGGTCAGGCGGTTGGTGCCGTTGTTGATCACTTGCGCCAGCGCGGGCGGCGTGGCGTCGGGGAAGACGGTGAGGGTCGCTTCGAGGGTGGTGGCGGTGCCGGAGTAGTTGATGAGGACGCAGCGCAGGGTGCTGCCGTTCTCGGCCAAGGTGACGGCGGGTTTGTAGAGGATGGAGTTGGTGGCTCCGGGGAGGTTGGTGCCGTTTTGCTGCCATTGATAAAAAATGGGGTCGAAGTTTGAGACGAGCACGCTGTAGCTGGCGGGCTGGTTTTCTTCGGTCTCGACGGGTTGCGGGTGTTGGCTGATCACGGGCAAGGGCAGGCCGCTCGGCACGAGGCGCGCGACGGGGATGGGGTCCTCGACGGTGCCGTCGGGCAGGGTCCAGCGGACGGAGCAATGGTCGGGCGGGCTTTGCACGGAGAGGCCGCTTTTCATGAGGACTTGCAAATAATACTGCTGGCCGGCCACGAGCGGGATGGGCGCGCTGGTCTGGTTGGTCTGCACGAGGTATTGGCCCGCGCTGGCGTCGCGGGCGGTGGTGACGCTGGCGATGGCGCGGGCGCTGGTGGTGAAGGCGTTGGTGCTAAGGTAAAGGGTGGCGCTGTCGTGGGCGCTGATTTGGAAGGTGTAGCTGCCGGTCACGGGGGGCACGAGGAGGGCGCGGAGGCGTTGGCCATAGTTGTTGGTGGGCCAGGCAGGGGTGGCGAGGGCGTTGGTGAGGACTTCGGCGAGGAGGGGCAGGCCGGGGTAGATGGGGCTGTTCGTGAGGTCGGTGAGTTGGCTGCCGGAGAGTTCGGGGAAGAGTTGGCGGTAAATGCCTTTGAGGTAGGCGACGAAAGTGGTGGTGCTGTTGGGCGCGAGAATGTTGGGCGTGGCGGCGCGGTCGCGGAGGTTGTTGATGGTGAGGGTGTAATTGGTGTTGCGCGCGAGCATCGTGGTGGCGAGGACGATGGTGTGGGGCCGGGGGCCGAATTGGACACCGGTGATTTGAGCCCCGTGGCTGAGGGTGTAATTCGCTCCGACGAGCGCGGTGGCGGGGTCGAGCGCTTCGGTGAAGGCGACGAGGATGGCGTTGGTGTTGAGGTTCGCCGCGTGGCGCAGCACTGGGGCGTCGGTGTCGGCCGTGACGTTGAGGGTGACGGTCGCGCTGGTGGTGGCTCCGAAATTGTTGCTGACGATGCAGGCGAAGGTGGAGCCGTGGTCGGCGAGCGTGACGACGGGGAGGGTGAAGCTCGCGCCGAGGGTGCCGGGGATATTGGTGCCGTCGCGAGTCCAGCGGTAGGTGACGGCGTCGAGGTTGCTGACGGCGACGCGGAAGGTGGCGGGAAATTGTTCGAGGACGGTCGCGTTCGTCGGCTGGGCGGTGAGCACGGGGGCGCTGACGGCGGCCTGGCCAAAGGGGCGGAAGTGGGACGCGGGCATGGGTTGTTCGTAGGTGCCGTTGGGCAGCTTCCAGCCGATGGCGAAGGAATCATCGCCGTTGCCGGTTTTGTGGAGGGCTTCGACGTAATAGCGTTGGCCGGCTTCGAGGTAGAGGTTCGTGGATTGCTGGGTGGGGAAGATATACCAGGAGCGGGCGAGGGCGCTGTTGAGGTTGTAGGCGAGGCCGACTTTATTGACCGCGCTTTCGTCGGGGCTGATGAAGAGGATCGCGGAGTTTTGGCCCTGGCACCAGAAGACGTATTCGCCAGTGACGGGCGGGATGAGGAAGCCGCGGTAGCGTTCGCCGAAATTGTCGCCGTAGTTGGAGGGAGTTTCAAAAAGGTTGGTGGAAACTTCGGCCTGATCGGGCGCGGGCGGAAAAACGTTCGTGAGACTCAGCAACGTGCTGCCCGGGATGCCGAGGTAAACCTCGCGGTAAAGGCCGGTGGTCTGCGCCGTGGCGTTCGGGGCCAGCATCGCCGCGAGCCAAACCAACGCGACCAAAGCCCAGCGGCAGCCGAGGCATCCAGCCCTCGACTCTCGACTCTCGACTCTCCACGGACGGCGTTCCCTCTTCTGATTCTGATTTTCCATGTGACTAATGCGACATTCCGCGCCTGCGGCTGTAATTTCGGCGCGGCAAATTCTGCGGGTGAAACAGTTCTTCATAGCCTGAATCACGCGGTTAAAAGTGCGTTCTGTGGTTGACCACCGACCCTCGATGGAGGCTGTTCCCAAAACTGCGCGCGCCCAAAGCTCTTCTCCCGCGTCTCGACCACGGGATTTCCGCCCTCCGAACGAGGCGTGTTTCCACGCCCCTCCTCGCGCCGCTCCGAAGACCCGCGCGGCTGCCCTCCAGCCACCAGGCGCGAACCCCCTCAAAGCGCGCCAACCGTAGCCGCCGCCCAAGTTGCGTTCCATCTGGGTAAAACGCGCATCCGCCAGCGTGGTGTAATTGCGTAACACCCTCCTCCGCACGATTCCCACCCCGCCAGGAATCAGGCGTAAAAAAACGCGACGCACGCGCGCCGCGCTCTGGACAGACCGTTCTCACGCCTGCCCCACCGAATTCAAATCCACCCACCCCCGCGTCACGGCGAACTTCACCAGTTCCGTGGCGCGCCGCACCCCGAGCTTGCGCATGACCCGCTGGCGATGCTTCTCCACCGTTCGCACGCTCAGGCTGAGTTGGGCGGCCATGTCCTTGTTCGGCAAACCCTCGACAATGAGCGCCAGCACCTGCTTCTCACGATCCGAGAGCGGCTTGGGTCCGGTGTCTTCGAGCCGTCCGCCGTTCTGGACGAATTCCTCGAAGAACGCCTGGGCCACATCCGGCGCGAACGACGTCTCGCCGCGATGGACCTTCTCGATGGCGGTGACCAGTTCCGTCGGCGACGCATTTTTGCTCAAATAACCCGGCGCGCCCGAGCGCACCACGTCCTTGACCACGTCCCGGCCCTTGCGCCCGCCGAGGATCAGCACCCGCACCTTCGGATGCGACGTCCGGAGCGAACGCGTCGTCTCCAACCCGTCCATCCCCGGCAACGAACTGTTCATCACCACCACGTCCGGCCCGTGCGCCTTGACGCCCGCGATGGCCTCCTGCCCGGTGGCCGCCTCGCCCACGACATCGAACTGCAGATGTCGGCTCAAACACGACCGCACGCCCTCGCGCACGTAGGGATCATCATCCACCAGTAGCACCTTGATGTTCATAATTTTAACTTACTCGCTGAGTTTTGTTTTGTTGCGTTGCCCTGACCATTGGTCGTCATGGCGTTTGTAATTGGTAAAACCGCGTCCCGTTCGTGGGCGCGGCGAAGTTCACGGAAAAAAATCCATTACTCAGGACCGGCACGTTCGTCACCGGTGCCCAAGTCACGGGAGGATTCAAATTGGTGGCGCTGAAAAGCTGCGCCGTGCCCGCTGATTGCGGCCACGCCAGCGTCGCGCCCGCGCCCGACCGCGCGAAATTCAACGTCGGATTCGTCAACACCGAGATCGTGAACGCCTGCCCGTCCGTCATCAGCGGCGCACCATTGTCCGCCACCCGCACTGTCACCGACAGCGGTCCAAACGCCTGATTGCTCGCCGGCGTCCAAGAAAAAACTCCCGATGTCGGATGAATCACCGCCCCACTCGGCACACCCGCATCCAGTGAGTAAGTGAGCGCCTGCCCCGCATCCGCATCCGACGCCGTGGCCGTGAACGTCAGCAAGTTGTTCCGCACCGCCGTCCGATTCGCCACGAAGCCGAGCGCGGGCGGGTTGTTATTCTGATGCGGCGTGAGATTGGCCGTGGGAATCACCTGCTTCGATTCGCCAGGCGGCAGCCACGACAACACCGCCGTTCCCGCCCCCGTGGCATTAAAATACTCCAACACCACCGGATACGACTGCCGCGCCGCCAGCGCGATAGAACCCACATCCTCCGCCACCGCGTGCGCCGACCAGTTGCTGATGATGAGTTGCCCATTCACCCACAAACGCACCCCGTCATCGCTCAACGTGAAAAATTGATAAGTGCCGCCCGCGTTCGCCCGCACCTGCCCCGTCCAACGCACCGAATACGACACCGGCATCACCGCCGGGTCCGGCGAATTCGTGTTCCAGAAAAAATTCACCGCCTCATCAATCCGCGTGAACGCCGCCGAATTAAATGCCGCCCCCGAAAAATACGCCCCGCGCAACCCCCGGTCCGCCGGATACAACTGCGGTGACGGCACCACTTCCTTCGCCACCCCCGGCTGCGTCCAAAACAACTGCGCCACCGCGCTGAATGAACCCTCGAAATACTCCATCGTGAGGTCGTAATACCGCCCCGCCACCAGCGTGATGCTGCCCGAATCTTCCGTCTGAAAATGCCCCGTCCAATTATCCACGAGCAGCTTGCCATCCACCCACAGCCGCACGCCCTCGTCCGTGACCGTGTGGAACTGATGCACCCCCGAGCGCCGCGCCTGCACGCGCCCCGTCCAGCGCACCGAGAAATTATCCGCCGCCATGCCCGCGATGGGCACGCCATTGCCCCAGTTGAAATTGATGTTCGTATCCACGCGCGCCGCGAAGAACTGCGTCAAATTCCGGTCCACAAAGTATTCCGCCTGCAACCCCGTCCCGCGCCCCGCTGGTTCCGGCAAATGCACCGACACGCCCACCACACGACTCGTGGCGGACAACCCGGAATTGTCCGTGGCCACGGCGGTGAACGCGTAGTTCGTGGCCCCGAGATTGTTCAACGTGACCGCATACGGCGGCGCGAACACCTGCCCGACCCGCGTCGCGCCCGCATAAAATTCCACCTGCGAGATCACCCCATCGCTATCCGCCGCACTGGCCGCCAGCGACACGCTCGCGGGCGCATCCAGCGCCGAGCCATCCTCAGGACTGGTGAGCGAGACCGCAGGAGCCGAGCGCACGTAACTCACGAGGAGTTGGGGCACATTCGCCGCCGAGTTTTCGCGCGCCCCATAGCTGACAAATTCACTGCTGCTCGTCGGCCCCGAGCTGTTCGTGCCATTGCTGAAAATCCGGAAGGACAACACGCCGCCATTCGCCAATGCCGGCGTGATGAAGGCCGTGACCGGAATGGTCGAAGTCAGGTTGTTCCCCACGACCGGCCACGTCACCGTGGGCGTGGTCGAACCCGGCTTGTTGTTCCAGATGACGCCTGTTTCCGTCCACGAATTGTCCGAGACTAACGCCGCTGTGTGAAACACCGGCTCGACAAACGAGCGCGACACCAGCCGCAGGTTCGCTCCGACAATCGTCCCCGGCACCGACGACAAATCGAACTTCAAGAACGTCTCGCGCGTGGTGCTGGCGCTGCCCGCCTTCACCGAGAGCGTCGAACTCGTGCCAAAATTCGTGACCGCCGCCGCACCGTTCTGCACATGCGCGTCCGCGATGGCGAGCAGCGCGTTGGTTTGAAACGCGCCGACGCTGAACTTCGCGCGCAACGTTGCGCCGTAGGTGTTGCTGGTGTTGAACAGCAACCGCAGCGGGCTGGTCTGCAACACCGTCACGCCCGCATCCAAGGACAACACCGCCGTCACCGAGTTCGTCAATTCCACCGTGAGACCCGCCGTGTTCGTCTGCGTGGGATCAGAAACGCCGAGGTCGAGCACGGTGCCGTCGTTCTTCAAAATCGCCGCCGCCTTGTGACTGAAACTGATGCCCGCGCCCGCGACCTGGTTCGACGAATCGCGCCAGTGATTGATGCCGACGAGTCCCAGCCTGTTCTCGCGCACCGCCGTCGCCGTGCTGTTGTTCTGCAAAATGGTGATGTCGGGGCTGGCGGCGTAGGCTGCGACGGCGCTCGCGGACATGCCGGGCAGCAGCACGTACGAATAGGTGCCGTTGTTCGGATTTGTGCCGTGGTCGAAATACATCGTGAGGTAGTGCCGCGTGTATTTCGTGGCCGAGCCGTAGGTGGTGTTGAGATCGCGCATCGCGCCCGCGCGCGATTCACGCAGCGCCTTCACCGTCGTACTCGATGGGAAGAAATACCCAATGTCGGTGTCGTTTGCGGTCCCGGCGAGATGCGCCCACGACGTGCCGTTCATCGTCTCGCTCCAGCCGGGGCCGCTGGGCTTGGCCGTGCCGTTCACGGTCAAAGCGTTGTTGCCGTAGAGTCCGAGGCGGCGGTTTTCGATGATCGTTTCCACGCCGCTGTTCGTTTCCGCACTGCTCACGCTGTTGCCCACGCAGACGATTTCGTTGTCGAAGACGAACCACGACTTGCGCGCGGCCAGCGTGCTGACCCAGGCGTTCAAGTGCATCGCGCTCACGCCGTACAAACCGAGGATCGACGCGCCGCCGGTCTGGTTGTTCGGACTGCGATAGGAATCGCCCGAGCCGTTCGTGCGCGTGAACGTGTCCACCGTCGTGCCGGGCAGGCGATACGGATCAATCGTGGCCCAGAACTGATCCGAGTATTGGCCCAGCTCGCGATTGTAGAGGTAGGTCATGCCCTCGCCCGTGTACCAGCCCTTGAGATTTTCGCCGCGCGTGGATTCGTAATTCGCGATCCGGCTCGACGACGTGGAGAGAGCGAACGTCCAGTCCGGCGTGTGATGCACCACGCGGTCCATGCCGGGAAACTGCCGATGCTCGGTCGTCACAACTCGCGCGGGGATGTTCGTGTCGTTGAGCGCCGCGCTGGCCCACACGTTGTAAGGCGGCGATTGCGCGGTGAGAAAATTGCGATACGTGTCGGACTGAATCATGCCCTTCACAAAAGATTTGTAGGCCGTCGCGTCGGCCAGAGGCGCAACTTGCGCGACGCGGAGAATGGCACTGAGCATTTCATGGCCGCGCTCGTGGGCGTCGCCGTTGCGCGTGTGGTACCGGCCATCCACCATCTCCATGGCCGCGCCGCGCGCGAAGAACGGCTGGAAGGAATCCGTGACCCAGCGGAAGACATTGGTCTGCGCGGGATCGGTGATGGCCCACGTCGAGCCGGTGAGCAACTGCATCATCGAACCCATCGAATCGAGCAGTTCCACGCCGTAGCCTGCGTTGTAGGCGAACTCGTTGTGAAACACGAACGAGCCGTCGCGATAAAAACCGTCGCCGCTCGTCACGTACGGAAACACGTCGCTCAAACCCGAGCGCGCGAGCGCGACTTTGTTCGAGTTCTGCACCAGCACGCCGCGCACCGCCACGACGAGCGACTTCCAGATCTTGTTCGCCGCCGTGAGATTCGTGGAAATGAAGCTCTCGCTCGGCGTGGGCGTGAAGTGCTCCACCGCCGCCATGTAGTTGCTGATCTGCGCGGGCGAAAGATTCGAGTAGAGCAGCGTGGTGATGTCATTCAGCACCAAGGGCGTGGCGATCTCGAAATCGAACCAGTTGTCGAAGACGACGGAGGACGCGTTGTAGTGATTGGTGAACATCCAGTCCAAGCCGTTGATGGTCGCGGAGCGCAGGCCGGTGTTGCCTTCGAGCGCGGAGTCCTTGATCGAGTAGGCGAGCGCCATCGTGCGCAGGCGCGAGTAGGTGCCGCTGATGTCGCTCGAATCGGCGGCGGGATACGGATACGCGCTCCAGAGATTGGTGCGCGTCGGACTGGTGTTCATCGTGGACCAGTAGGACTGCGCGCTGTTGCCCACCGAGCTGATCCAGTTCTGGTAAAGCGGATTGGCGAAGCTGGCGTTCGTCCCCTGCGTAAGCAGGTCGCGCCAGCGCAGGCGCAAGGTGTCGAACTCAGCCGCCCCAAGGGGGAAAGCAGAGAGTAGAAAGCAGAAAGCAGAAATAAGCAGCAGCAGCGCCCGCGCACCGGGTGCGCGCTGTGCTGATTTCTGCTTTCTATTTTCTGCTTTCCTCATTTGGTCTTCGGCTTCCAAGTTTCCACCGTCGTCGGCGCGCTGGTCTGCGCGCGCTCCACTTCGAGGCCGATGGCGCGTTCGACGCGCGCGCGGGCCACGAGATAATCGCGGGTCGCATTAATCTGCGTGGTGCGCGCCTCGGTGAGAGAGGTTTGCGCGTCGAGCACGTCGAGTTGCGTGCCGCTGCCGGCGTCGTAGCGCGAGGACGCGAGGCGGATGGCTTCTTCGCCGCGTTCCACATTTTTTTCCTGCGACTTCAGGACTTCCCGGGCTTCGGTGAAGCTCGAATAGAACGTCCGCACCTGCTGCTCCACGCGGCGCGTCTGGTCGGCCAGATTCACGGTGGACTTCGCTTCGCGCGCCCGCGCCTCGACGACGCGACCGCGCGTGGCCAGGCCGTCGAAGATGTCCCAGTTCATCTCCACGCCGGCGATGGGGCCGGACACGTCCTTGTAAAAGTTCCCGCTGAACTCGCTGTTGTAAGCTTTGTAGCCGGCATACACGCCGAGCGCGGGCAGGTAGCCGGACTGGGCGATCTTCACGCGCTCGTGCTGGAGGTCAATTTCCGTGCGGAGCGAATGCAGCTCGGGACGGCGCGCGCGGGCCAGTTCCAGCGCCTGCGGCAGCGCGATTTCATAAGGCACCGGGTCGAGCTTCGAGGTCAGCACCAGCGGGATGTCTTCGAGCACGGTGGTCGGGAGGTTGTGGCCGAGGGCGGTGGCAAGTTTGTTTTTGGCGGTGCGAAAATTGTTCTGCGCGCGGATGAGGCGGGGGCGGGCGTTCGCGACCTGCACTTCGCCGCGCAACACGTCGAAGCGCGGCACGGCCCCGGCGTCGGAACGTTTCCTGGTGTTGCCGAGTTCTTCGGACAGCAGGCGCACGGAGGCCTCTTGCACGGCGATCTGCTGTTCGGCGAGGAGCACGTCGTAGTAGGCGGTGCGGACTTCGAGAATGGTGTCAGCGATGACCGTGAGGTAATCCTGATACGCTTGTTCCTTGACCAGCTTCGCCGCGCGCCAGGAGGCGGCGAGGCGGCCGCCTTCGTAAATGTTTTGCTGGAGGCGAATGCCGCCGGTCCAGTTGTTCCGCAGAGGCTGGAAGGCTTGTTGTTGGCTGTACGGATCGCGCTCGACGGCCTGGGTGTGTTCGTAGCCGGCGGAGCCGCGAATTTTCGGCAGCACCACGGCGCGGGTCTGGAGCGAGACGCCGTGCGCGGCTTCCAGTTCGTGCTGGGCTTTGAGAATGTCGCCGTTCTGGGCGAGGGCGATGCGGATGGCGTCGTCGAGGGAGATCGGTTGCGAGAGCCAGCCGGCCGGCGCGGCGCTGCTGCGCGGCAAACCCGCCGGGGCGGCGGCTTCGGCGCTGCGCGTGGTCGCGCACGTGAGCGCCAGCGCCGTGGCGACGGCGCAAAACATCACTCTCTGTTGGTTGTCCATTGGCATAGTTGAAAACAAATCTTTGCTCTCGCCGCCCCGTCACGCGGGGCGCGCGTCATTGCTCCTGCACGCGATAGAATCTCATGCTGGTGCCGATGCCGTCGGTGGCGGTGGCGGTGATCGCGTCGGGCACGATCTCGCCCCCGACCACTTTCCACGTCACCCGCACTTCGGTGTCGAGCAGCGTCCATTGCGGGTCGCTCAACGCTTCTTTGTAATAAACTTTGTAGGTCTTGCTCGCGCTGCCTTCCCAGTGGATGGAGAGCGTGTTGCCGTCCACGGCCAGGTGCAGGTTGCTCACGCTCACGGCGTTGGTCACGGGCGGCTGGTCGCTGTAAACAATTTGATCGAGCCAGCCTCGGTCCGCGTTGGTCGAGATGCTGCCGTTCTTGAAGTAGGTCCATTCGAGCAGTTGCGTGCCGGCTCCGAGCGGGTAGCTGCGGGGTTGCCAGCCCACTTCGCCGGAGATGGATTGTTGCGGCACGCCATTGAGGAAGAAGGTCAGGTGGTCGGCGTTGGTCTCGGAACTGACTTTCCACCAGAAGCTCACGCTGCCGGGGCCGGTCACCATCGTCTCGAGGGTGCTGCTCTGGTTGTCGAAAATGCGGCCGCTGCGGGCGGCGTCGGTGCCGTCGTGGGTGACCACGGTGTGGCCAATCCAGCCGGCCTCGCCCACGGTGGTGAAGAAGAGGTCGTAGGAGTCGAGCGCCTCGGCGAGGTCTATGACGGGGAGCACGGTCACGAGCGCGGGTGTGGTGCTGGCCGCCCCGGCGCTGTTGGTAATGGTGGCGGTGTAGTGGCCGGCTTGCGCTTCGGCGATGTTATACAAGGTGAGTTCCGCAGTGTTGGCTCCGCCGATGGTGGGTCCGTCGGTGAGGAGGTTGGTGGCGTTGTGGAACCAGCGGTAGGTCTGGGGCGCGCTGCCGGTGGTGGCGACGGCGAGGGTGACGATGTCGCCGGCTTCCACGCTCTGGCTGGCGGGTTGCATGACGATGGCGGGCGGGGTGGTGGTGACGATGATAATGGGGGGCGGGGTCTGGTTGAACCACACGTAGTCGAGCCAGCCGCGGTCTTCGCCGGCGGTGAGGGTCGAGTTTTTCGAGTAGCGCCATTGGAGTTCGTGGCTGCCGGAGGGGACGTCGAAGTTGATGAGTTGCCAGTCTTGTTCGCCGGAGATTTTCACCTGGTCCACAGCGTCCACCATGAAGCGAAGGTAGTCGTGGTCCACTTCGGTGCTGCACTTCCACCAGAAGGAGAGGGGGCCGGGTCCGGTGACGGTGACTTTGAGGAAGCTGTAGGTGCTGTCGGTGGCGGGGCCGGTCTGGGCGGCGTCCACGCCGTCGCGGGTGACGCCGGTCTGGCCTTTCCACGCGGGGGCGGTGCCGCCGGTGGTGAAGGCGAGTCCGCCATCGAGGGCGGCGTTGATGGTGACGTTAGAGCTGAGGGTGAGGGTGGCGCCGGCGCTGGTGACGCGGTTGACGGAGTTGCTGACGACGACGGAGTAGGTGCCGACGGCGGAGGCTCCGACGTTCGAGACGATGAGGGAGGCGTTGGTGGTCCCGCTGAGGCCGGGGCCGTTGGCCAGCGGGGAGCCGTTGAACAGCCATTGATAATAGACAGGGGGCGTGGCGGCGGCGACGACGGTGAAGGTGACGTTGCTGCCGGGTTCGGCGGTGACGTTCGCGGGTTGGGTGATGATGGTCGGGGCAACGAGGCCGAAGGAAACTTGATCCACGTAGGCGCGGTCTTCGCCGTTGGTGGTGCTGCTGTTCTTCGCGTAAGTCCAGGTAAGGGTCTGCGCGCCGGAGCCGAGGTTGATGGTCTTGAACTGCCAGTCTTGTTCGCCGGAGATACGGACGGCGAGGACGCCGTTCGTGAAGAAGGTCAGGTAATCCCCATTGGTCTGCGAAGAAACTTTCCACCAGAAACTCACTGCGCCGGGTCCGTTGAGAATGGTGCTCATGGAGGTGCTTTGGCTGTGGCCGATGGAGCCGCTGCGGGCGGCGTCGGTGTTGTCGTGAGTGACGGCGGCGTGGCCGACCCAGGGTGGGGTGCCGTTGGTGGTCCAAGTGAGGCCGGGGGTGTCGAGGGCTTCGTCGAGCGCGAGGATGGAATAGACGGTGAGGTTCGCCGCGGCGCTGATCGTCGCGCCGGCCTGGCCGCTGACGAGGACGCGATACGCGCCGGCCTGGCCGGACTGCACGCCGGTGAGGACGAGGTTGGAGGTGTTGACGCCGCTGAGGCCGGGGCCGTTGGCGAGGTCGAGGCCGTTGCGCTGCCATTGATAGGTGAAGGGCGGGGTGCCGGCGACGGTGACGGCGAAGGTCGTGCCATTGCCGGCATCAACGCCCCGGCTCGCGGGCTGCACGGTGATGGTGGGCGCGACGGGACCGAAGCCGACTTGGTCGAGCCACGCGCGATCCTGGCCGGCGACGGTGCTGGTGTTTTTCGCGTAGGTCCAGGTGAGGGTCTGGTTGCCGGAGCCGAGATTGATGGCGCGGGTTTCCCAGTCTTGTTCGCCGGAGATGCGGACGGCGAGGACGCCGTTCGTGTAGAAGGTGAGATAATCACCATTCGTCTGCGAAGAAACTTTCCACCAGAAACTGATCGTGCCCGGGCCGAGAATCGTCGTCTGCACCGAGGCCGAGCCGCTGTGCGGCACGTCCTGGATGCGGGCGGAATCCGAGCCGTCGTGCGCCACGGCGATCTGGCCGACCCACGCGGGCGAGCCACTGGTCGCCCAGACGAAGTTCGTGGTGTCGAGCGCCTCGGCGAGCGGGACCAGCGTGTTGACCGTGAGCGCCGCGCTTAGACTGTTTGCCGTGCCGGCCGCGTTGCCGACGACGACGGAGTAATTGCCCGCCTGCCACGGCTGCACATTGTTCAACGTCACGGACACGCTGTTCGCACCAAACATATCGACGCCCTGATAGCGCCACTGATACGTGAACGGCGGCGTGCCATATACCCCGACCGTGAATGTCGTACTCGCGCCTTGATCCACATTCGTTCCCGCCGGATGCGTCGTCACACTCGGCGGCGTGGGGATGAAGACAAATTGATCCACCCAGCCGCGATCCTGGCCGTTGGTCACGCTGGCGTTCTTCGCGTAAGTCCACTTCACGATCTGATTGCCGGGCAGGATCGAGAACGAGCGTTGTTCCCAGCCCACTTCGCCGGAGATGCGCGCGAGCGCGGTGTTGTTCGTGTAGAAAATCAACTCGTCGCCGCCCGTGCCGTTGTTCGTCTGCGAGGACACCTTCCACTTGAACTGCACGGTGCCGGGACCGGCGAGGGTCGCCTGCATCGTCGAACTTCCACTGTTCGCCGTGGTCGGCGACTTCACCGCATCCACGCCGTCGAAGGTCGTCTGGTTCTGCCCGATCCAGCCGGGGCTGCCCGTGGTCCAGGCGTAATCCGCGTTATCAATCGCCTCGGCAATCGGGAAGGTCGGCAACACCGTGAGCGCTGCCGGCAAGCTGTTCACCGCGCCCACTACGTTGCTGACTTCGACCGAGTAGTAGCCCGCCTGCGCAAGCTGCACGCCGCTCAAGTTCAACGTGAGCGTCCGTGCCCCGCTGATGCCGCCGCCGTTGACCAGCGGCGAGCCATTGAGGAACCACTGGTACGAAAGAGGCGGAGTGCCGCGCACCCCGGCGGTGAAGCTGACCGCCGAGCCTTGGTCAATGACGCGCGCCACCGGCTGGTTCGTGAGGATCGGCGCGATGGGCGCGAACACAACTTGATCGAGGAACACGGTGTCGAGACCGTTCGTGAAAAGACCGCTCTTGTTGTAATTCCACGTCAGCACAAACGTGCCGGAGTCGAGGTCATAGGTTTTCTGCGACCAGTTGTGGTTGCCGGAAATTTCCGAGGTGATGGCGCCGTTAATTTCGAAGCTCATGATGTCCACGTTCGTTTCCGTGGACGCGCGCCACCAGAAGGAGAGCGTGCCCGGCCCCTGCACCGTCGTTTTCAAAGTGGTGGACTCGCTGCCCGGCATGGAGCCGCTCCGCGCGGCCAGGCCGTCACGATGAATGTTCGTCGAGCCGACCCACCACGAGTAGCCGTAGGTTTCCCAGATGAGATTGGTGTTCAACGCGTCGGCGAGCGGCAACGACGGAATCACTTGCAGCGTGAACGGCGGGCTGACGGCAGAACCGGCGGGGTTCGAGACTTCCACTTCGTACGTGCCGCTCTGTTCAGGCTGCGCATTCGAGATGGTCAGGCGGCGGTTGCCCACCGCGCCAACGAGGAAGCCGGGGTAGAGCGGGAGATTGGTGTTGCCGTTGAGCAGGTTTGTGCCGTGCAGCAAACCGGGCGGCGTGAAACTCCACTGGTAGCTCAAGGGCGTGGTTCCACTCGCCGCCACGTTGAAGCGCACGGTCGTGCCCACGTCCACGACGAACACATTCTGGCTGGTGTTCGTGATGATCGGCGCGGTCGGACCAAAGACGACTTGATCGAGCCACGCGCGGTCGAGGCCGGAGAGTCCGGTCGCGCTCTTGGTGTAAGACCAGCGCAACATGGTGCCGGGATCATTGATCGTGAAGGTGCGCTGCCGCCAGTCGGTCTCGCCGGAGATGTTCGCCACTTCCACGCCGTCCACCGTGAAGCGCATCCGATCCTGGTTCGTTTCCGAAGAGCATTTCCAGAAGAAGGAAATCGCGCCCGGGCCGGACACCACGGTCTGCACCCAACTCGTCATGCCGTGACCAATCGTGCCACTCACCGCTGCGTCAATCAGGTCGGACTTGATGTTGGTCTGGCCGCGCCACGGCAGGCCGCCGACGGTTGCGCCGCTGACCCAGAGCAGATTCGTGTGATCGGTGTCCACCGCGACCGGGATTGAGATGACCGGAATCACGCTCAGAAACACCTGCTCGCTGATGTCGAGGCTGTAGGGGTTCCGCACCACCACATCGTAAAGGCCGGCCTGCGCCTGATTCACGCCGCTGATGGTCAGCGTCGGCGTCTTCGAGCCGAGGACGTTGCCGCCGTCGCCGAGTTCTTGGCCTTCGAAGCGCCATTGATAACTGAGCGGCGCAGTGCCGAGCGCCTGGATGGAGAAGCTCACATTCTCGCCGGGGTTCACCTCCACGCCGACTGGTTCCTGCACAATCACCGGCACGGACGGGCCGCTGCTCGGGACGAAGTCCACTTCATCCAACCAGCCGCGATCCAAGCCCGTGAAGCCGCCCGCGTCCTTGCTGTACGTCCAGCGCAAGGTCACGAGTCCGCCGGGGACGACGAAGGATTGATACTGCCAGCCCGTCAGGCCGGAAATTTGCGCCCACGTTGCGCCGTTGGCCGAGAAGGTCAGATGGTCCGCGTTGGTCTGCGAAGAAACTCGCCACCAGAAACGAATCGTGCCGGGGCCGACCACGGTCGTTTCGAGCGTGCTCGAAGTGCCGTCCACAATCGTGCCGCTCTGCGCCGCCGCCTCGCCGTCGTGCGTCACGTTTGTCTGCACCGTCCACGGCGCACCGAGGTCGGTGCTCCAGGTGAGATACGGCGCATTCATCGCCTCGCCGACCGTGAGTGCGGCGATGACGCTGAACTGGACGGGCGAACTGACGATGCCGCCCGCCGTGTTGCTGATCGCGACCGAGTAAAGACCGCCCTGCAACGGCTGCGCGTTGTTCAAGGTGAGCGTGGCTGTGTTCGCGCCGCTGACGCTGCCGCCGTTGGCGATGTTCGTGCCGTTGCGCTTCCACTGGTAGGACAGCGGCGCGGTGCCAGCGGCGAGGACGGTGAAAGAGGCCGGAGCACCTTCGGCGACGGTGAGCGCGGCGGGCGGCGTGGTGATGCTCGGCGGCGTGAGCACGACGAGCGCGGCGTTGGAACTGATCACGAAGCCGACGGCGTTGCTGACGGTGACGGAGTAATTGCCCGCGTCCACGGGCTGCACGCCACTGATGACCAGCGTGTTGGAATTCACCCCACTGAGGCCGTTGCCGTCCAAGAGCGCCACGCCATTCAAACGCCATTGCAGGAAGAGCGGAGGCGAGCCAGCCGTGCCGACGGTGAACATCGCGTCGTTGCCTTCCACCACCGACTGTCCGGCGGGCTGGGTGGTGATCGAGGCCGGCACGCTGACGATGAGGCGAGCGCCGCCGTTGGTCGTGCCGGGCGTATAGGTCGAGCTGTTCTGCACGAGCCACGGCTGGCCGAGCACGGCGAGATTCAAATACGGAGCGCCCACCACTTCGCTCATCGTGAGCACCGTGAGCGACGCGGGGCTGCTGACCGCGGTGCCGGCGGAATTGCTGACGACCACCGAGTACGTGCCGATGTGCGCGGCCTGCACGTTGTTGAGCGAAAGCGTGTTGGTGGTCGCGCCGCTCACACCCGCGCCGTTCACCAGCGGGACGCCATTGAGCAGCCATTGATAGGTGAGCGGCAGCGCGCCGCTGGCGAGAATGCTGAAGCTCGCGGACTCGCCCTCGGTCACGCTGCGGTTCGTGGGCTGGAGTGAAATGATCGGCGCGGAGAGAACGGACGTGGCGTTCAACATCACCACCGCGCTCGTGGCTGTGCCGGCGGCGTTGCTCACGAAGAGCGAGTAGTTCGCCGACTGCGCCGGGACGCTGAGGATGGTCAAACGCGGGCCACGCGCGCCGCTCACGCCGTTGCCATTCAAAACCGGCACGCCATTCGAGCGCCATTGGAAGGTCAGGGGCATCGAGCCGCCCGCGCCCGCGCCGAAGATCGCAGTGTGACCGGCGAGGAGGCTGAGGCTCACCGGCTGGTTCGTGATGACGGGCGCGACATTGATCGTGCTGGGCATGTAAGTGATGTCGTCCACCCAGCCCGCGTCCTGGCCCGCCGTGCCACTGGTGCCTTTGCCGTAGCGCCACTTGAGCAACTGTGTGCCGGCGGGAACGGCGTAAGTTTTCTGCTCCCACGGGACCTCGCCGGAGATGCGGATCATTTCGGAAGCGCCGATGTAGAAGCGCAAATTGTCATCGCTCGCTTCGCAGGAAACCTTCCACCAGAAGGTCACGGTGCCCGGTCCCTCGACATACGTTTCCAGGCGCGAATTTTCGCCGTGATTAATGACGCCGGAGCGGACGTCGTCCACGCCGTCGTGCGCGGTGGCGCTGGTCTGCGCGATCCACGAGGCGTTGCCGGCCTGGGCGAAGGCGATGTAGGGAGCGCCTGCCGCCTCGCCGAGCGTGAGGACGGAGAGCGAAGCGCGGGCGCTGGCGAGGCCGACGGCGTTGCTGACGACCACGGTGTAGTTGCCCGCCTGCGTCGCCTGCACGTTGCTCAAGCTGAGGCTCGCGGTGGTCGCGCCACTGACGGGGCTGGCTCCGGCGACGTTCGCGAGCGGAGCGCCGTTCAAGAACCATTGATAACTGAGCGGGGCCGCGCCGGTCGCGGCGACGGTGAAAGTCACAGAAGCGTTCTCGCTCGTCTGATAACTCGTGGGCGGCGTGGTGATGACGGGCGCGTTGCCCGCCGGAAGGGCATTGACGACGAGCGCGGCGTTTGAACTGGTGACGACGCCCGCCGCGTTGCTGACGAGCAGTGAGTAGCTGCCCGCCTGGCCGAGCGTGAGACCGGAGAGCGTGAGACGCGGCGTCTGCGCGCCGCCGATGCTGGCGGAGTTGAACAGCGGCGTGCCGTTCAAACGCCATTGATAGGTGAGCGGCATGGAGCCGGTCACCGTTGCGTCGAAGCTCACGGTGCTACCTGAGAACACGGTGCGGCCCGTCGGCTGCCCCGTGACCTGGGGCGCGACGGCGGTGTCGGAAATGAACTCCACATGATCGAGGAAGCCCGCGTCGGAACCGGCGCTGCCGGCCGCGTCCTTCACGTACTGCCAGCGCAAGGTGTGCGCGCCCGCCGGAATGGCGAACGTCTGCTGCTGCCAGTCCACTTCGCCGGAGATGCGGGCAAGTTCCGTCGCACCACGCAGGAAGAGGAAGGAGTCGCTGTTCGTCTGCGAGGAAACTTTCCACGCGAACTTAATCGTGCCCGGTCCGGTCACGTTCGCTTCGAGCAAGGTGTTCCCGCTGTTCGCAATCACGCCGCTGCGCGCCGCGCTCCAAACGGTGAGCGTGCCTGCGCCTTGCAAGCTGCTTGCGGTACCGGCGGCGTTGCTCACGATGACGGAATAAACTCCTTCATCTGCCACCTGCGCGCTAAGGATGGTGAGATTGGAAGTGGTGACGCCGCTGAACTTCGCGCCGTTGATCAGGTTCGTGCCGTCGCGCATCCACTGGTAGGTGAGCGGGGCTTGGCCGAGCGCGCCGACGTTGAAGACGGCGTTCGATCCGGCGACGGCGTAGCGGTCCACCGGCGCGTTCGTGATGAAAGGCGCGGTGATGACGGTGAGCGAGGCCGGCGCGCTGAGCGTGGCCCCCGCGCTGTTCGTGACGAGCACGGAATAATTTCCCGCCACGGCCGCCGCCGCGCCACTGAGCGTGAGGTTGGTGGTCGTAGCGCCGGCGATGCCGGCGCCGTTGGTCAGCGGCACACCGTTGAACTGCCATTGGTAATTGAGCGGCGTGGACCCGCCGGCCAGGGCGTTGAAGCTGACGCCCGCCGGCACGACCACGGTGCGAGGGGCCGGTTGCACGGCGAAGAACGGCGCGGTGGGCGTGCCGTTCGGCACGTAACGCACCTGGTCCACCCAGCCCATGTCGAGGCCGGCCTTGCCACTGGCGTTTTTCACGTAACGGAAATCCACGATCTGGTTCGCGCCGCTGGGGATGGTCCAACTGCGGAAAGTCCAGTCCACTTCGCCAGAGATGTCCTCCTGCGCGGAGCCGTTGATGTAGAAGCGCAGGCGGTCGGAGCCGGCACCTTGCGAGGAAACTTTCCACCAGAAATAGAACGTGCCGGGTCCGGTCAGCGTGGTGGCGAGCGTGGTGGTGACGCCGTCCCCGATGATGCCGGTGCGGGCGGAGTCGGTGCCGTCGTGCGAAGTGGCGACCTGGCCGACCCACGGCGCGGCTCCGGCGGGGGTCGTGGTGGTAGTCCAGGTGAGGTTCGTGGTGTCGAGCGCCTCGGCCAGCGGGACGAGGAGGTTCACAAGCAAGGAGGCGTTCGAGCTGGTCGTGCTGCCGACGACGTTGGTGACGAAGACGGAGTAGAGACCGTTGTTCGCAGGCTGCACGTTGGGAACATTGAGCGTCGCGCTGTTCGCGCCGGGGATGGGTGCGTTGTTGAACAGCCATTGATAATAAATGGGCGGGGTGCCGCTCACGCCCACGGCGAAGAGGGCGTTCGTGCCCTGGTCGGTGATCTGGTTCGTGGGCTGCGCGGTGATGGCGACGGCTTGCGGGAGGAAGCGGATTTCATCCACCCAGCCGCGATCTTCGAGCAGCGAGCCGCTGGAATTTTTCGCGTAAGTCCAGAGCAGCGTCTGGGCGTTGGGGCCGAGAGTGTAAATTTTTTCCTGCCAGTCCACGTCACCCGTGATGCCGGTCTGCTCGACGCCATTGATGAGAAAGCGCAGGCGGTCACCGGATTCGGAGGAAACTTTCCACCAAAAGCGGAGTGTGCCGGGGCCGTTGATGATGGTTTGGAACGATGACGACTGGTTGTGCGTGATCGGCCCGCTGCGGCCCGCGTCCACGCCGTCGTGCGAGACGAGCGCCTGGCCGACCCAGTTCGCGTTGCCGCTCGACGTGATGTTGAACGTGGTGTCGAGCGCCTCGGGCAGCGGCAACAGCGGCGTGACGGTGAGCGGCGCGTTCGAGCTGACCAGCGCGCCCTGCGCCGTGGTGATGACGACGGAGTAATTTCCGATCTGCGAGGGCTGCACATTCGAGAGCGTGAGCGTGGGCGTGATGGTGCCGCGAATGACCGCGTTCTCGACCAGCGGCGCATTGTTCAACCGCCATTGATACGTGAACGGAGCCTGGCCCGCGACCGCCACGCTGAAGGTCGCCGTCGCGCCCTGATCCACGGCCTGCGCCACGGGCTGGCTGGTGATGCTCGGCGGCGCGGCCTCATAGACGACCCGATCCACCCACGCGCGATCCTGGCCGTTCGTGATCGTCCCGAGGTTTTTGTTGTAGCGCCAGCGGAAGGTGTGCGCGCCGGCCGGCACGCTGAAGGTGCGCGCCTCCCAGTCCACTTCGCCGGAGAGGGTGAACTGCGTGCCGCCGTCCATGTAGAAACGCAGACGATCGTTGTCCAGTTCGCTCGATACTTTCCACCAGAAGCTCAACGTGCCGGGGCCGGTCACGGTGGTTTCAAAATAGGATTCACCGCTCGCCGGCACCGTGCCGCTCACGGCCGCATCTTCGAAATCGTGCGTCACTTCCGCCTGGCAGCCCCACGGGATCGGGCCGGTCACGAAGGTCAGATTCGTCACGTCCAGCGCTTCGGCCAGCGAGCACAGGCCGAGCACGCGCACGGTGCTGCTGCCGAAACTCGCCGTCAGCGCGGAAGGCGGAGAACCCGCGTCCGTCAAGGAGCGCGCGACGGGCGCGTCGCACACGCTGACCGTGGTGTAGGGCTTGCCGTTGACCAGTTTGCCCGCGAGCAAAACTTTCACCACCGTGCCGGTGCCGGCGGGGAGCGAGAAGCCGTTGGGCATCGCGACGGTGAGGCCGACCTGGCCCTGCGCCGCCTGCTGGTTCGCCACCGTCAACACCGCCGTGAGTGGCGCGGACGGGAGCAAGGACGCCGAGGCGAAGGCGAGCAAGTTCGTGTCGTAGCACAGGCTGAAGGCCAGCGTGTTTTCGCCGCCGTGCGCATCGAGGATGATGTAAATCGCGTTGGTCTGCCCGCTCGCCACGACCGTGTCCGTGAGCCGCACCTCGCGCACGCCGCTGGCCTGCGTGATGTGATAATCCTCGCCCGCGACCGTGATGAGGCCGCTGCGGGCCGGGCCGGCGTTGCGCGCGACCACGAAGATGACCGTGCCGGAACCGTGGCCGGAAGCGCCGTCGAGAATGGAAATCCACGTCGAGTCCGAGACCGCCGTCCAGTTGCAGCCGATGTCGGTGTAGATGTAAATGGCACTGTCGCCGCCGCTCTCGCCGAAGCTTTCGCTGCGCGCCTCGTCCATGTTCGTGACCGCGAAATAACACGGCTTCGGGTCTTGCGTGATGAGGAACTCATACCCCGCCACCGAGATGACGCCGACGCGCGCCACGCTGATGGGATTGGCCTCGACGACATAATCCACACGCCCCGTGCTGATCGCGCTCGACGCGGACAGGATAGAAATCCAAGTGTTCGTGGTGCTCACCGACCACGCGCAAATCGGTCCCGCCGCGACACAGATCGAACCCGTGGACGCGGAGAACAGATGCGCGCGCGCCGCCGGTTCGATGGACAACGAGCACGCCGACTGTGTAATGATCAACGTCTCGCCGTTGACCGTCACGACACCGGTGCGCGTCTCCGCGCCGAAGTTCGGCGCGACAGAATAGATGAGGTTGCTCGAAATGTTTCCGCTCAACGGCGACAGGATGCTGATCCAGCCGTTCGTGTTCTCGACCACCCACGGGCAAAGCGAAGCCGTGCTGATCGTGTTGGTGACGGCCTCAGGGCTGGCGGAGTGCTCGCGCGTCGCGGGGTTGACGGCGACTTCACAGTTCGTACCCCACTGCGAGACGGTGAAGACGCGGTCATCAATCACGATGTTGCCCGAGCGCCGCCCGGTCACACGGTTCTCGCCGATGACGTAGTTCACCGTGCCCGTGCCCGTGCCGCTGCCGCCCGAGGTGATGGTGATCCAGGAGTTCGTGTTGATCGCCGTCCACGGGCAGCTCGCCTTGGGCGTGACTTTGATGGTGCCGCTGCCGCCGGAGCCGTAGCCATGAAAACGGTTGGTCGGTGAAATCGAGAACGTGCAGACCGCCGGCTGCTGGATGACCGTGTAAATTTGATCGCCAATGAAGATGTAACCGCGCCGCTCGGTGAAGAGCGGGTTGGCCGCGAGGGTGTAGTTGAGGACCACGGTGCCGGTGAATTCCGGCCCGTCCACTCTCGGTCCCACCGGCGAAGGTCCCACCGCCTCGTAACAGGAAACGGGGGCAGAAGTGACGCGACCGACGGGATAGTTTCCGTTCGTGAGCGTGATCCAGTCATTCGTGGTCACGGGCAGCCAGCGGCATTTCGGTCCCGCCGTGACGGTGACTTTGTTCGCGCCGCCTCCGTAGCCGTGGCTGCGGCTGGTCGGAGAAAGGCCCGTCTGGCAATCCACAATGTTCAGGGCCACGGGCGCGGAGATGGCGACATCACCCGCCGGGTCCGTGAGGCGCGCGCGGATGAGGCGGCTGCCCAGCGTGCTGAAGTTGAACAGGCCCGCCAGTTCGCTGGTGGGCGCGGTGTCGAAGTTTCCATCACCGGTGAGATCCCATTCCACTTCGAGGAAGCCCACGGTGTGTTCTGGATCAAAAGTTTCCGAGGCATCCAGCAGCACATCCTCACCCGGTCCCGCGATCACGGGGCGGACGCGGATGAAGGGCTGCGGAGCCTGGTTGACCGGCACGGACGGCACGATGGTGGTCGTGGCCGAACGCTCATTGCCGAAACGATCATAGACCGTGACGCGGTAGCGGTTCGTCTGGCCCGGCAAATAAAAGGCGGTGGAAAAAGTACCGCCCGCCGACGTGCCGTTCAGTAACATCTCCTCGGCCATCACGAAATCCGCCGACTGTTCCCACGTCAGCACCGCCGAGTGCAATGCCTGGTCGTCCGTGGCGGTGAATTCAATGTCGAGCAGACCGCCGAAGGGCGCGCGGGGGCCGGAGGTCGTGACGCTCACGTTCGGCGGCACGATGTCCGTCGCGAGACGTCCGGGGCTGAAGAACGGATTCGCGCTCAAGTTCAGCGCCGAGGCGTAGGAAAGCGTGCAGTAATTGTAGAGATACAGCTCCGGGTGAAACACGCCGCGGATGCCCCGGAAGCCGAAGCCCATCAGGTTGCCGTTGAAATTTTCGTCGTTCCGAAAATCATGCGGCAGACCGAACGCCGAGCCGATGCTCCGCGCCCCCGAGCCGACCACCGACGAGCTGATGCCTGAGAGTGTGATGCCCTCGAACCACGGGAACGACACATCCTGGACCAGCGGATACGGCCCCAGTTCCGGCACGATGCGTCCGTCGTAAAGCAGCGCGTTCGTCTGGTACTTCGTCTGATACAGGGCCAGTTTTTCGCTGCTGCTGATCGCCCAGCCCGAGCTGATGGGTGACGTGTTCGTGTGGACGCCGAGTTCAAAGCTGCCGCTTATCGTGCCGTCGGGATTCTGCACATGCACTTCGGGGATCAGCCACCAAAGCTGTCCCGGCGCTCCGACCGGCAACCCCGCGCCGCGGGCCGCATCCAATACGCGCTGCCCGTAAATGTCCCCGCGCAAAAAACTGTCCGTCTGCGGCACGGTGAGCACATGAATCACCGGCGTCACGCCATCCGCCTCCGTCTCCAGCGTGAAGGAGCGCCGGCCGAAACCGTTGTTCGCCATCTGCGCCGCAAAAAAATCCTGATACTGCCGCACCAGCCCGCGCAACGTCGCTGTCGCGTGCGCTTGCGGAATGCGATTGAACGGCACGACGTAAGCCACACGCAGCAAGGCGTTGCTCGTCAGCGGCGCCACGCTCAACGTCACGCTCTGCGTCGCCGCGACGAAATTATCTCCGTCATTCGGCGTGAACGTCACCCGCAGCACATTTCCGTTGCCCACCGGCAACACCGTGCCCGACGGCGGCGAGTACCTGAAGGTGCCCAACACATTTGCCGACGCGTTCAACTGCAACGCCCCCAGCGGCGTGCCAAACAACACCGGCGCCGGCTGCGCCCAAGAAAGGCGCGGCAACGTCCGCCCGCCAATGGTCACGTTGATCTCCACCGTCTGCGTGACCGTGAAATAATTCGCCCCGTCCGCCGGCGTGAACACCGTGGACAAAATTTGCCCGCTCCCCGCCGCGAGCACCGTTCCCGCCGCCGGCCCATAAACAAACGAACCCGGCACCGCCACCGAGGCGTTCAACTGCACGCCACCCAAAACCGAACCCTGCTCCACCGCCGCCGGCGTGGACCAGATCACATTCGGCAGCGCCTTCGCCACGTTCAACACCACTTGCTGCGTCACACTCGCGAAATTCGCCACGTCGTTCGGCGTGAAGACCACCCGCAACACCTGCCCCGTCCCCGCGTTCAACACCGTGCCCAGCGTCGGGTTGTAGGCCAGCGATCCCGCGACATTCGCCGACGCATTCAACTGCGCCGCCGACAACGCCGTGCCATAAGCCACCTCCGCCGGGTGCGGCCACGTCACCACCGCCGGAGCCTGCAAAACGTGCAGCGTGACCGTCTGCGCCACGCTCGAAAAACTGATCGTGTCCACCGGCGTGAACACCACCCGTAACACCTGGTTCGATCCTGCGGCGAGCAGCGTGCCGGCGGGCGGATCATACGCCAGCGTCCCCGCCGCATTCGCCTGCGCGTTCAACTGCAAACCGCCCAGCGTGGTGCCATAAAAAATCGGCGCGGGCGGCGGCCACGACACCACCGAGCCACTCACTCGCATCCACAGCGGACCCGTGGCGAGCGCCGACAGCGGCACGCTCGTGCGCGGCGCGGCCGACGCCTGATCCGCACCCATGTCCTTGCCCGAGAGCGGACGCGCGTGGCCTTCAAAATCCGTCGTCACAAAATCAAACCCGCCCGCCGCACGCCCCAGTGCCGGACTCGCCACGCTCGGACGATAAATTCCATCCACGCCGTTCGTGACCAGCAACGCGTTCACCGGCAGCACGCCCGGATTGGTGATGCCCAGCGTGGTGCTGGCAAACAAGTTCGAGGTCCAGGTGAAGTTCTCCGGTCCCAGCCGCAAATCCACGATCCGGCCCGAGGTCTGAAGCACGATGTTGTTCGCCACCGTGGAATCCTTGGGCGGCAGCGACGTGGGCAAACCGCCCACGGTGCCGGACAAGCCGACCACGAAGGTGTTGTTGCAATTTACGAACGTGTTGAAGGCGACGGTGGCGTTGCTGACCTGGAAATAGCCGTTGAGGGGTGAGTTCGGAAGCCCCTGCATGAACGCAAGCGGCGCGCGCGACGACGAGCCGCGCAGGTTCTCGAAGTAATTGTTAAACACGCGGTGGTTCTCGCCAATGATGCGGACGCCGCCGGTGTTGGTCTGGAGATTGCCAAAGAAATAGTTGCCCTCGACGGTGCAGTTGTTGCCGTGCCGGAGGGTCAGCGCGCCTTCGCATTCCCAGAAGGTGTTGCGGCGATAAATGTTTTCGCAGGACTTGCTGGAGATGATTTCCACGTCGCCGTTGCACCGCTCGAAGAAGTTGTCCTCGACCGTGGTGCGCGAAATGTTCATCGAGTAATCCGAGGTGCCGACGCGGATGGTTTCGCCGCCGTTCGACGCAGCGGTGAGGATCGGGCGCGGGCCGAAATAATTGCGCGTGATGACGTGGTAGTTCGGGTTGTTCGGATCGGGCAGCTCGCTGACCCAGACGATGAGCGTGGTGCCGACGTTGGCCTTGCCGCGGAAATGGCAGCTCTCGACGCGGTTGCTCGCGCCGTAGATCGAGACCCACTTGGTGTCATTGGTGGGGTTCGGCGGATTGTAACCAATGACCGCGCAGTTGATCAGTTTCGAGTTGAACGCCACCGAGGAGGAACTGTCACGGAAGGCGATGACGTCGCCGCTGGTGCGGTAGCCATTGGTGAAGATGAGTCCGTCCACGACGAGATGGGCACCCGCCATCCGCAGGCGGGACTGGCCGGTGAGATGCACTCGTCCCAGCGTCTGCGCGCGGATCGTGACGGGCTGGGCTTCGGTGCCGTAGGAGGCGAAGAGAATGTCTGCGTCGGGCCACACGCCATCCTGCATGACGATGACGTCGCCGGGCTGGGCGGCGAGCGCGGCGGCGGTGATGCTGGCGGCGTTCGTGACGACCACTTCCGCGCCGGGGGCCAGAGTCGTGAGACCAACGGCACCCATCAGCAGCGCCGCCGCCAGGCGACACGGCTTTCCCATTGTCACCAAAGTTTTTTCTAACACGTAGTTCATCATGTCGGCGGAAAAAATCAGAGCTTCAGTGCAATCACGAATTCCGTGAGTCCGGTGGACACGCCCGTGTCGGTGAAGGTGATGGTGCCGGTGGGGTCCGCGGTGAAATTGCTCCCGGCTCCGTTCTTGGTCACGGTGTAGAGACGGCCCGGTTCGAGATCGCCCACCGTGTAGATGATGCTCGAGGTGGCGCTGCCCGCCTGCACGAGCCAGCGTTTGCTGAAGTCGCCGGTGACGTTCCAGACCGTGGGCGTGACGAGCACGGAGCCGGCGTTCGGGCGCACCTTGAAGGCGCGCGTGCGGACGAAGGAAGTTTTCGCGATGTCCACCGTGGAGAGAATGAGCGACGAGCCGGTGGGCGAGGCGACGGTGGCGATGCCGGGTTCCTCGGGGTCGAAAATTTTCCCGGACGTGTCCTCGAAATTTGCGGTGCTGTAGTTGTCCACCTGGATGGGCAGCGCGGCCTGGTTGCGGATAATTGTGGAGGTCAGAATGTTCGGCAGGCCCTGCATCCGCAGCGTGACGCCGGCCGGCACGGAATTGCTTTCGAAGATGTTGCGCTGGCCGTTGACGAAGTAGATGAGGTTCGCGTTCCGCTCGAAGATGTTTTGCGAGAACGTGTTGTCGTCGCCGCTGGTAGAGAAGATGCCGTGGCCCCGGTTGTCGTGGATCCAGTTGTTGCGGAAGACGTTGCGTTTGGGCTTGCCGTTATCGCCGGGCGCAGGCGCGTCCACGCCTTTGTAGAGATAGATGCCGAAGCTGTCGCAGTCGGCGAACTCGTTGTTATGGATGATGTTGTCCGCCGGGCCGACGGAAAGCCGAATGCCCGCCGTGACGTTTTCCAGACTGACGTTGTTGCGGACGATAGTACGGTAGTTGTCGAAGAGCGCGATGCCGGCGTCGCCGTTGCGGAAGGTGCGGTTGCCCTCGATGAGCGAGTCGTTGCAATAACGGTGGAGCATGATGCCGTTCTTGCCGTTGTTCCAGGTGATGTTGTTGCGGATGATGGCGTGATCGCAGCGTTGCGAGGCGATGATGCCGTGCCAGCCGTTGTGATGGACGTTGTTGCGCTCGATGAGGAGATAGTCCGAGTCATCGTGCGGGTCGAGTCCGTAGCCGACGTTGTGGTCCACCTCGTTGTCGGCCATGTGCTGGCCGTAGGAGCCGAACGAGTAGTGGCCGAAATACATGTGGTGAAGACGGCTGCGGAAGACGTTGCCGTACACGTTCACGAGGGCATAGAGGTTCGTGAGCGCGCCGTAAGGACGGTCGGCGGGGTTTTTCTCTTCGAGCACTTTCCACACGAGTCCGTAGGCTTCGGCGTTGTGCGAGCCGAGGTAGCCCACGTCGCTGTCAATGATGTCCATGCGGGACTCGAAGGGTGTCACGCCATTCGTGCCGAGCACCGAGCGGATGCGGACGAAGGAGCGTTTATAGACGTTGTATTCGGTGTCGGGTCCGTTCACCGCGTCGTCCCACGAAGTGATCTTGGTGCTGCGAATGTCGAGCGTGCCCCAGTCGGCGCTGAGGAAGATGATGTCGTTGATCGGGCTGCCGGTGTTGTTGCTCTGGAGGCGGAGTTCGTCCACGTCGCCGCCGAGCTTGGTGCCGTAGAGCACGAGGCGTGCGCCTTCCTCGACGACAAGTTCCGCGCGCAAGTGCCAGACGCCGGGCGCGACCTGGGCTAGCGGCGCTTTCGGCACGGCGGCCTTGATGTCGCTGAGTTGGGCGGAGCCAGGCCCTGTGACGTAAATGCGCGGGGTCTTGATGTTGAGCGGATCGCTCGTGCCGGCGGACCAGCGGATAGACACGGCGCTGGCGGAGGCGAGCAAAAGCAGAAAGCAGAAAGCAGAAAGCAGAAAGCAGAAGGGCGTCCTGGGCTTTAGTGAATTCATTTCTGTGTTGTGCTTTCTGCTTTTCAGTTTGCGAGCAAGCCCGCCGCAGCTCGGCGCTGCGGCGGGCCGTCCGTTCAATTCCAATTACATTTTGACCAGGTCTTTGCGTCCGTTGCTGTGGCCGTTGCCATTGCCATTTGTCGGGCGTCCGCCGTTCTTGGCGATGGGCGCGGGACGGTTGCCGTGCTGCGGTGAGGGCAGGAGGGCGTCCTCGCCGATGGCCTTCTTGGTCTTGCGGGACTGGAGAAGTTTCTTCACCAGTTTGTCCTGACCGCGCAGGTCCACGAGGATCGGGCGCTTGCCGGATTCCACGACCTTCTGCACGAGTTCCTCGCCGTTGCGCGTGAGCAACAGGATGTCCGAATGCTCTATCAACTGCTCGAGCGTCGGCACGAGCCGGCTGGAGAGATGCGGAATGCGGGTCTCGATGTATTCCTTGTTCGCGCCGGTGAGCAGCGACTCATGGATGCCAGGATCGTGAATCTTCACGTCGTAGCCCTTGCCGATGAGATGCTCGGCGATAAAGACAATCGGGCTTTCGCGCAAATCGTCGGTGCCGGACTTGAAGGCCAGGCCGTTCAAACCAATGCGGCGCGAGCCGTGGCTCGGCACCAGGTCGAGCACCCGCTTGAGGTGGGCTTCGTTGCTGGACAGCGTGCCGCGGAAGAGCGGCAGGTCCACGCCGTGATCGCCCGCCACCTGGCAGAGCATCCGCAAATCCTTCGGCAAGCAGGAGCCGCCGAAAGGCAGGCCGGGGCGCATGTAGGCCGGAGAGATGTTCAACTTGGTGTCTTTGACGAACTGAGCCATCAGGCTGTGGCCGTCAATGGACATCGCGGTGCAGAGCGCGCCGACTTCGTTCGCGAACGCGACCTTAAGGGCGTGGAAGGCGTTGCACACGGCCTTCAACATTTCTGCTTCGCGGAGCGGCACCCACTGCACGCTGCCGGTGATGTGGCCGAAGAGTTCTTCCACCACTTCGGCGTTGTTGTCGGGCTTGCCGGAGGCGCTGCCGACCAGCGTGAACGGCGGATCATAATAATCCGCGATGGCCGAGCTTTCGCGCAGGAATTCCGGCACCACGATCAGGTTGCTGTCCGCGAACAGAGCCGCCGGCGGCGTGTTCGGATTGAGCAGCGGCAACACGACCGATTCCGCCGTGCCGGCCGGAACGGTGCTGCGCATGATGACGACGTGGCGGTCCATCTTGGCGCGCATGGCGCGGCCAATGAACTCGATGGTGGCGCGCAGGGCCGTGAGGTCCATCTGCCCGTCGCTGCCAGTGGGCGTGCCGACGCAGACGATGGAGGCGTCCGTCTCGAGGACGGCTTTGCGACCATCGGTGGTGGCGGTGATGCGGCGGGTGCGATGACCCTCCGCGATGAGTTCGTCGAGACCCGTCTCCACCACGGTGGCCCGGCCGGCGGCCAGTTTTTCCACTTTGGAGGCGACGACGTCCACGCCCACGACTTCGTGGCCATCCTTCGCCAAACAGGCGGCGGTGACGCACCCGACATATCCGAGACCGAAGATGCTTACTTTCATATTTTCTGCTTTCTGATTTCTGGTGTTGTTGTTTTTGGAACTGCTGTGTTTTGGAACGGACTGTTGGTTTCGAGTTTTAGAGTTTCGTGACAGAAGGCTCGGTGCTGCTGCTGGGACGGGAAATGGTGGCGGTGCCGTTTTTGGTGGCGTTCGTTTTCTTGGCGATGGACTCGGATTCCGCGCCTTTGCGGATGCCAACGAGGACGGAGAGTCCGAGTTGCACAGGCGGATTCTCGTCATCAAGGGCGATGCGAATCGGCACCATCGCGCTGTTCCGCATGAAGGCGTGCAGCGTCGTGGGCACGAGGCTCGGAGCCATCTGCTTGTCGGTCATCAGGCCGATGCTTTCGACGCGACCGGTCAGTTTGCGATCCGGTGAGGAGTCGAAGGAAATGTCCACGGGACTGCCGGTTTGAATCTTGTGCAGGTCGCGCTCATCAGCCCACGCCTCGACCCAGGCTTTGCCAATCCACACGGAGAGAATGGGCTCGCCGACTTTGGCGGAGCCGCCGATGTTGACGATGCGTTCGATGACGCGGCCGTCTTCGGGGGCGGTGACGATGGCGGATTCGATGTCGGCTTCGGCGATGTCCACTTTGGCTTGGGCGACGGCGATTTGTACTTCCATGACGCCGAGGCGGTTTTCGCGGATTTGCAGTCCTTCGAGTTCGGACTTTGCGCGTTCGTGGTTGGTCTCGGCGACTTCGAGGGAGGTGCCGGCGGAGTTGACATAGGCGAGGGAGCGGTCGCGGTCGCCGGTGATTTTGTCGAGTTCGGCGACGGCGGCGGCGCCGGTCTTAACGAGGGCTGAGACGCGGTCGTATTGTTTCTCCAAGCGGGTGAGGCTGCTGGTCTGGGCGGCGACTTCGCTGGTGGCCTTTTTGATGGCGAGTTTGCTGCGATCAATCTCGAAAATCAGGCGGCGACGGGCCTGGGCGATACTGAGTTTTTCGTTTTCGAGTTCAAGCTTGGCGGACTTCAGATCACCCCGCGCCCGCTCCAGCGCCGCGCGCAAGTGGCTGTCTTCCATCCGCAAAAGGATCTGGCCTTTGGTCACGATCTGGCCGGGTACGACTTCGATGCTCTTGATGCGCCCATCAATGCGCGCCCCGAGCTTGGTGACCGCACCGCGCACAGACGCTTCGCGCAGGACGATGTTTTTGTAACGGTAGTTCGCCCACGGAATCGCGAGGGCAATGGCCGCAAGCGTCAGAATCAGCACGAGGCAGATCACGACGGTGCGCGCGACCGGCGCTTTGGTTTTGGGTTGGTCGTTGGGGGTGGTGCTCATGGTGAATGTTCAGAGTTCGGGAGACGCGGCCAGGGCGTTTTGTGAAATAGGTTTCGTGGCGACTTGCTTGCCGAAGAAATTGAAGAAAGGTTTGCGCGCCTGAGAATCGGACTTCGGCTCCGTCTGTTGTTTAGCCGGCGTCGAACGCATGAACAGCCGCGTGTCGCGGAAAATCGGGAGGAAGCCGAGCGCCAGCCCGACCGTGATCATCACGCACGCGCAAGAAAACGCGTAGAGGTAGTGGGCGAAGCCGGTGCGCAATTTATAGAACGCCGAGCCTTGCGTCGTGTTCAGCGTCCGCTTGCCGCGGTTCATCCAGTTCTGTTTTGCCGGGTGGAAAATGACCCACAACTTCGTCAGCGCCGTGACCCAGTCCGCGATCACTTGCAGCGGAATGTAGTAGGCCGAGAAGCGCCGTCCGTGCCGCCATGAAATCGATGCGTGCGCGATGCGTGAGGAAAAAACCCAAAGCAAATAGGCCGCCGCCATGTCCCACCGCCCCGTCACGCAGGTGAAAATCGCGACGGACGGGCCGAACAAAATTGTCAGCATCGTGAGCCGCTGATCAATGAGGCAATACCACGGGAACCAGCCGAGCTTCTTCGGCCCGAGCATCATGGCCCGCCAGCCGTGGCGCACGCTGTTGCCGGACCAGCGGCGCGTATTCGCCATCGCGCGATGCACCGCAGAACCGGAGACGACTTCAAACGTCGAGACCATCGCGTCCGGCACGTAGAGCATTCGATGGCCATTCTTTGCCAGCCAGAACCAGGTGCTCTTGTCGTCGCCACTGAGCATTTCAAAGGAACCCCAGAGCCAATGATGAATGACATCGTGCTCAACCTGTGCGCGGAAGCTCGGGTCAATAACCACAGCCGCGCGGAAAACAGAAAAACGCCCGGTGAGGCAGAGCAGTTTGCCGGAGAGCGAAATCGAGCACATGGAACGATGGCGCAAACCGAAGCGCAGCGAAGTCCATTCCGCGATCCAAGGGTCGCCTTTCACCGTGCCATCTTCATTCGTTGTAATGGCGGAGACGGTGGGTTTGAGGCGGAAAATGGGCAGCACCTTCGCGAGCAGACCGGTCTGAAACATGGTGTCGCCGTCGAGAATGATGACCACGCCGTCTTCGCGCAGACTAAGCTGGGAGATTTCCTCCATGCCGAGGCCGAGCGCAAGGCGCTTGCCCTTGTCGCCACGCCCGATGATGAGTCTCGGCGGCCATTGTGACGGATCAGCGGGGGTCAATTCCGCACTGCACTCGGCGTGAATGGCGCGGATGGTCGCGTCATCCTCGTCGCAGCCGCCGATGCAAATCAGCGTGGGTGGTTTAACCAAACCTTGCAGCGTGCTGAGTTCGCGGAAAATGGAGCCGAAGACGGCGCGAGTGATCCAAGGCTTCTCGTGGTAAGTCGTGGCGAGGACGGTCACTTCCGGCACCGGACCCATCTCGGCCACCGCGCGCTCGGCATCACGGCGCAGGCGGGGAAATACCCAGTAGCGATAGATGATGGCCCGCACGTTCTGAAGGAGGAACCAACTCCAGCGCCAGAAGGCGATGCCGCCCACGGTCAGAAGGACTTCGAGGCGGTGCGTGGCCCAAGTGTTCACGCCGCCCACGATGCGCAAAAGCACGACCGCCATCGCAATGAGGGCGATGGTGACAACCAATTGGCGCTGCCATCCCGCTCCTCGGCGGCATTGCAGCGCATCATCGGTCAATAAGGCCTTTCCTGTTGATTCAGGAACGGCGCTTTGTGCGTTTCCAAGCATTACTTCTGAAACTTTCTGATTCGGACCGGCAGAAGAAACTCGCTGCGAACTTTCACGAGCTTCGTGCGTATCCATCGGTCCCTTCCGGGCATTAGTTGAGTATCACCTGCATTTTTCCGGGAAACCTCTTCCTCCCTTTCGGTGAACCAACGTACATAGATCTTTAACGGCGGACTTCCGAACCGTGAATCTGGGTAAAGTGCGAACGAAAGCCTGCGCCTTAGTGCGAACCCAAAAATTACGCTGTCTTGCGTAATCTCAAACTGAGGCAGACGAGTCTCGAAAAAAGACGGGGCACCGGGCGCAAAAAGTGAACGGTCGGAATGGCGGCAAACAAGGCCGCGCAGCTCATACCTCAATAGGCCCCGACATTCACAATGCCCTTGGTGATGGCAAATCGCACGAGTTCCGTGGCCTTGTGGACGCCCAGCTTCTTCATGATGCGCTGACGGTGCTTCTCGACCGTGCGAACACTAATTTGCAGGGTATCCGCCGCCTCTTTATTCGCCGCGCCTTCTACGATCAGGTGCAGCACCTGGCGCTCACGCTCGGAAATGCGCTTGGTCACGTTCTCCTGCGCCCGGCCGCCGCGCTTCACGTAATCCTCGAAAAACATCTGCGCGACATCCGCCGAGAAGAAAGTTTCACCCTGATGGACGCGTTCGATGGCGGAAACCAGTTCCTCTGCCGACGCGCTCTTACGGATGCAGCCCTTGGCTCCGGCCTGAATCATCTCTCCCACCGCGTCGTTTTCCTCGCGCCCGGCGAACATCAGCACCCTGGCCTTCGGGCAGGCCTGTTTGAGCCGACGAGTCGTTTCCAGTCCGTCCAAGCCCGGCATGTTGATGTCCATGAGGATGACATCGGGCAAAAGTTTCTTGGCCTTGGCCAGCGCGTCTTCTCCTCCTGCGGCCACGCCCACGACCTCAAATTGCGTAAAGGGACGGAGGCAGGAACGCACGCCTTCCACGACGACCGGGTGGTCATCAACCGCCAGCACTTTGATTTTCACTTTCTTCTGATTGCTCATAGGGGTCACATCCAAATTTTCCCTGCCGCAGTTGAATCATCCCAATCCGCTCTTCAGTCCTGCGACCAGTCTCGCCCCAGTCAGCAGCGGCCATGCCTACTAGCTTTTCGGTGAAATGCGCGAAATTACGACAAGAGTAGCTGGCTAAAAATCACCGAGCGGAAGGCCGACTGCCCAATTTTGGGCGAGACACTCATTGCGTAAGAAAACCTATGGCAACGCGGGCAGAAATGGAAAGGACGATTTCGGGGAAAGAATTGTCGCTGTGCCGCCTCGTAGTACCCTGGGTCGCCGCAAAAAACGAATGCCATGTTTCTAACGGTAGGACATTAAAAAAACTTTAGAAACCTCATCGAAAGTCATTTGATAATGGTGATTTCCTCAATTTGCGTTTGCTGACGGGCGACAAGTTTCGCCCGAACTGCGGGGCAATTTTTAAGTCAGGATTTTACGACTCGAGCCGTCTCAAACCACGCCCAAGACTCAAGCGGGAGCATTGAATGCCTGGCGGACTGCGCACCGGAATTCCCCGGGCCGATTCTGTTTTTACGCCAACACAAATAGCGTGGTAATACCCTGTTTTTACCTCGCAAAATTACGCATATTTCCACCCGCTCTGGGTTCGCGATTCTTCGCAGCCCACCGGTGTTCGACGACTACGCTTTTGTGCAGTTAAAGGGTCGTTTTCACGGCCCGGCGATTTTGGACTCGCGAAACTGCGACCTCATCAAATAACAATCGTTAGGCTCAGCCCACCGGAAGGCGGAAACGCCGGGTGCCGGACAAAACTCGAAAGTTGCGACCGGCACCATTAGGCTTCCCACCACGATGGATTCGCCGACGAAAGAAACGCTCCAGCCGCGCCGACACGAAGCACGCCGCGCACCGCGCCGCCGGTGGCTGCCCTACGCAGGCGCACTGCTCCTGCTCGCGCTCATTGTTGGTGGCTTGTGGCCGAAGCCCTTGCCCGTCGAGACGGTGCAAGTCGTGAGCGGCGGCCTGCGCGCGACGGTGAACGAGGAGGGCAAGACGCGCATCAAGCAACGCTACGTGGTGTCCGCGCCGGTCGCAGGACAGTTGCGGCGCATTCCGTTCAAGGCCGGCGCGGAAATCATTGCGGGCGAAACCGTCGTCGCGGTCATTGATCCGCTCTCGCCCGTGTTGCTCGACGCCCGCACCCGTGCGCTGGCCGAGGCCCGGCGCGACACCGCCTTCGCGAACGTCGAACGCGCCCGCGCCGCGCAGAAATTTGCCGCCAGCGAATTGAAACGCTTTGACACTTTGTTCGCTGAGAAAACTGTTTCCATCCAGGAACTCGAACAAGGCCAGTTGCGCGAGACGACCGCCGCCAAGGAACTCACCGCCGCCCAGGCCGCGCTGCGTCAAGTGGAGGCGGAACTCGCGGAGTTCGGAGCGCCCACGACCAGTCCCGCCCGCCCGCCCACCGAAGTCAAAGCCCCCACTGGCGGTCGTGTGCTGCGCGTTCTCGAAGAAAGCTCGCGCGTCGTGACCGCCGGATTGCCGCTGGTGGAAATCGGCAATCCCGCCGACCTCGAAGTGGTGATTGAAGTCCTGTCGCGCGACGGCGCGGCCATCCGGCCCGGCACACGCGTGGAGTTGGAACAGTGGGGCGGTGTGGAGCCGTTGCAGGCGCGCGTGCGATTGGTCGAACCGGCTGCGTTCACGAAAGTCTCTGCGCTCGGTGTCGAGGAGCAGCGCGTGAACGTCATTGCGGACATCGTCACGCCGCTCGAACAGCGCGCGGGCGTGGGCGACAATTTCCGAGTCGAGGCCCGCATCGTCACCTGGGAGGCGGACAAGGTTTTGAAGGTCGCGTCGGGCGCGGTTTTTCGTCGGGGTGAACAGCACGCGGTGTTTGCGATCCGCAGCGGGCGCGCGGTGTTTCAGGCTGTGACCACCGGACGTACTTCCGGCACTGAAACGGAAATCACGAACGGCCTGAGCGAAGGGGACGCGGTGATCATTTATCCCGGCGACCGCATCAACGACGGCGACCGGGTGCGGGCGTTGAAGATCGGGGCGCGGTGAGTGCGGAGCGCGGACCGCCGAGTCCGCGTGTTTCTTTTGGCCTCACGCAAAGGACGCGAAGGACGCAAAGTGAAACCGGGCGAACGATCTTTACCTTTGCGCCCTTGGCGGACTTGGCGTGAGGGATTTTTCGCTCCATGAATTACGAACACGCGGACTCGGCGGTCCGTGCCCCCCGCGTCAGGATTTTTGCATCGCCTCGCGCGGGTGTGGCGGATAAAAGAAATCACATGCGGCATCGCTGGCTCACCCGGTGGCTTTTGATGGCTGCGCTCCTGTGCATGGGCGCGGCGAGCACCCGCCTGCACGCGGCGGACGCGGAGGCGCGCGCGTTCAACAATGCCGAGGAAGCGCGGCAGGACGGATTTCATGATCGCGCGGAAAAATTATTCGCGGACTTCTTCGTCAAATATCCTGCGTCACCGCGCGTGCCGCAGGCCTTGCTCAAGCAGTCCAAGGCCGCGCTTCAACAGAAAAAATTTCAGGCCGCCATCCAGATTCTCACCACGAACCAAGCGAGCGCCGGCAGCGCGGCGGACCAATTTCTGTTCGACCTCGCGGCTATTCACGCCGAGAGCGGCCAGTTCGAGGCGGCGGCGACGAAATACGCGCTCGTGGTCTCGCGTCACACAAATTCGCCGCTGCGCCTCGACGCGACGCTGGCCGAGGCGCACGCGCGGTTTCAGTTGCAGCAATGGCCGCGCGTGGCCGCGCTGCTGCAAACCGGATTGTTTCAGGAAGCCGCCACGCGCGCGCCCGCCAGCGAAGCGGCGGTGCGCGGACGTTTGTTGCTCGCCGACACGCTGCTGGAACAGCGCGATTATTCCGGCGCGGAACGAGTGGCCGACGCCATTCCCGAGGAGGCGCTCGCCGCGCGCACGAAATGGGAACGCGCGTATCGCCTTGCCCAAGCGCAGTGGGGCGCACGGCAGTTGGAAGCCGCGCTCGTCACCACGACGAATCTTTTCACCAACGCCCTCGCGACCACCGATGTCGCGCTCGAAGCGGCGGCCTCCGCGCTGCAAGGGCAGGTACTCGAAGCCTTGAACCGGCCTGACGAAGCCATCGCCGCGTACGCGCGCAACCAACGGCCCGGCATGTCCGCGGCCCGCACGCGCGAAGCGCTTTTCAAAACGGTGGAATTGCTCGCGGAGCAAGGACAACTCAGCAACGCGCTCGCCCGGTTGCAGGAATTCACCGCCGCGCATCCGGCGGAAAACGGCTCGGACCTGGCGCTGCTCGCGCAGGCGGAGCTGCGGTTGAAGCAGCAGTCGCTCGCGCTCGCCAGCACTAACTCCGTCTCGCCGGGCACGGACTTGCTCGCGGATGTGATCTTCGATTGCGACAAACTGCTGAACCAGTTCACGAACAGTCCGTTCCGCAGCCAGGCGCGCGTGGTGCGCGGATGGGCGTTGCTCGCGCAAAACAAATTTCCCGAAAGCCTCTCGTCGTTTCGCGCCGCGGCGGAATCGCTGCCGTGGTCGGAGGCGCAGGCCGTGGCGCGGTTCAAATCGGCAGACCTAGCGTTTCAATCCGGCGACCTGACCAACGCCATCACCGACTACCGGCGCGTGCTGACGAACTACGCCATGCTCCCGCGCGTCGTGCGCGAACTGACGCCGCGCGCGCGCTACCAGTTGTTGCAGGCCGGCCTGGCCGCGCGCGACCGTCGCGCCGCCGCCGAGGCGCTCGCCGCGATCCTGCGCGAGTATCCGGCGAACAGTTATGCCGAGCGCTCGCTGCTGCTCTTCGGCCAGGCCGTGGACGAACTCGGCGATCCGGCGGCGGCACGCAAGGAGTTCGCACGGTTCACGAAATTGTTCCCTGATTCACCGTTGCGGCCCGAGGTGGAACTGGCCGTGGCGCGTTCCTATGAACGCGAGCGCGACTGGCCTTCGGCGATTGGGAAATACGACGAGTGGATAATTTTTTTCCCGACCAACACCAGCCTGCCGCGCGCGGAATTTCTCCGGGCCACGGCCAGCTTCCTCGCGGGCCGCGAGACGAACGCGCTCACCCTCTTCACCAATTTCGTGCAGCGCTTCCCGTTGAACCCGCTTGCGGCGCGCGCGCAAAACTGGATTGGCGGTCATCACCTGCGCGCCGGGCGTTACGATGACGCGCTGCGCAACTATCAACTTGTGTTCGAGAATACAAACTGGCCGGTGACGGTGGTGAGTTATCAGGCGCGGCTGGAGGCCGGCCGGGCCGCACTGCTCCAACCGCGCTTTGAAAGCGCGACGAACCATCTGGCTGCGCTGCTCAACGACACGAACTGTCCCGCGTCCATTCTCGTGCAGGGCTATTTCGCTTATGGCGACGCCTTCAAGCTGCGCCCGTGGACAAACCAGCTCGACAACTTTCGCGAGGCGCGCAGTGTGTACGCGCAGGTGCCGCGTTTTTTTCCGGACGACCCGGAAGTGCCGCGCGCCTATGGCGAGGTGGCGCTGTGCCACTTCCAGCTCGGCACGGTGGACCCGATGAACTATGCCGTCGCGCTGGATTTTTATGGACGCGCGCTGACTTCGCCAAAAGCGGATGCGGCCACGCGGCAGCAGGCGCTGGTCGGCATAGGCCACGTTTATGGCAAGCAGGCGCTGCTGGTGACAAATTCAACGACGGAAGTGGCGGCGCGGCGCCACGCCGCGCTGACGAATTATCTCGAAGTGATTTTCCCGACCCGCGCGGGCGAGGAGCCGGACCCGTTTTGGTTGAAGGAGGCCACGTTCAGCGCGGCGGATGTCTGCCAAGCGCAAGGCGATTGGGAGAAGGCGGTGAATCTTTTCACGCGGCTGGCCGAGAGAATTCCGTCACTGAAAGAGGCAGCGGCGAAGCGGATTGACTCCATCCAGAAGCAGTTGCAGCAGCAGAAGCTGTGAGGGCTTTTGTTCGGAGCGCGGACCGCCGAGTTCGCGTGTTAATAAAGCCCAACCGTCGGCAATTTTCTGAAACTCATCCCTGAGAAAAAACTTCCCGCAGATTCAGCGCAGCCACGGATTTGAGACTCGTCCTCGCCCACCACATGGGATTAGTGACACGCGGACTCGGCGGTCTGCACTTCGCTACACTCCCGGCTTCCGGTTCGACAAAACTTTCTCCGTCTGCGTGGCGCGGAGGGTTTTTACACGACCTCGCGCATGGTTAGGCGGCGTCTTCATTCTTCAATCCAATCACTCTCCGCCATCACATCAAAGCGAACTGTTGTCAAAGAAGAGGGTATGAATCTACAGGCTCGCGCGCGGAATGATTTCGTATACGACTCTGCGTCCCGCTTCCAATTAATAAACCGCAATCTTGTTCCGTCGCGTGCGTAGTTGGAGACAAATCGCCAACGGCCTTGGAATCCCTCTGGCAAAATTACGTGAATGACATCTCCCTGCCCGGGAGAAAGACGGCGAAGCGTCGGATAACAGTTGGCCCCCATCTCCTTCCTCCACATCTGGATGCGGCCTACAGGAGTTCCGTTTTCCAGATAGCTGATGGCATCAGCGGTCCCGATGTTGGTAATCCCAAACTGAACAATCGTCCGTGTGCCGTCGTTCGTCCGGCTTAAATAGTGAAGCGTCAACCGAGGAGTGCCTGTGCTGCTAAAACACAGCAGGACGACACCAAGCAGCAGACCAAGCGCAAGAGTGGCCAACAGTAATTTGCGGTAAGATTTGCGCATAGCACTTGTAGCCGCCTAACAGTTATCGAACCTACACCGCCCCCGGCTTTCGATTCGACAACACTCTCTCCGTTTGCGCGGCGCGGAACTTTTCGTAGGCCGTACGAAACTGCGGATGCTTGTTGCCCAGAATCGCCGTGGCCATCAGTGCGGCGTTGATCGCGCCCGCCTTGCCGATCGCCAGCGTTCCCACCGGCACACCACCGGGCATCTGCACGATGGAGAGCAGCGAATCCATGCCCTTCAACGTCTTCGATTCCACCGGCACGCCGAGGACGGGCAGTGAGGTTTTCGCCGCGCACATACCGGGCAGATGCGCCGCGCCGCCGGCACCGGCAATGATCACTTCCAGTCCTCGCGCCGCCGCGCCGTCCGCATACTCGAACAGCAAATCCGGCGTACGATGCGCGGAGACGACTTGCGCCTCGAAGGGCACGCCGAGCGCCTCCAATTGCGCCGCCGCGTGCTGCATCGTTTCCCAGTCGGATTGGGAACCCATGATGAGGCCGACGAGAGGGGAATGTTTTTTGCGCATGAAATTTATCAGGGTGCGACCGCCAGCCGTTCCTCGTTCACTTCCGCCTTCATCAGCACGCCCTGCTCCTTGTAGGGCTTGAGCATGAAGTGCGTGGCGGTGGAGATGACACCCTGCACGGTGGCGAGTTTCTCGGACACGAACGTGGCCACCTCTCGCAAATTTTTCCCCTGCACGACCACGAGCAGGTCATAGCCGCCGGACATCAGGTAGCACGATTGCACCTCGGAATACTTCGCGATGCGTTCAGCGAGGCGGTCGAAGCCGCCGCCGCGTTCCGGCGTGATTTTCACCTCGATGACGGCACGGACAACTTCGAGGCCGAGCTTCTCCTCGTTGAGGATGGCGCGGTAGCCCAGGATGACGCCCTCGGCTTCGTGTTTCTTGATGAGCGCGATGACCTCGCTCTCGGAAAGATTGAGCATGGCGGCGAGTTCCGCCGGCTGCCATGCCGCGTTCTCGCGAATCAACTTCAGCAATGAATCCATGCGCGAGACGTTAGCGGGGAAATTCCTTTTGGAAATCAGAAACAGGAACGGCGGGTCAACTCATCCGGCTTGCCACGCTCAGTCCCGCAGCTTGCCTGCCAGTTCCTTCAGATTGACCAGCGCCTTCATCTCCGTGTCGCCGGGGCAGAGCAGAAAATCATAGTCCGCCTGCACGGCCTCGGCCACGCCTTCATACACGCCGTTCAGGTAGGTGGAAGGCAGCAGCTCCAGCACGCGGCAGCCGGGCCGGCACCAGACGAGATTCGTGAGCGCCGCACCGTGCAGCGCACAAATCTCCTCGGCTTGGGCGAAGAGTTGAATCTGTTGCGCCAGCGACAAGGTCTCCATGTCCACCACGGCCCAACCGCGGGCGCGAAAGAAATCCGCGACCTCGGCATCGTTGGCCACGCCGCGCGCCGCGCGCACGCGCTGCACGTAAAAACGCCGGGGCGAATCGAACGACCGATCCCGCCGCTCCAAAAACGACCGGCGCAGAAACTCAATCGCGTAGGGATCAAAATGCCCGGTGATGTTCGTTGGTGCGCTGAAGTAATAGTCTTCGATCTCGAGATGTTCCTCGCCGGTGGGGCGGGCGCGCGCGGTCAGCCCCAGCCATTCCAGCGTGTCGCGATGGTAGGCGGTGAGTGGTGCGGGCACGATGATCCGGGTCTCCGGTGGCAGTTCCGCCAACAGCGCCAGCCGCGGCAGCGCGTCCATGAACCAGTGGTAAAACCCCGGCGACCAGCGCGAGATCACACTCGTCCACGCGCCCTTCAGCCGCACCGCCGGCGGGCGGCGGAACTGGCGGTAGCCCGGATCATCCTCCACGAAACTGGGACCGTAGGCTGATTCCACCGCGACCCGCCGCCGCTCGTCCTGCAACAACAGCGTGGGGCCGATGAGCCGCGCGTTGGCATGATGACTCCAGAAAAACGGCCAGCGGGTTTGCTGTTGCTGGCCGAGCAGCGCGAGACGCCGCAGCCGCGTCGCGGCCGGCGCGTTGTCCGGCTGGCGTTCAAACAGGACACGCCCGCGCACCTCGCCCGTCCGGACTTTTTCCACGAGGGAGAACCAGCCCTTGGGCGGACCAAAAGGACTGCGCGCCGGCAGCAAACGCCGGAAGACCCACCGCCAGGCGTGACCCGCCCGCGCCCGCATCTGCCCCAGCCGCTGGTATAATTTCGGATGCCGGCGCAACACGCGCCGCCAGCGAATCCAGAACGGGACTTGCGACATGGGCGAAAAGTTTGACGCGGATTTTCCGGCTTTTCACCAGCCGCGCCGCAGTGATTCGATCAAGTCGCGCCGCGCCGCCGGCACGGCGACGTAGTTGGGACCGAGGAACATTTCCAAACTCCACGAGTGCGCCTGGAAGTCCACGTAGTTCGCGTAAAGTTTGCCGATGGCGTAGCCCTTCGGCTCGAGCAGATCGTAAAAGTCCCGCAGGTAGCGCCCGCCTTGATGCTCGAACTGCACGACCTCGATTTGTTGCGCGGCCAGCAGGTTGGAGAAACCCTTCAACACCTCATGGTCGCCGCCTTCCGCGTCCACTTTCAGGAAATCAATCCGCGTCACGCCCAGTTCGCGGCACACCTCGTCGCCCGTGCGCACGGTGGCCTTCTCGATTTGATGCGGCGCGTGGGTGTGGATCGCCGCGCGCAGTCCGCTGAGAATATTCGACTCGCCTGAGTAGGAGAAAAAATCCATCTCGCCGGAACGCTCTGCCAGTCCGTAGGCGTGAACTCGGATGCCAGGCATTTTCCCCACGCGCCGCACGAGTAGATCCGCCGTGCGTGGACTTAATTCAAACGCGTGAATAGCCGCGCCCGGATGTTCCGTACG
The DNA here is from genome assembly GCA_043757045.1 of Akkermansia sp. Taxonomy (GTDB): domain Bacteria; phylum Verrucomicrobiota; class Verrucomicrobiia; order Limisphaerales; family SIBH01; genus JANNGC01. Next base: position 18,805 of record JAYVQC010000241.1, on the reverse strand, counting down.
CGCCATGAGCGTCCAGTCGCCGACGTTGGCGCCGACATCGAAAATCACCGGGACCGCGCCGGACACCGCGCGCCGCAGCAGATCGCGCTCGCCGTCGGTGTTCACGTCGTAACCGGGATGTTCGGAGGCGCGGTGGAGGTTCTGGCAGAGGCGGGCGAACCGGGCCACCGCGCGGTTGCGACGGTGCCGGTGAATCCAGAACCACACGGTTGATTTAATTGGTCCCATAAAATTGAAATGGCGGCTGCGTGGCGCGGAGCGTTTCAGGAATCGGCAGGGCCGTCAAATTGTCACGCCGGTCGCTGGCCCCCGTCATTGCTCTGCCTACGAAACTCCGTCGGCGTCCCGCCCGTCGCCGCGCGGAAGACGCGCGTGAAAGCACTGTGATCGTAGAAGCCGGAGGCCAGCGCGATGTCGGCCACGGAACGCTCCGTCTCCAGCAGAAGACGCGAGGCGGCGGCGAGCCGGCGTTGCGCGATGAGCTGCGAGGGCGTGAGGCGGAAGATGCGCTTGATGAGCCGCGCGAAACGGACGGGAGCGAGGCTGGCCTTCTTCGCGAGCTTCGTGGGCGAGAGCGGTTCGTGAAAGCTGTTTTCCAAATGCTCCATCGCGGCGAGCAGTCCGGCGGGGATTTGTCCGCTGTCGCGCAGCGCCCGCAAGTCGCGCGAGAGTCCGATGAGACCAACGATGTTCCCAGCCGCGTCGCGCAACGGCAGCTTGGTGGTCAGACACCAGCCGGTGCGGCGGCGCGAATACCAGTGCAGTTCCAGCCGGTCCACGACCGGGCGTCCGGTGCGGATGATTTGTTCATCCTGCGCGGCGTAGCGTTCGCCGAGTTCCGCCGGGAAGATGTCGCGGACGCGGCGGCCCACGAGACCATCCGGCGAATTGAATCCACACCGCTCGGCGAGCGACTGGTTGCAGAGCGCGTAACGGCCGGCCGCGTCCTTCACGAAGAACGCGGTGTCGGGGACGTTGCGGAACAGTTCCGCCGTGACGCTGAGAACCGGCCAGAGCGCGGCCAGCCGGACATCAGGCCGGGCGCTGGAAGCTGGGCGTTTTTTGGCGGTCACGGGCGTTATTTAAGACAAGACAGCCAGAGGCGCGATGCCAGAATTGCAAGCTATGAAATGGGCAACGCCGTCCGAAAGCGCAACGTGGAGCGCGGGCTTTAGCCCGCTTCAACGTGAATTGGCACGGACGATCACGAACCAAGGAAGCACGCCGGTCTTTCGCACGTTGAAGCGGGCTAAAGCCCGCGCTCCACTCGCGCTGGTGCTGACGCTGCTCTGTTCGCTCCACGCTTTCGCCCAAGGCTCGAAGGCCGACTACGAACGCTCGGCCAATCTCTCGCGGCAGTTCTCTGGCAAAGTTTTCCGCGACCGCGTGCGGGCCAACTGGGAGGCGGGCAACACCAGCTTCTGGTACGAGGTGAAGATGGCCCGCGACGCCAGCGAGTTCATCTGGATCAGCGCGCTCACCGGCGAACGCAAGAAGCTCGACCGCGCGCCAGACAACCGCGCGACCAACGCCGCCACCAGCGGTACGCTCCGCGCCGGCAATCGCACCGGCTCCGACACGTCGCTGACCTTCATCAACCGCACTCCAGGCGAAGTGGAACTCTTCTGGCTCACCACCGACGGCGAACGCCAGAGCTACGGCAAACTCGCGCCCGGCGCGCAGCGCGAGCAGCACACCTTCGCCGGCCACGCCTGGCTCGCCGTCGATGCTGCGGGCAAAACGCTCGCGACCTTCGAGGGCGCGGAGAAAGCCAGCGACGCCATCATCACCACGAACGCCGCCGTCTCCGCACGCCCGCGCGGCGCGCGCGGCGGTGGTGCTGGCGCTGCCCCGCGTCCGCAGGCGCGCGACACTTCGCCCGATGGCAAGTGGCGCACGTTCATCAAGGACTTCAACGTCGTGCTCAAGGAAGTTTCCTCCGGCGAAGAAACCGTGCTGACCACGGACGGCCAGGACGACGATGCGTATCGGGATCGTTTCTACTGGTCGCCGGACTCGCAGCACGTCGTCGCCGGGCGCGTGAAGAAGGGGCAGGAGCACAAGGTCAGCTTCGTCGAGTCCTCGCCCAAGGATCAGGTGCAGCCGAAGCTCGTCACGTTTGATTACTACAAACCCGGCGACAAACTGCCGCATCCGCGCCCGGCGTTGTTCGACGTGGCGGCGAAGAAACAAATCCCCGTGAGCGATGCGCTGTTCCCGAATCCCTTCACCGAGAGCGGCAGCCTGGACATTCGTTGGGAGAAGGATTCCTCGCGCTTCACCTTCCGTCACAACCAGCGCGGCCATCAGGTGCTGCGTATCATCGCCGTGGATGCGAAGACCGGCGAGGCCAGCGCCATCGTGGACGAGCAGAGCCAGACCTTCATTGATTACAGCGGGAAGAACTTCCTCGAATGGCTCGACGACACCGGCGAGTTGATTTGGATGAGCGAGCGCGATGGCTGGAACCATCTCTACCTCTACGACGCGAAGACCGGGCGGGTGAAAAATCAAATCACCAAGGGCGAATGGGTCGTGCGCGGCGTGGAGCGCGTGGACAAGGAGAAGCGTCAGATTTGGTTCCGCGCCGGCGGCATTGTTGCGGGGCAAGACCCGTATTTCATTCACTACTGCCGCGTTAACTTCGATGGCAGTTCCCTCGTGCAACTCACGGAAGGCGATGGCTCGCACACCGTTGAGTTCTCGCCCGACCGCAAGTTCATCGTGGACAGCTACACCCGTGTGGACATGGCAGCCGTGACGGAATTGCGCCGCGCCGAGGATGGCAAGCTCGTCACGAAACTTGAAACCGCCGACCTGAGCGCGCTGTGGAAAGAAGGCTGGCGTGCGCCGGAACGCTTCGTCGCCAAAGCTCGCGATGGAGCGACGGACATTTACGGCGTCATTGTGCGTCCGACGAATTTTGATCCCGCGAAGAAGTATCCCGTCGTCGAGAACATCTACGCCGGGCCGCAGGGTGCGTTCACGCCCAAGACCTTCAGCGCCGTGCCACGGATGCAGGAACTCGCCGAGTTGGGTTTCATCATCGTGCAGATGGACTGCCTGGGCACGAGTCAGCGCTCGAAGAAATTCCACGACGTGTGCTGGAAGAACCTCGGCGACGCGGGCTTTCCGGATCGCGTGCTCTGGATCAAAGCCGCCGCCGCGAGGCATCCCGAGATGGACCTCTCGCGCGTCGGCATTTACGGCACGAGCGCCGGCGGACAGAACGCGCTGGGCGGATTGCTCACGCACGGCGACTTCTACAAGGCCGGCGTCTCCGACTGCGGCTGCCACGACAACCGCATGGACAAAATCTGGTGGAACGAGCAGTGGATGGGCTGGCCCGTGGAGAAGCACTACGACGAGCAGAGCAACGTGACGCTCGCGAAGAATCTCCAGGGCAAGCTCCTGCTCATGGTCGGCGAGATGGACAAGAACGTGGACCCCGCCAGCACCACGCAAGTCGTCAGCGCGCTGATCAAGGCGAACAAGGATTTCGAGTATCTCGTCGTGCCCGGTGCCGGCCACGGTGTCGCGGGCAGTCCGTACGGCAAGCGTCGGTTGCAGGATTTCTTCGTGCGTTCGTTGCTGGGCAAGGAGCCGCGCTGGAACTAGAACATCGCCATGCCTAACTTCACTCAATGCACTGTGCGCGGCTTCGTGGTCGCGCTGTCCTTGGCTTTCGTCGGTGTGACGCACTGCGCGGAGAATTCTTTCCCCGTCTCCATCCGCGTGGACGCGGCGCAACCACGCGGCGGTTTGAAACCCATCTGGCGTTTCTTCGGCGCGGACGAGCCGAACTACGCCTACATGACCAACGGACGGAAGCTCGTGGCGGAACTTGGCGAGTTGAGTCCGAAGAACGTTTATTTCCGCGCGCACAATCTGCTCACCTCCGGCGATGGCACGCCCGCGCTCAAGTGGGGTTCCACCGGCGCGTATCGCGAGGATGCGAGTGGAAAGGCTATCTATGACTGGACGATTGTGGACCGCATCTTCGACACGTATCTCGCGCGCGGCGTGCGGCCGTACGCGCAGATTGGTTTCATGCCGAAGGAGTTGTCCATCAAGCCGGAGCCGTATCAGCACCAGTGGACTCCGAAGGCGCGCTACGAGGAGATTTACACCGGCTGGGCCTATCCTCCGAAGGACTACGCGAAGTGGGCGGAACTCGTCTTCCAATGGACGAAACATTGCGTGGAGAAATACGGCCGCGCCGAGGTCGAGTCATGGTACTGGCAGGTGTGGAACGAGCCGAACATCGGCTACTGGCGCGGGACGCCGGCGGAATTCCGCAAGCTGCACGACTACGCGATTGATGCCGTACGCCGCGCGCTGCCGACGGCGCGCGTGGGCGGTGCGGACACGGCGGGCAGCGGCGGCAAGTTCACGCGCGATTTTCTGGAGCACTGTTTGCGCGGAACGAATTACGCGACCGGCAAAATCGGCACGCCCATTGATTTCATTTCCTTCCACGCGAAAGGTTTGCCCGTCACCACCAACGGCCACGTCCGCATGGGCATCGCCACGCAGTTGCGCGGCATCGAGGACGGCTTCCGCATCGTGGCGTCGTATCCCGAGTTGAAGAGCAAGCCCATCGTCATCGGCGAATCCGATCCTGAAGGTTGCGCCGCGTGCCAGGGACCGTCGCTCGCCTATCGCAACGGCACGATGTATTCGAGCTACACGGCGGCGAGCTTCGCGCGCAAATACGATCTCGCCGAGAAGCACGGCGTGAATCTTGAAGGCGCGCTGACGTGGGCGTTCGAGTTCGAGGACCAGCCATACTTCGCCGGCTTTCGCTCGCTCGCCAGCAACGGCATCGACAAGCCCGTGCTCAATGTCTTCCGCATGTTCTCCATGATGCACGGTCGCCGCCTTGCCGCGGAGAGCAGTGGCGCGCTCCCGCTCGACGCCATCATACGCAACGGCGTGCGCGGACAACCAGACGTCGCGGCCCTCGCGAGCGCGGACGGCAAAAAACTTTGGGTGATGGCGTGGCATTATCACGACGACGATGTGCCCGGCCCGGACGCCGTGGTGGAACTGGAAATCAACGGCGTCTCGCTCGGCAGTGGCGAAGCCAAGGTGCGGCACTTCCGCATCGATCAGGACCACAGCAACGCCTTCACCGCGTGGAATAAGCTTGGTTCACCGCAGCAACCGACGGTGGAACATTACGCGCAATTGGAGAAAGCCGGACAACTGGCCTTGCTCACCAGCGGCGTCACGCAAGTTGAGAACAGTCAGGCCACGCTCAAATTTAATCTGCCTCGCCAGGCCGTTTCCCTGATCGAACTGACTTGGTGAACGACTTTTTTTCACGAACCACGAACCACGAACTCATTGAAATGAAACACCTCTGGACCGGCGTCTTCCCCGCCATCACCACGCAAATGCACAAGGACGGCTCGCTCGATCTCGACGCGACCGCCGTTCACGTCGAAGCCCTCATCAAGTCCGGCATTAACGGACTGATCTTCCTTGGCTCGCTCGGCGAGAACCAGCCGATGACCGGCGACGAGAAGCGCCGCGTCATGGAGGCGATGATCGGCGTGGTGAACGGACGTGTGAAAGTTCTGAGCGGCGTGGCCGAGACGAGCACCGCCGAGGCCGTGCGCTACACGCGTGATGTGGAAAAGCTCGGTGCCGATGGCGTGATGCTCATGCCCGCGATGCTCTACAAGGGCGACCCCGACGAGACGCTCACGCACTTCCGCACCGTGGCGAAGAGCACTGGGTTGCCGATCATGATTTACAACAACCCGATCAGCTACGCGAACGACATCACGCCGGAGTTGTTCGCCAAGCTGGCCGATCAGAAAAACTTCGTCGCGCTCAAGGAGAGTTCCGGCGACGTGCGCCGCATCACTGACCTGCACAACACCGTGGGCGATCGCTACGCCATCTTCACCGGCGTGGACAATCTCTGCCTTGAAGCCAGCATCCTCGGCATCGACGGCTGGGTCGCGGGCAGCGGCATCGCCTTTCCAAACGAGAACCAATACTTCTGGGAACTAACCCGCGCTGGAAAGTGGAACGAGGCCCGCGCCATCTACCGCTGGTTCACCCCGCTGCTGCACCTCGATGTCAGCACCAAGTTCGTGCAATACATCAAACTCGCCGTGCAGGAAACCGGCCTCGGCCAAGAGTGGGTGCGTTCACCGCGCCTCGTGTTGAAAGGCGAAGAACGCAAGCGCGTGTTGAAGATCATCCACGACGGCATCGCGAAACGACCGAAGCTGCCGAAGAGGAAGTGAGCTGGAGGATTTTCAATGAGTTCTGATTTAGCGCAGAGACGCAGAGATGCAGAGATGCAAAGGCGGAATGATCACAAACATCATTCACGATTGTCGTTTCATTGCATTGTTCCCCTGCTTTCCCTCTCTGCGTCTCTGCGTCTCTGCGTCTCTGCGTTAATCCTCTTCGTCACCTGCGCCGGGCTTTCCGCTGAACGCGTCGGCCCCGTGCCTGATTCGCTCCGCCACGACGCCAAGCTCTCCGTCTTTTACCAAAAACACATCGACCTTGATGGCTTCCCGGTGCTCGGTTCCTCGAACGTCTCGGATTACGCCATGCTCGAAGCGGCGTGGATCGTCCGGCAGATGCTGACCAATCGCGCGGACATTCTCCGTGCTCTCGCGACCAATAACGCGCGGCTCGTTGTCATGGCGCACAACGAATACACCACGGACATTCCCGAGCAGGCGAACATGACGCCGAAGGTTTATTGGGATCGTCGCGCGCGTGGACTGGGCGGGCGCATCGCGAGTTGTGCGGAGGAGAACATGCTGTGCTTTCCGGGCGATCCGTATTCCACGGAGAACATTCTGGTGCATGAGTTTTCGCACGTCATTCACGGCGTGGCGTTACAGGCGCTGGACTCGACGTTCAATCGCCGTCTGCGCGAGGTGTATCAATCGGCGACGAACGCCGGGAAATGGAAGGGCACTTACGCGGCCACCAATCCTGGTGAGTATTGGGCCGAGGGCGTGCAGAGCTGGTTCGACAACAACCGTCAGAACGACGCGTTGCATAATCACGTTGATACGCGCCCGGAGTTGAAGGAATACGATCCTGCCCTCGCCGCATTGTGCGCCGAGGTGTTCGGCGAAATCCCCTGGCGCTACCAGAAGCCGGCCACGCGTTCTGCCGCCGGCCGCGTGCACCTCGTCGGTTACGACGCCGGCAAGGCTCCGCGTTTTCAATGGCGCACGCCGCCGGTCGTGGAGAAGCCCCGCGTCTCCATCGAGACGGCGCTGGGCGTGATTGAGGTCGAACTGGACGCGAAGGCCGCGCCGCACACGGTCACGAACTTCCTGCGCTACGTGCAGGCTGGTCTCTATAACGACGGCGAATTCCATCGCGCCGTCACGCTCTCCAATCAGCCGCAGAGCCGGGTGAAGATTGAAGTCATCCAGGCCTCGGGCAATCTGGCGAAGACCAACGAGTTTTTCCCGCCCATCAAAATCGAGCGCACCCGCGACACCGGCCTGAAGCATCACGACGGCACCATCTCGATGGCCCGCGAAGGCTCGGACAGCGCGCAGGATCATTTCTTCATCTGCGTCGGCGACCAGCCCGCGCTAGACTTCGGCGGCCAACGCAATCCCGACGGCCAAGGCTTCGCCGCCTTCGGCAAAGTGGTCAAGGGCATGGACGTGGTGCGAAACATTCACGCCGCCCCGGAGGGTGGGCAATCGCTCAAGCCACCGGTGAGGATTCAGCGGGCGCTGCGAGCAAACTAGGCTGGAATGAAACAAGAGCATCTCATTCATCTGCTCAGGCGTGCGGCGCGAACTGGAGACGCGGGGAAAATTGCACAGTTGGTCCGAGCCGGGGCCGATCTCAATCACGTCGAGAAGGATGGTTTCTACAACCAGACAACGATGCTTCACGTTGCTGTCGCCAGCCCGCTGAGTTCCGCGGCGAATCTCCGCAGAATGATTGAACTAGGAGCCAATCCGAATCTGGTCTGCGCGCAGTCTGGAGGAACGCCGCTGCTGGTAGCGGCGCAGCTTCACGCGCTGGACAAGCTGTCGGTGCTTCGGGAAGCGGGCGCGAACATTCATCACCTCAGCAAGGCGGGAATGAACATGACGGTCTGTGCTGCCTACGGCCCCGCTGCGACGCTGGCGCAAGCACTTCAACTGACAGTTGACTGGGGCATCTCGTTGGACACGGAGAGCGAGCATGGAGAGTCGGCTCTCTCGGTCCTGTCGCGTCGTGGTCTTTTTAACTCCATCCAGTTTCTCCTTCAGCATGGGGCTGATTCGCGGCCTTTGGGCTGGACTGCTCTGCACTATCAGGCAGCAGGCGTTACTCCCACAAAGCCGGAACATGACGAGGCAAGCAGCGACGATTTGGAGGCGAAGGATCGTTGGGGCCGCACGCCGCTTCACGTCGCGGCTTTGGCCGGGAACTTGGATGCCCTTGACCGGCTGCTGGGCCGCAAAGCCAATCCGAAAGCACAATGGCGATGCGCGAGCAATGCCTTGCACGCCGCCGCCATGACCAACCAGCGCGAAGTGATCTCCAAACTTTTGGATTTAGGATTGGAACCTGACTGGCCGGATGAGTTCGGCACCACTCCCCTCATGAACGCTTTGGAGAGTGACGCACTCGACGCCGTCAAGGTCTTGCTTGAGGCTGGCGCTAAATTGGATGCGGAGAATGCGGTCCAAGACCGGCCTGTTCATTTCGCCAAAATCATCCCGGCGTTTGAACTGCTTCAGACCAGAGGCTGCGATCTGAATGTTATCAGCGGTCAGGGGCTCTGGCCGCTTCACGAGGCCGCAGAGTCTGGGAACGTGGCGCTAGTGATCTGGCTTCTCAATCACGGCGCGCGAGTGGATTTGACTTCAACAGGAGAAACGGCACTACACGCCGCCGTTCGTTCCGACAATCTTGCCACAGTGACGGCTCTGCTAGATGCCGGAGCGCGTCCCAATGCCCAGGACGTTGACGGTTGGACTCCGCTTTTTTGCCTCCGTTCGCCAGAAGTCGCCAGGCTCTTGCTTGACCGGGGTGCTGATCCCACCGCGTCCGATCAATGTGATTCTTCAGCCGACCGCTGGATTGAAGACCCCGAAATACTCAACGAATTGAAAACGAAATTTTGGAACAAGAAATGAAACGCATCCAAATCATTGATTCCCACACTGGCGGCGAACCGACGCGCGTCGTCATCAGCGGCGGGCCGGAACTCGGCGGCGGCACGGTCGCCGAACAGCAGAAGGTTTTTCTCGAACAACACGACCGCTTCCGCTCCGCCGTGGTCAACGAGCCGCGCGGCTCGGACGTTCTCGTTGGCGCGCTGCTTGTGCCACCGAGTGACAAGACGTGCGTCACTGGCGTCATCTTCTTCAACAACGTGGGCGTGCTCCAGATGTGCGGGCACGGGACCATCGGTCTCATCGTCACGCTGGGGCATCTCGGGCGCATCCAGCCGGGCGCGCATCGCATCGAGACCTGCGTGGGGGTGGTCACGGCCACGTTGCACGCGGATGGCTCGGTGTCCGTCGAGAACGTGCCGAGTTATCGCAAGGCCAAGGGCGTGATCGTGGATGTGCCGGGTGTAGGCAAAATCACCGGCGACGTGGCGTGGGGCGGGAACTGGTTTTTCCTCGTCGAACAACACGGGCAGTCGCTGGCGTTGAGCAACGTGGAGAAACTCACCGAGTTGTCGTGGGCGATTCGTCAGGCGGTGAATGCGCAGGGTTATCCCGAGGTTGATCACGTCGAGCTGTTCGGTCCGCCGCAACTGCCCGGGGGTCATTCGCGCAACTTCGTCCTCTGTCCCGGCAAAGCTTACGACCGTTCGCCCTGCGGCACCGGCACGAGCGCCAAACTCGCGAGTCTCGCAGCCGATGGAAAACTCGCCGAAGGCGCGTCGTGGGTGCAGGAGAGCATCATCGGCAGCGCGTTCACCGGTCGTTACCGGCGTGAAGGCGACAACATCATTCCCATCATCACCGGCACCGCGTTCGTGAACAGCGAGGCCACGCTGCTGCTCGCGGAGAACGATCCTTTCTGCTGGGGCATCCGGTGATGAACTGGCCGTTGCGCATCGCCCGCGATGAAGACGCGCCCGCGTTGGCGCAGTTGATTGAGCACGTCACGCGCACGTCGCTGATGCGCTGTTACTCGGAGGCACAATTGGCCGTGGCGCTGGGGCCGGTGTTCGGGCTGGACCGTCAGCTCATTCGCGACGGCACTTATTTCGTCGTGGAGAACGAGGGCGAAATCATCGCGTGCGGCGGCTGGAGCAAACGGCTCGCGGTGTATGGCGGCGACCGTGAGCGCCGCGGTGCGGATGCGGAATTGAATCCAGCGGTGGACGCGGCGCGGGTGCGCGCGTTTTTTGTGCATCCGAATTGGGAGCGACGCGGGATCGGTGGAGCGTTGCTGGCAGCGAGCGAGGACGCGATTCGCGGAACTGGCTTCCAGCGGATTGAACTCGCGGCCACGCTGGCTGGCGAGCCGTTGTATGCGCGCCACGGTTACGCAGTGGCCGAGCGTTATGACGCACCGATGCCGGGGGGACTGACGATGGCCGTGGTGGGCATGACCAAAACTTTGCAATGAAACGAAAAATCAAATCACCGGTGGCGCTGCTCATAGCAATGCTCCAGACGCTGGCCGCTTCTGCGGCGAATCTACCCGCCGAACGCGCGACGAATGATTTCGTGTTCATCGACAACGGTGAACTGCGCCTCGGCGTGAAGAAATCTTCCGGCGCGGGCATTGCGTTCCTCGCGCTCAGTGCCACGGGCGAAAATGTGATTAACCACTGGGACCGTGGGCGTCTCGTGCAGCAGTCGTACTACGGCGCGAAGGATGACTCACTTTGGAACAAGCAGCCGTGGCGCTGGAATCCCGTGCAAGGCGGCGACTGGCGCGGCAACCCGGCGCGCCTGCTGGAGTTCAAGGCGGAGCGCACTTCGCTCTATGCCAAGTCGATGGGCAAGCACTGGGCCTCGGGCGCGGATCTGCCCGACGTGACCTTCGAGGAATGGATTTCGCTGACGGGCAAAGTCGCGCATGTGAAATTCAAGATGACTTACACCGGCACGAACGCGCATCCGAAGATCGCGCACGAGTTGCCCGCCGTCTTCATCGAGCCGCAATACGACACGCTGCTCGTCTATCAGGGCGCGAACGCTTGGAGCGCAGAACCGGCAAGCAGATCGAAGCCCGGCTGGCCGAATGAATCGCGTAAGTTCACCGAACACTGGGCGGCGTACGTGAACACGAACAACTTCGGCGTCGGTGTGTTTGTCCCCGTGGCCGACGAGTTGACCTGCTACCGTTTCGGCGATGGCAAACGCGAGCACGGTTCCTGTTCCTATTTCGCGCCGCTCAAGCGTTTCGCCATCACACCGGGGATGAGATTCGACTATGACGTGTGGCTGACCATTGGTTCGGCGGACGACATTCGGGCGCGCTTTGCGACGATTCACTCCACGTTCAAATGAGTTCAGAATCCAAATCCATCCTCATCATCGGCGGCGGCGTCATCGGATTGTCCACGGCTTACTACTGCGCGCGGCGCGGGCATCGCGTCACGCTCATTGACCGCAATCCGGAGCAGCGTGACGGCTGTTCCTTCGGCAACGCGGGCATGGTGGTGCCGAGCCATTTCGTGCCGCTGGCCGCGCCGGGTGTCGTGGGCACGGCGCTCAAGTGGATGTTCAATCCCGAGTCACCGCTCTACATCAAGCCGCGCTTGAATTGGGAATTGATGTCGTGGGGCTGGAAGTTCATGCGCGCGGCGAACGCGACGCACGTCGCCCGCAGTGCGCCGTTGATTCGTGATTTGAGTTTCGCCAGCCGCGATTGCTTCGAGGAACTTGCCGCGCTGCCGGACAACGATTTCGGTCTGGTGAAGAAGGGCCTGGTGATGCTGTGCCAGACGCAGCACGGCTTGGACGACGAGGCGAAGTACGCCGCGCTGGCTAACCAACTCGGCGTGCCCGCGCAGGTCATGGACGCCAGGCAAGTCGCCCAACTCGACCCGACTGTGACGATGGAGGTCGCGGGCGGGGTTTATTTTCCGAAAGACTGCCACCTGTCGCCGAACCGTTTCATGGCGGGGCTGAAACGGCAGTGCGATGCGATGGGGGTGAAGTTTCTCTGGAGCACTGAAGTTGCCGGCATCACACATCACGGTCCACGCATCGCGGCACTGAAGGCGGGGGCAGACGCATTGGGGGCAGACGAATTTATTTTGTGCGGAGGTTCGTGGTCGCCAATCGTCGCCGATCAACTTGGACTCAAGCTCCCGATGCAGGCCGGCAAAGGCTACAGTCTCACGCTCTCGAAGCCGCGCGAGTTGCCCCAACTCTGCTCCATTTTCACCGAGGCGCGCGTGGCGGTGACGCCGATGGGCGATACGCTGCGCTTCGGCGGCACGATGGAAATCGCCGGGCTGAACGAGGACATCAATCCCGTGCGCGTGCGCGGCATCATCAAGGCGGCGGTGAAGTATTTTCCGAAGTTCACGACTGAAGATTTTGCCGGCATCCAGCCGTGGCACGGTCTGCGTCCATGTTCGCCGGATGGGCTGCCGTATCTCGGGCGCACGGCGAAGTTCTCGAACCTCACCATCGCCACCGGCCACGCGATGATGGGCCTGAGCCTCGGGCCGATCACCGGCCGGCTGGTCAGCGAAATCCTTTCCGGCGAAATGCGGTCCCTCGACCTCAAGCTTCTGAATCCAGATCGTTATGCGTGACACCAACTTGCTTGTCTGCCCGCTTGCCGAAAGACTGCGCCCAAGCTTAAATTATGGCCAATGAAACTGCGGACAGACCTGCTGGCGGAAGTGACGCCCGACATGCTCATGGAGGGAGTGGTGCTGAACACGCACCGCTACAAGCCCGAGCCGCGTTTATCCAAAACTGGAGTTGGGAGTCTGTCCTCGGCCTCAACCGAGGAGCGTGCGAACGAGGACGCGCTCAGCACGGCCTTAATTCGGAAACTCACGAAAAAGTCCGCCGGCTCTGGGAAGAAACCCGGTCGCAAAGCCTGACGCTGCTCGAAACCATCGAGTTCCTGTTCCGCTGCCATCGTTCTGCTCCATTCCTGTTCTTCAACGGAAACACCTTCGCTGAAATCGCCCGCCGCCTCGTCGATGTCCTGTTCGCCGATCTTCCCCTGCCTCGTCGGCGCGAGGCCGCATCGCTCACCGCCCACTTCGTTGCCGGCGTGCTGGATCGCGAATCGATGATTCAAGGAGTGGAAAGCCTCTGCGAGCTGGCGGATCTGAAACCGGGTGATCGGGTGCGCACGCTCAAGGGTTCGCTGCGCGGGACTGTGAAGAGGATTCTACCGGACGGGCGCATCGCGTGGAAACCAGACAGTTCCTCCAATGAACTGCTGGCCCTGCCGGAGAGCCTGCTGCGAGCCAAATGACCTTCGTTTAATGCTTATGAACAAAACTCGAATTCTCCTGCCCTTGATTCTCCTGGCATGGGTCGCCGCCCTCGCCCAAGCGGCGGATTCCCCCGGTGCCAGCCCGCTCGAATCCTTCTTCCGCCGTTATCTCGACGAACGGTTTGCGCTGCATCCGACCGAGGCGACGGCGCTGGGCGACCATCGCTTCGATGATCGCATGGATGATCTCTCGCCTGCTGCGCTGGCGAAGTCGCTCGCGCACTGGAAGGCGACTCGCCAGCGGCTGCACCAAGAGATCGACCGCGCGAAGCTTTCGACGGACGAGCGCATCAACTTCGACATCTTCGACCACGAACTCGAAGGCTCCATCTGGGTGCGCGAGAACACTCAGCCCTTCGCCACCAATCCGCGCGCTTACAACGAATACATCAGCGACAGCGTGTTCCTGCTCCTTACGCAATCGCGCTTGCCAAAGGAGACGAACATCGCGAACAGCATTGCGCGGATGAAACAGATTCCCGGCATCGTGGCGGCGGCGAAGGTGAATCTGAAAAGCCCGCCTCGGGCGGTGCTGGAGACCGCTATCAAGCAGAACAAAGGTTCCATCGGCTTTTACGAGCGCGATATTTTTGCGTTCGTCGGTGAGTCGCCGCAGTTGCCCGCGCTCAAGGCCGAGGCCGCGCGCGTGGTGGCGGTGCTCAAAGAGTATCAGCAGTGGCTGGAGAAGGACTTGTTGCCGCGCTCCACCGACGGCTGGCGGCTGGGCAAACGGAAGTTCGCGAAGAAACTCGAATACACGTTGAACGCCGGACTCAGCGCGGACGAAGTGCTGCGCGATGCCGAGTCCGAATTTCAGCGCGTGCGCAACGACATGTATGTGGTCGCGCGCCAGCTCTGGCATCGTTATTTCCCGACCACGCCGTTGCCCGTCGCGGATGACGTGGGCAAGCGAGCCACCATCGCGCGCGTCATCGCCGCCGTGTCGAAAGAACACAGCAAGCCGGAGGAACTGCTCGCCGATGCGCGGGCGCAGGTGGACAGCATCAAGAAGTTCATCCGTGAGAAAAACATTCTGAAGATGCTGGAGCCGGACCGTTGCCAGATCATCGAGATGCCGGAGTTTCAGCGCGGCAATTCACTCGCCTACATGAATGGAGCGCCGGCGCTCGATCCCGATTCGCCAAGCATGTATGCGATTTCGCCGCCGGCCAAAGAATGGAGCGCCAAGCAAACGCAGAGCCTGCTCGAAGAATACAACCGCCACATGCTCCAAGTCCTGACCATCCACGAGGCGTATCCCGGCCACTACGTGCAGCTCGAATACTCCGCGCGCGTGCCGTCGCTGCTGCGCCGTGTGCTCGGCTCCGGCGTGTACATCGAGGGCTGGGCCGTCTATACCGAGCAGATGATGCTCGACCAGGGTTACGGCGCAGGCCCGGATGAACTCGCGCTGCGCCTGAACCAGTTGAAGTTTTATCTCCGCGCCGTGTGCAACGCGATCCTCGACAACAAACTGCACACGCAAAACATGACCGACGAAGAAGCCATCCGCCTGATGGTGGAAGGCGCGTTTCAATCCGAAGAAGAGGCCCGCGCCAAAGTCGTGCGCGCCAAGCAGACCTCGACGCAACTCAGCACCTACTTCGTCGGCCGCATGGCGCACGTCCGCCTGCGCGAGCAAGTGCAGCGCGACCTCGGCGACAAGTTCAACCTCGCCCGCTACCACGAGACCGTGCTTACGCAAGGCTCCGTGCCGATGAAGTATTTGCCGGAACTGGTGCGGGCGAAGTTGAAGTGAAGCGCGCCGCCCAAGCCCGGAGGGCTTAAACGTGAATAGCCCCGGATGAAATCCGGGGTGACGAAATGGAGAGAGCATCGACCCCGGAGGGGTCGAACAACGTGGTAGGCGGAACCTCCATCGCACGGTTCAACCCCTCCGGGGTTGAGCCGTCTTGTGCATCGTCACCCGGGTTGCACCCGGGGCTATTCACGTTCAATCGCTCCACGATTGCCGATCGCTCGGGCGGCTACAGAGCCTTCCCCATCACGTAATCATCCATCACGAAGCCGCCGCCGATGTCGGCGACGATGGAGTCGCGAATGGTAAAGCCGCGCTGGCGGTAGGCGCGGATCGCGATCTCGTTCCGCTTGTTCACGTTCAACATCAGCGTGGTCGCGCCGCGGGCGCGGGCGGTGGACTCGCACTCCTTCAACAGCGCGCTGCCGAGGCCGTGGCGCTGCCAGTCGGGGTGGACGTAGAGTTTGTGCAGTTTGAATTCGGTCGCGATCTCCGTGGGACCGACGGAGGCGAAAGCGCGCAGTTCGCCCTCCACCAGCGCGCGGAACCAGGCGATGCCGTTCTCCAGTTCACGGCGCATCGTGGCCACGTCGTAGCTGCGGGCGAGCATGTGATCAATTTGGGCGGGCGTGATGATGCCGGGGTAGTGCGCGCGCCAGATGACGGCGGCGAGGGCGGAAATTTCCGCGAGGTGTTCGGCGCGGGCGGTCTCGATCTTCGGCGTCATGGTGGCGAAAGTTCCATTGGAGCGCCGAGCATCGCTCGGCATGAGTAACGCCGCGCTCCCAAGCCGAGCCATGCTCGGCGCTCCGCCCTCATGCGGTTTGCTTGCGCTTCCCGACCCACGTAGCGATGCCCATGAAGATCACGCTCACCACAAACATCAGCGCGGCGTAGAAGTAGAGTTCCTTCGCGCCGCTGGCTTTCACGAAGCGCGCGTTGAGGTTCGTGAACAGGGCGATGAGGAAGTGGCCGCCCGCGATGGTCAGGAGCCAGAGGCTCATCATCATGCTGCGCATGGACTTGGGTGCCTGCTCGAATGCGTATTCCAATCCGGTGGCGGAGACGAGCACTTCCCCCGCGACGAGCACGATGTAGGGGATGAGTTGCCACGCGAGGCTCAGGGTTTCGCCGCCATCAATGCGCGCCTGCATCCAGCCGGAGATGACATAGGTGACGCCTGCGAGCACCATGCCCAGGCCCATGCGGCGCAGAGCCGTGGGGCGCAGTCCTAGTTTTTCGCAGAGCGGGTAAATGAGGTAGGTGAGAATCGGCACCCAGATCATCACGAGAATGGAGCCGACGGCCTGCATCCGCTCGCCGTCCAGTTTGTACCAAACTGGAGACACTTGGAATCCATTGGCCCAACTCAGCGAAATGAAAATGGGAATTTCAAATGGCGTCATCTTCTCACCCTGCAAGACCCAGGTGGTGTTGACCTGATTGTAGAGGGCGAAGAAGACGGGGATGGTGAGGAAGACGAGGAAGATGCGACGGACGGCGCGGGCGGAGCGTCGGTCTTCGTCGGTCTGGGGGTTGAACACGATGGAGAAGATGCCGGCTTGTTTCGACTCCCGCTGCGGTGGCTGGCGCACATAGTTTTTCCGCCCCAGCCAGAAGATGAACGTCGCCACGGCCATCGCGAAACCGGGCACGCCGAAGGCCCAACTGTAACCGTGCTTGTCGCGGAGCATCGGGATGAGCGCGAAGCCGAAGGTCGCGCCGAAATTGATCGACCAGTAGAACCAGCCGTACACGCGCGTCAGTCCCTTCTCATTCCCCGCGACGAATTGATCCCCCACGAATGCGGAGACGCACGGCTTGATGCCGCCCGCGCCGATGGCGATGAGGATGAGTCCGAGATACACGCCGGCCTTGTTGCCCTCGAAGAGCGCGAGCGCGCCGTGGCCCGCGCAGTAAAACATTGAGATGGTGAGAATGGTCCAGTAACGCCCGAGCCAGCGGTCCGCGAGCCACGCGCCGAAGAGCGGGAGAAAATAAACCGCCGTGGCGAAGAGGTGGACGACTTCCTTGCCGTGAACATCGCCCATCTTCAATTCACGACTGAGGTAAATCGTGAGGATGGACATCATCCCGTAGTAGCTGAAGCGCTCGGCGGCCTCGTTGCCGATGATGAAGGGGACGCCGCGCGGGAGTGTGCCGGACGGGGCCGGGGCGTTTGCAGAAAGGGTGTCAGCCATACGTGGGGCGGAGCTTTTCAAACGCGGCGGGAATGAGCGAGCGGGAAATATTTTGGGGCGCGGCGTTCACGCCGCTTCAACTCGCCGGACCCAAGCAGGCCATTCATTTTCAAACCCTCGACATGATGAAAGTTGAAGCGGGCTAAAGCCCGCGCTCCCGCTGCAATGAAAAAGCCGCCGCTGAATCAGCGGCGGCTTGGGCAAAGTCTTCGCGCGAATCCTACTTCAACAAATCGCGCACCATGTCGCGCTCTTCCTTCAGCTCGTTCACGGTGGCGTTGATCTTCGCGCGGCTGAACTCGTTCACGGGCAGACCTTGAACAATCTCGAGCTTGGTACCGTTGCTGCGCACCGGGAAGGAAGTGATGATGTCCTTCTCGACGTCGTAGCTGCCATCGGAGTGAACACACACGCTGTGCCAGTCGCCGGGCGCGGTGGGCGTGGCGATGGAGCGCACGGAATCCACGACGGCATTCGCCGCGCTGGCCGCGCTGCTGGCGCCCCGGGCCTTGATAATGGCCGAGCCGCGCTGCTGCACCGTGGCGATGAAGTCGCCCTGAAGCCACGCTTCGTCGGTGATGACTTCAGTCGCGGGACGACCACCGATCTTGGCGTTGTAGAAATCAGGATACTGCGTGGCGGAGTGATTGCCCCACACGGCGACGTTGGTGACAGCGGTGGTGTCCACGCCGGCCTTCTTCGCAAGCTGGGACTTGGCGCGGTTTTCGTCGAGGCGGGTCATGGCGTGCCAGCGGGACGCGTCGAATTTGCTGCCGCCCACTTTCTGCGCGCTGTTCATGGCGATCCAGCAGTTGGTGTTGCAGGGATTGCCAACGACGAGGACGCGGAAGTCTGCCGCCGCATTGTTCTGAATGGCCTGCCCTTGGCCGACAAAAATTTTCCCGTTGATGCCAAGCAGATCCTTGCGCTCCATCCCCTGCTTGCGCGGCACGCTGCCGACGAGCAGCGCCCAGTTCACATTGCGAAAGCCTTCGTCGAGATTCGCGGTGGGTACGATGCCCTTGAGCAGCGGGAACGCGCAGTCGTCGAGTTCCATCGCCACGCCCTGCAAGGCAGGCAAAGCGGGTTCAACTTCGACAAGGTGGAGAATGACCGGCTGGTCCGGGCCGAACATCGAGCCGGAGGCGATGCGGAAAAGAAGTGAGTAACCAATTTGACCGGCTGCGCCGGTGACGGCCACGCGAATGGGTTGTTTCATAAGGGCGGCGATTATGGGAAGGCGCAAAAAAGTGGCAACGGGGAATTCGCGGCGCACGGAGCCAAAGGGTGCATATGAACACTGTTCTTAAACGGCGAAGGTGACGGAAAGCCAAACGTGGTAGGGCGTCGTCGCTCCGCGCGCGCCGGGTGGGGCTCCCGCCAGTTCCGCACGACTCCTCCGCGG
>JAYVQC010000240.1:0-15828 GCA_043757045.1 Akkermansia sp. | reverse complement strand
CAGCGCGGAAACCAAACAACCATGAACCCAAACTCTCATAGCAACTGGATCAAAGATTGGGGGCTTGCCACCAAAACTTTGATGCAGTAGTTTTCTGCGTCCATAGGGCTGGCAAAGAATTTTTTGCGCCCGATGTCACCATCAACAACCCAACCTCCGCTCTCGCGTCGAATCGTGAGCTGTCGAAGATGCATCAGTTTTTTCTTTTTGCGTTTCATGCAAGACGCGCCGTACTTCCTAAAGCTTTTCTAATTCCACGCTCGGCTCATTCATGAAGTGAAGTAAAAGCCGCATCTCTGAATTCACAAGGTCGCGAATGAAGACAGCAAGCCAACGCGCAGCCTCGTGATCGAAATGCGACTCGCTAAAGCCATTCCGGGATCGGTCAATAGTGTGGCCGATGTGGGTAATCATCGAGAGCGCCTCGTCAGGATAGTGGTCGAGGGATTCGCGAAGGAACGTCCGCACGAGCTTGGACAATTCAATGATCTCCGTGGTGTCAGCGTGCTCAGGAATATGGTGCCGGACGAACGCTTTGAGGAAGCCTTCGAGGCATGTGTAGGAGAGCGTGACGGCTCCCGTGTAGTTGCGCGAGGCGATACGGGTATCAATGTCCGCGAGATACTTTTTGAGCCTGTCGGCATTCCAAGCTTGGTCGCTCACTCGGGCTGAAGGCACCGCAATCGCGCCACCACCAAGCTCATCGCGGATTTCGGCGACCTTGTCGGGAGACACGGAGATCAGTGAATCCAAGATAGTTTCCAACAAACGCAGACGACTCTGCTCGGGGAATTCGAGGAGAATGTCGTAGAAGTAGTCCTTGCGACTGGTGCTCTTGCCTCCGCTCCGGCGATTGTCGATGTAACGAGAGTAGTCAGGAAAATATGGGTCAATCTCACGGACGGCACTAATGAAGCGTCCGCCAGAATAGTAGCCAGGCCCAGCGGTGTTGAGCATCTCGAACATGCGATTAAACACTCGGGGCCAATTGGCGCTCGGTTCGGGTCTAGCCAAGATGTCCATGACGATTTCCCTCTAGTTCACTTCTCCCTCGCCAGCAACCGCTCGACGATGTTCTCCACGGAAATGCCTTCGGCCTCGGCGCGGTAGTTCACCAGGATGCGATGGCGCAGCACCGGCACGGCGAGCGCCTTGATGTCGTCGGGCGTGACGTGGGCGCGGCCTTGCAGGAGCGCGCGGGCCTTGCCGCCGAGCACGAGGTTCTGCGCCGCGCGCGTGCCCGCGCCCCAGCCCACAAATTGATTCACGAAGTCGGGCGTGCCGGCCTGCTTCGGGCGCGAGGCGGCGGCAAGCTTCACCGCCATGCGAATGACGTCCTCGGCAATCGGCACGCGGCGCACCACATCATGGAAGCGCAGCACGTCCTCGCCGGTGAAGATCGCCTCGATGGGCGTGCCGCCGCGCGCGGTGGTCTGCTTCACGACTTCCACTTCGTCGTCTTCGGGCAGGTAATTGATCACCACGTTGAACATGAAGCGGTCGAGCTGCGCTTCGGGCAGCGGATAGGTGCCTTCCATCTCGATGGGGTTCTGCGTGGCGAGGACGAAGAACGGCTCGGTGAGCGGGTAGCGCACGCCGGCGGCGGTGACCTGGTGTTCTTGCATCGCTTCGAGCAGGGCGGCCTGGGTCTTGGGCGGGGTGCGGTTGATTTCGTCGGCGAGCAGCATGTTGGCGAAGACGGGTCCCTTGACGAAGTGCATGGCGCGCTGGCCGTCCGCGCCTTGCTGGAGAATTTCCGTGCCGATGATGTCGGCGGGCATGAGGTCGGGCGTGAACTGGATGCGCGCGAACTTGAGATGGAAAATCTGCGCGATAGATTTCACGAGCAAGGTCTTGGCGAGTCCGGGCGCGCCGGTGATGAGGCAATGCCCGCCCGCGAGCAGCGCAATGAGGATTTGTTCGATGACCTCGCGCTGGCCGACGATGACCTTGGCGAGTTCGCTCGTGATCTTCGCGCGGCTGGCGGTGAGTTGTTCGACGGCTTTTTGTTCCGAAGCGTAGCTGCTCACGGACGTCGTCGGAGTAGTGGTTGGCATGGCCATAAGGTTATTGATGCAGGATGGGGTTAACTTGGCGAGCGGTTCACGAAGATTTTACAGGGTCCTCGAAAAATTCTGCTCGCGCTTCAAGCAGTAGATACAAACGGAGCTTGCTGTCGTGAAAACGTATCCGTTGATCCGGCGTGAGACTCAGGCTGTATTCGATGAGCGACATATCCACGCCCTGTGCCGCCGCTGCCGCCCACGCGCTCATCGGTTGGTCATTCATCATCAGCGGCTCGTTGGGATTTTCCGTCGTCATGTTCAGTGCGTCATCGCATACACGATGATGTTGATGCCGAGGGGGAAGGCGCGCTTCTCGGAGAAGGCCAGGAAGAACGCGCCGTCGCCCACGGTCTCGCGTTCCCAGCCGTCGCCATTGTCGCAGTTGTGCGTGGCAATGACCATGAGGCGGCCCTTGTCGTCGGCGATGGCGCGGACGTGCATTTCTTCGGAGCTGGGTCCGCTGCGTTGTTCCCAGGTGATGCCGAAGTTGGGGTCGTTCGGGTCGAGGCTGCGCATGGCGTCGCCGACGTTCGGTGTCTGCAACTGCTGCTTGGGCATGTTGAGATCGAACACGGTGTGAAAGACGGGGTGATCCATCTCCAGTTCCTTGAACTCGCGTCCGGGAAAAACCTTTTTCATCTCGCTCGCGAAATTCTCCCACTGGAGGTCGCCCCAGAAATCATCGGCCATGAGAAAGCCGCCGTTGTTCAAATAATCGCGGAGAGTTTTCACCTCGTCTTCGTTCAGCACCAAGCGCCCCGGCTCGACCATGTAGATCCACGGATAATTGTAGAGGTCTTTGTTGTTCAGGCGCAGGAAGCGGCCGTCGGGGTTGACTTTGAGCGAGGTCATCTGTTGGAGCCGGAAGGACAAATTCATGTCGCTGTCGGGAAAGTCCGTGCTCCAACTGCCGAGCGAACGGCGTCGTCCCCAATACGCGCTCACGTAGCGGAGCCGGCAGAAGGTGAAAGCATCTTTCTCGAAACCCGGTGTATTCGTCCAAACGGGCACATCCGTGCTGTGGGTAGTTACTTCGCGTGCGGTGGTTGTGGTCACCTCGTCAAATGAGACGCCGGGCGTTCGCATTATTCGCTGACCACGCGTGATGATGCCTCCTTCTGTGTCGTGCGTGGTTTCTTCTCGATCGTCATTCCCACCGTCGAAAATGCGTTGCGCGAAAGCGAGCGTGAGGAAAACCGTGGAGCCGGCGAGCGCGAGAAGAAACTTTTGCCGCCGGGTCATTTCAGTTGGACCGGAGCGTCAGCGGTTTTCTCCCGTGCCGGCTCTTTCGCCTGCAACTCGCGGAGCAACTTCAACGCCTCGCGGTAGCGCGGCGCTTCTTCCAGGGCTTGCAGCACTTGACGTTTCGTCTCGGGGCTTTGCTGTTTGTGGAGCAGGCGCGCGAGGCGGAAATGCGTCTCCGCCGGGTCCGGCGGATCGAGGCGCAGCAAAATGCGGTTCGCGATAATCGCCTCGCCATCGTGTCCCTCCGCCTCGGCGGATTGCGCGACGAGGCGATGCGGATGCGGCACGAGCGGATTCACCGCGAGCGCGCGTTGCGCGTTCGTGAAGACCAAATCCCAGTCCTGCGCGCGCACGCCCAACTCAGCGAGGCGGAAATAAACATCCGGCAAGTCGCCATCGAGCGCGGCGGCCTTCATCAGCGCGGCGCGTTCGGCGTTCGTGTTGCTCATCTCGCGATGCGCGCGGGCCAGCAACGTCCACGCGCCGTCTTCGCCGCCTTGCGTCGGGAACAGTTCGGTGAGTTGCGTCAGCACGGGGATGGCGTTGCTCCACTCCTTCTGCGCGAAAGCGTTCACCACGCGGCGTTGCAGCGCCCAGTAGTTCGTCGGGTTCTCGGAAAGCCATTCTTTCGAGCGCAAGTCCGCTGGCTCAGGCTTGGCGAAGTCCAGTCCCGGCGCGAGCGCCTCGGCACGGTCGCGCGCAAACTTCGCGAAGTTCTCCTCCAGCTTATCCATCTCGCCCGTGTGCGTGGCGATGGCCTTGTTGATTTCAATCCCTTCGCCGAGGTCGTGGAGAATTTTGCGAATGGCGTCGAAGCCGAAAGTTTTCTCCAGAAACTCCACCGCCAGCGCGGACTCGTAGTAGGCGAATTGCAAATGCGTCGGCGTCTTGGGCGCAAGGAACGCGCTGCTCAACTCGCGGATCGGCACAAAGTCGTCGCCGAGAATCATCTCGCGATAACGGACCGTCATGCGCTGGCCCCACGAGGGGTTCTCGCGCAACTCCTCATGGACGGAAATGCCTTCGCTCAACCAGCGGGGCATCTTGTTCTTAGTCATGGTGAGCGTGATGACGTGGGAGAACTCATGCCACAGCACGGCTTCCCAATTCGCGGGCGTGGCCAACTGCGTCGCCGGACTGTTCGCCGTGACGACCGCGCCGAAGCACACACCGAGGAAACCGGGATTGTCGGGAATGCCGAAGGTGCGGACGCCGAAGTCGCGCTGCTCGGCGAAAATTTCCACGATGGTCTGGCGCAGCAGCGTGATGCCGTAGCGCGCGGTGAGATTCGACTTCGCACGCGTGAGCAGGGCCAGTGCGCGCTCGCCGTACACCGGCGCTTCGTTCGTCGCCATGCGCACGATGAAGTCGGCATTGGTGAGCGTGCGATACTTGGCGAGTTTGTCTTTGAGCGTGACGAGGTTGAAGCTGGTCACGTCGTATTCGTCGTTCTTGTGTGCTTCTTCGGCGAGACGCCAGCCTTCGTCCTCGTCGCCGAGCCGCAGCAAATCTTCCGCGAGTTGGATGCGCGCCGGAACGTAATGCACATTGAACGACAGCGCGCGTCGCTGATACGCCGCGCCCTCGGCGAAGCGATATTTCTGCGAAAGGTTCTGCCCGATGAGGTAATCCACCTCGGGATTGGTCTGCCAGAATTGCAGCGCCTTTTCGCGCGCGGATTTTTCACCGTCGGCATCACTGCGAAGATGCGCCATGACCGCGCGGTAAGCCCACGCCTCGGGCTGCCAGGCGTTGACGGCGAAGGCGCGCTCCAGCAGTCCTTCGGCGTCAGTATATTCTTCGCCCGCGATGAGATGCCGCGCGAGCATGAGCAGGGCACCGACGTGATTGGTGTTTTTCTCCAGCGTGGCGTTGAGGTTCTTCAACATCTCCTTGCGGTCTCCGGTTTGAAACGCCTCGGCGAGGCCGAAGTGCATGTCCGGGTCGCCGGGAAATTTCTTCAGACCCGCGCCGAACTGTTTCGCTGCGAGCGCGTAGTCGTGTTTAGCGAGCGCCAATTCGCCCATCGCGAGATACACGTCGCGATTGTCCGGCGCGGCCTTGCGGGCCGGCTCGAAAAGATTGTCGAGGACTTTGCGCGGGTCCGCGCCGAGCAGGAGAATGGCGCGACCAATCGCCACCATCGTCTCCGCGTTGCGCGCGCGGTTATCGGTGCGGGAACTGACCAGCGTTTCAATTTCGCGCAGCACTTCCTCCGCGCGATTCGTGGCCCCCGCGTAAGGCAGGACTTCGTGCGCGAGCAGGCGCATCGGGATGCTCCATGAGTAACGGTCGAGGGCGTTGGAAATGATTTTGCCCGCCTTCTCATACTGGCCGGAGGCGGCGAGCGACTTCACCAGCAGCGTGCGCCATTCCTCCTCGTATTCAAAACTGGCGATGGCCTGCTCGCACTCGGCGATGCTGTTGGAGTATTGGCCGGTGATGAATTGCTGCCGCGCGTTGGTCAGTTCCGCTGCGCGCGTGGAGAGGACGAAGGTGAAAGCGAGGAACAACGCCAGTCCGCCGCATGATGAGTTCGCACGCATTCGATTCTTGCGGCGTAAGATGCGCGACACGGCGGGAACCTCAAGCGGCAAAACAACAACGTGCCGCCAGCGTCCCGCTGGCGTTGCGGATGGAAAGGTGGAACGGCTCGCGCTGCACAGTGGGGCAGGCGTCCCGCCTGCCTTAGTCCATTGGCCGTCCCGGCTGAAGGACACCAGCCGGGACGGCCCGTGGACTGGTGGCAGCCAAGACGGCTGCCCCACTATGGCTTTGTCGCCGCGCGACAAAGCCCATCTCATTCGCCAGCGGGACGCTGGCGGCACGTTGCTGCACCGTTGCGCGACGCGCTTTGATTCCCCATGCTTGAGCCAACACACGACATGAAATCACAACCGCTTCGCACCACCGTCATCGGCAGCTATCCCTTTCCTTCGTGGCTGGAATTCGCCTGCGAGCATCTCGACCGCTTCGGCCCATCGGACCGCGAGGAACTCGTGGATGACGCCGTGCGCATCGCCGTGCGCGATCAACTCGACGCGGGATTGGACGTGATCACCGACGGCGAGCAGACCCGATTGGATTTCAATCTGTCGTTCTACGGTTTCATCGAAGGTATCGAACTGGAATCTGCGCCGCCGCGCCGCTTCGGCCCCCCCGCGCACGACCAGCGCGGCAAACACAAAGTCACCGGCGAACTGCGCGCCCCGCGCGGCCTCGGCACTGTCGAAGATTTCAAACGTCTCCAACGCCTGTCCGGCTCTCAACTCTCCACTCTCAACCCTCAACCCACGCTCAAAGCCAGCGTCCCCGGCCCGTACACGCTCAGCGGGCGCCTGCTGTCGAACGCCCAATACCCCGACCGCTACGCGCTCACCGAAGCCTTGCTCCCGCTCGTTCGCGATGAACTTGCGGCGCTTGCTGCCGCCGGCTGTCGCGAGATCACCGTGGATGAGCCTTCGATGAGTTGTTACGCGCACAAGGAGGATTCGAAGCGTTTCGTGGACATCTTCAACCGCACCGTCGAGTCCGTGGCCGGCCAGTGCCATCTCTCTACGCACCTCTGCTTCGGCAATTACAAAGGCCGCGCGGTCGGCCCGCGCAGGTACGCGCCGATGTTCCCCGCCTTCCTCGAACTCGCGGTGGACGAAATCCACGTCGAGATGGCGAGCCGTGAATTTTCCGAACTGGAATTGATCCGCGCCATCGCCCCGAAGAAGGACGTGGCCGTCGGCATCATTGACGTGAAGAGCTACTACATCGAGACGCCCGCCGACGTGGCTGACCGGGTGCGCGCGTGTCTCCAGTTCGCCCCCGCTGACCGGCTTTCCTTCGCTCCCGACTGCGGCCTGAGCCAGACCGCGCGCTGGGCCGCGCGGCAGAAGTTGAAGAACCTGTGCGCGGGCGTGCAGGCGGTGCGGGAGAAGCGGTGAGGCAAAGTCCGTCCTGAATTCGTGAGGGAGAAATCCGGGCGGGCGCGAAGCCGAAATGGTCATTGCGCCCTGCGCTCGCGCTGTGGTTTATTCCGCCGCAGTCCGGAGCGTAGCTCAGCCTGGCTAGAGCGCGTGGTTTGGGTCCACGAAGTCGCAGGTTCGAATCCTGTCGCTCCGACCACTCTTTCCTTGGTTTTTCCCTCTCCACTGGCGGCAAAACCTTTTGTTCTGCTGTCGCCCCGCCGGTGAGATTTTTTTTGGCAATTGACTCCCGGCCCAGCCGTATCACCTTGAGCGCACTTATGAAAAAACTTTTTGGAACGCTCCTGATTATCTTCGTGCTCGGTCTGGCTGCTCGCGCGGCTGTCTTGGAGCAGCATTACACCGGCGCTTGGTACGATACGAGAAACGTCACCGTCGCAGACCGGGAGGCGGGCGAGCTGAACATGAATTTTTATGATGACGGGACGTTATCCGTCACCATTTGGTACGACGGAGTGCAAGTGGCGACGGCCAATAGCCGGTGGTACCAGAAGGGCAGCGCGGCGTATTTTTCCTTCACCGACTCGGACGGCTTTAACTGGAGGGGGACAGTGAGAAAGTTTTTCCTGAGCGGAACCTTTCGCAGTCCCACGGGGCAATCGCGCGGGAGATTCCAATGCAACGCCCCGTTGAACCAGCCGTCGGCCGCGGCCAATTCCGGCACCAAACGGGTCGCGCCCTGAGTTCAAACCATTCCGCGAAAACCCTCACCGCTGATACAGCGGAATGTAGTGGTAGGGCATGGCCAGCATCATCGCGTACACACTCGTGGTGTAGATGGGGCCGACCATGCGCCCGCCTTCCAGTCCCGTCTCGTTTGGATCCCAGAATGCGGTGTCGCCGCGCACCGTGGCTTTTTTTACCAGCGCGTCGTTGATCATCTTGTACCACTTCTCCCAGGTCTCGCCGCCGCGCATGTACATGGCGGGCGCGGCGTAGAAATTTCCGTAGGTGAACCACTCGGTGCGCGAGTCCTTGAAATTCCGCATCAGGTAATCCACGGCGGGCGGAATCATCGGATCGTTGTAAAGTCCGCAGACTTGCAGCGAGTAAATCGCCGCCGCCGTGCGCGCGAAGCCCGGCGTCTGCCCGGGCTGATAGCAGAAGCCGCCGCTCGGCGCATGCTGGCACGCCTTCACGTAGGCGACTGCGCGGTCAATCGTCGCCTGCGGCACATCGATCCCCGCGTTCTTCGCCGCGCGCAGTCCCACGACTTGCAGCACCGTCACAGATAAATCCGCCTGATACGCGATGGGCCGGTAGCGCCAGCCGCCCTCGTTGTTCTGCGAACTGACGATGGTCTTCACGATCTTGTCGAGTTTCACGCGCGCGGTCGGAGACTTGGTCTGACCGTAAAGTTCCGCCAGCGCGATGGTCGCGACGCCGTGGCCGTACATGTATTGCCCGTTCTGCTTGTTGCCCATCAGGCCGTCCGTCGAGATCGCATCAATGAGATACTGCATCCCGAGCGCGACCTGCTTGCCGTATTCGCCCTCGCCTGGCAAATGCCCCGCCGCCTGAAACGCCATCAGCGCGTAAGCGGTGATGGCGATCGGATGCTGCTGCTCCATCTCCGTGCCGGCCCACGCGCCGTTCGGCGACTGCTTCGAGGCGAGCCACTTCAACGCGCCTTTGATCACAGCGTCGGTTTTTTCATCCACGCGCACGGGGTCGCGAGTGGAGGCGGGGGCGTCGGCGGCGAGGGTGGGAAAAAAAACAAAGCCCAAAATCCAAAGCCCAAAACCCAAAATGCACGCAGTGCGGTGACGAAATCGGGAGCAAAATAAAATCATTTGAGAATTCTCAACGCCTCTCCCCTCACCCCGGCCCTCTCCCTTGGGGAGCGGGAGAACGGCATCCAGCCTCACCACTGACGAACGGGTTCGATTTGCCAAACGCTGCATGACTGGCTCCCTCTCCCGGAGGGAGAGGGCTGGGGTGAGGGGGAACGCGCGCCGACAAAACCGGAAACTATTTATGACAGATGA
The DNA here is from genome assembly GCA_043757045.1 of Akkermansia sp. Taxonomy (GTDB): domain Bacteria; phylum Verrucomicrobiota; class Verrucomicrobiia; order Limisphaerales; family SIBH01; genus JANNGC01. The sequence continues at coordinate 6,552 of JAYVQC010000240.1, read as the reverse complement.
GCCAAGCATTGGATTTGAAATTTACTCATCTGACTGATCCGAAAGGTTCTTCAAATACTGCTCCACCAGCGGCCCGTACTCCTGCGGATACTTCTCCGCCTGCGACTGCTGAATAGCCGCACGGTCGCGCTTGGGCAGGCCGATGAAGGTGCCGTCGCCCGCGACACTGCGGCGCGCGCCGTTGGCGCCGCCGGGGCCGCTCCAGTTGCCGTCTTTGCCGGAGCCGCGCGGAGGCGGCGGGCCTTCGCCGGGACCCGGCTTCTCGCCGCCTTTACCCTGGCCCTCGCCCGGACTCTGGCCCTGACCGGGTTGTTGACCCTGGCCCGGTTGCTGGCCTTCGCCCTGCGCCATCTGCGGACTGAGACCGGCCTGCGCGAGGGCGAGCGCGGCTTGCGCTTGCGCGAGGGCTTGGGCGGCGTCGCCGGCATTTTTCTGCGCGGGCTGATTCTGCTTCGCGCCCGCCTGCGCGGCGGCTTGCGTGAGTGCGGCCTGCGCCTGTTGCACGGCCTGTTGCGCGGCGGCAGGAAGCTGTCCGGCCTCGCCCGCCGCGATGGGCGTCACATCGTTCAAGGCCTGCTCCAACTGCTGCGCGGCTTTCTGCATTCCCTGATCGGTCACGGCTTTTTGCGCGGCCAATAATTGCTCGGCGAGTTGCTGCACTTCCTTCTGCTGCTCGCCGAGTTTCGGAAGCGTCGGCGTTTCGCCCGGCAGCTTGGGCGCGTCGGGCGTTGCGCCCTTGATGCCTTGCTGTGCTTTCTGCATCGCGCCCAGGGCGGCTTCGAGATTGTTGTCCGCCAAATCTTTCGCGGCCTGCGTAGCGGCCTGCGTAGCGGCGGAAGTGTGTTTCGACGGCGCGCTCTTCGCATGTTCGCCGAGCGCACTGGCGATGGCCGCCTGCTGCTTCTGCAAACTATCCAGCAACCCGGCGGGCGCGTTGGCCATCTCGCCCATGGCGTTACTGACCTGCTCTTGCGCCTTTTCCAACGCCGCCGCTGCGTCGGCCAAACCTTTTTCCAAGTCCGGCGGTTGGCCGAGTTCCGCGCGCAACTCGTTCATCTTCGCCTCGATCTCCTTCTTCGCCGCGAACAGATCGTTCAACGCTAGGGTCTGCGCGGGCTGCGCGTCCTTCGACTGGTTCTGCTCCAGCTTCAACTTCGCCTCGGTCATCTGCCCCTGCGCGGCGGAGAGATGCCGCGCCGCTTGCGGCACCGGCTCGCGTGCTTCGGCTTGGGCCTCGGCGGTTTTCTCGCTCGTCGTTTGCTGCTTCCGGGCAATCTCGCTGGCGGGTTTCGTCTCCGGCTTCACCGCGTGCTTCGCAGTGTCGAGTCGCACGGCTTGCTCGTCCTTGATGACCGTCTCGACCTTCTCCAAAAGTTTTTCCAGTGCGGCCAGTTGCTTCTCGTCCTTTTCCAGTTTGGAAATTTTCTCGCCGAGTTCCTGTTCCGCCTTCTTCAACGCCTCCACCGCCGACTGTTGCGCTTCCGGCGCGTTCTTGCTCCGGGCCAATTCCTTCTGCGCCTTCTCCATCTGGTTCGCGGCTTCGTTCAAGGATGCCGCCGCCTCTGGCGCGTCGTTCGCCGCCTTCTGCTGGACCTCTTGCGTCGCGTCGCGAATCTCGCCTTGCGCCGGAGCTTTCTCTTTCAACGCCTCCTTCTTCTCCAACGCTGCGGTCTCCGTCTTGAGCACCTCCTCTTTCTTGATCAACTCCCCGACCGCCTTCTGCAGCTCGCGCAAATTCGCCAGCACGCTCTCCGGCTGCTGCTCCGCGGCCTCCGCCTTCGCGAGCTGTTCCAGCAACGCCCGCCGCGCCAAATCGAGGCTCGCGCCCGCGTCCAACTGCTTCACCGGCGTCTCCCGCACTTTCCATTTCGCGTCTTCGCCCCGGTTCAGCAACGCCCGCGCCTCCTGCATCCGGTCAATGGCCGCGCGGAAATAACCCGCCGCCGTCGGGGCCACGTCGTTGATGTCGCGCCGGATCAAATCCGTGTTGTCCACCACCTCGAACTGCTTGTCCTCCGCATCGCGCGCGTCGTCCTTGCGCTCCATTTTGCGCGTCAGCTCCGTGACCGCCTGCTGTTGGAGAATGGCGTTCTCGGTTTCTTGAATCGCGGCGCGGAGCAGGTCCACCAAATCCTTCGAGAGCAACATGGTGCGCGCCACGTCGCGCATCTGGTCGCGCGCCTTCTTCTCGTTGCCGGTCGCGCTGAGCAGTTTGCCGTTCTGCAAATCATCCACCGAGCCATCCAGCGCACTGAACAGTCCGCCCGACTTCACCTGCTCCAGCGCCGCGCGCGGTCGCTCGCCGGTGGTCGTGCCGTCGCTTTCGCGCGCGACCTTGTCCAATTTGTTCAACAGCAGCGCGACCTCGTCCTTGATGGCGATTTGATCAATCTCCTGCTGGCTCAAGTAACGCTTCTCGTCTTCGCCGAAATTCTTCAGCGGCTTCTGGTCCGTCTGCCGCGCCAGCCACACGCCCACGCGCATGTTGACCGACTGCCGCGCCGCCAGTCCGCGCAGCATGATCGACATTTCGTAGAGCGCCTGCTGCCGCTGATATTCGAGCAGCAGTTGCTTGAGCTGCGTGGTGATCATCTTCTGCCCCGAGTACGCCTCGATGACATCCTTCTTCGAGGCGTTGTCGTCGCCGGATTTCTGCGCGTCCTGCAAGAGGGTCACGACCTGCGCCATGTCCTTCTCGCTCAGACGATTCAACACGTTGCGGATGGCGCGCAACACTTTCACGTCCTCGCCCGCGATGCCATTGCGCTCGAACTCGCCGATGATGCCCGACAACTGATCGCCCACGCGCGCCGTGGTCTTCTGAATCTGCTGCTGCTTGAGCGTGCTCTGGAGCAGGCGGTCCTGGCGCGGCGACTGGGCGGGCAGGGACACGGAAAAGACCAAGGCCAGGGCCAGCGCAACGGCGCGAGAGAAATGCTTCGGCAGTGTCATGGTTTGGCCGCGGGGCGGCGCGAATCAGACTGCGTGACGAAAGGCGGTTATTCAAACGGAAAGACCGGCCGTGACCATCCGACTTTGGACTTTGGACTTTGGACTTTGGACTTTGGACTCTAGCGTCCGCGCGTGGTTGCCCGCGTCACGCTCGAGATCGCGCTCCGCAAGGAGTTCGATTACGCCATCCCGCCTGAACTGGCGGCGCGCATTGACGTGGGCACGCGGGTGAAAGTTCCCTTCGGCCCGCGCCAGGTGAACGGCGTCGTGACGGAGGTGCTCGAAGAAAGCACGCACACGAACCTCCGCGAGATTGTCAAAATCATCGGCACGCCCAGCATGGTCACGCCGCAGGTGCTGAAGCTCGCGCGCTGGATCGCGGACTACTATTGCTGCGCGCCTGAGATTGCGCTCAAGAGCGTGCTACCCGAGGCCGTGCGGAAGGAGGACGCGCGGTTCAAGCAACACCTGTTCGTGAGGTTGAACCCGGTGCGTGGTGAGCCGGAGAAACTGACCAAGCGGCAGCAGGAAATCCTGAACGTCATGGAGGAGTGGCGGGAGTTGCCGCTGCAAAGATTGCTCACCCTCACCGGCGCGACGCCCGTCACGATCCGCAAGCTGGAGGACAAGGGCTTGATCACCATCGCGTCGGAAATTGATGAACGAGATCCGTATGCGAAGGAGGAAATTCTCCCGACGCTGCCGCTGGTGCTGAACGCGGAGCAGGCGACAGCGCTGGCACGAATCATCCAGGCAGTGAAAACCGTGAGTGGGAAAGTGGGTGAGCGGGAAAGTGGGAAGGACGCTCCAACCAACCCGCTCTCACTCACCCACTCACCCACTCACCCACTCACCAAACCCTTTCTCCTCCACGGCGTCACCGGCTCGGGCAAAACGGAAATCTATCTCCAGGCCATCGCGCATTCTCTGGAGCAGGGCAAAGGCGCCATCGTGCTCGTGCCGGAGATTTCGCTCACGCCGCAGACGGTCGAACGGTTCAAGGCGCGGTTCAGTTCCGGGCCGTTGCGCACATTGGTCGCGGTGCTGCATTCGCATCTCTCCGCCGGTGAGCGGCATGACGAGTGGCACAAAATTCGGCAGGGCAGGGCGCGCATTGTCATCGGCGCGCGCTCGGCCATCTTCGCGCCGGTGCATCCGCTCGGACTCATCATCGTGGATGAGGAGCACGAGCATTCGTACAAGCAGGAGGAATCGCCGCGCTACCACGCGCGCGACGTGGCGGTCGTTCGCGGGCAGATGGAAGGCGCGGTCGTGGTGCTCGGGAGCGCCACGCCTTCGATGGAAAGTTTCCACAACGCCAAGCGCGGCAAGTATGAACTGCTCGAACTCACCGAGCGCGTGGACAATCAGAAGATGCCCGTGGTGCGCGTCGTGGACATGCGCGCCGAGAACCGCAAGCAGAAGGGACTCCCGATCTTCTCCACGCAACTCAAGGAGGCGATCACGCAACGGCTGGAGCGCAAGGAACAGACGATTCTCTTTCTCAATCGCCGTGGCTATTCCACTTCGCTCCAGTGTCCCGACTGCGGCTTCGTGGCTGAGTGTCCGAACTGTTCCGTGTCGCTCACGTTCCACCGGCGGGCGGCGATTTTGCTCTGCCACATCTGCGGGCATTCCGCGAAAGCGCCTCTGGCGTGTCCCGAGCCGAAGTGCGGCAACGCGGCCATTCGCTACTCCGGCCTTGGCACGGAGAAGGTCGAGGACACACTGGCGAAACTGTTTCCACACGCGCGCATCACGCGCATGGACTCCGACACGTTGAAGAAGAAGGACGACTTCCGGCGCATCCTCGGCGATTTCCGCGTCGGCAAAATCGACATCCTTGTCGGCACGCAGATGATTGCGAAGGGCCTGCACTTTCCGAACGTGACGCTCGTCGGAATCATCTATGCCGACCTCAGTTTGCACATCCCGGACTTCCGCGCCGGCGAACGGACGTTCCAATTGATCACGCAAGTCGCCGGGCGCGCGGGGCGCGGCGAGGTCGAGGGCGAGGTCTTCGTGCAGGCGTTCACGCCGTTTCATCCGGCGATTCAATACGCGCGTCGCCACGACTTCGTGGGCTTCTACGATCAGGAGATCGAATTCCGCGAGCAGTTGAAGTATCCGCCGCTCGCGCGCATTGCGCTGCTCACGCTCAAGGGGCGCAACGAGGAGAAGGTGAAGCTGTCTGCCGCGCATGTGCGGGCCGAGTTGGAGAAGATGTTGGTGCAACGTGCCGCCAGCGTCTCGCTGGCGGACCCGCCGGAAAAACGCCAGCGGGACGCTGGCGGCACGCTGGCTGGCACGTTGCTCGACCTCGTCATCGCTGGTCCTGCGCCTGCGCCGCTCGCGCGTGCGGAAACTTTCTATCGCTACCAACTCATGCTGCGCACGCGCGGGATGTCGAAACTCAGCCGCGCCATCGCGCAGTTGCAGACCACGCTCGCGCTGCCGGACGACGTGCAGATGGCGGTGGACATTGACCCGGTGGATTTGTCGTAGCGCACGATGCGGCCTGCACCGCGCCCGCGTGGATTACAAATCCGGGTTCCTCGGAAACTTTGCGTAGGGCAGGCGCGCCCCGCGATACTCCTGATGGTCGGCGCGGATGTTTCCAGGCGGCAGAAAACCCACCGTGCCGGCGGCGGCGATGATGTCGTCCTGATCAATGCCGTCGCCGCTTACGCCAATCGCGCCCACCAGCACGCCGTCTTTGTAGAGCGGAAAGCCGCCGGGAAAAATGGTGATGCCGTTCGGGACGTTCGGGTTCGGCGCGCTCAAGGCATTGGTCAGCACGACGCCGTTGAGGATGTTCGTTAACGGGACGCCCGCCGGAAATTCCTTGGGCAGCAGCGAGTAGTATTCCTGCAATCCATACAACGGTCCGGGCGGCGTGTTGGCGATGCCGGGCGGAAAAAATTGCTGGGCCAGAAACCCCACGGTGCGCGATGAGAACGCGCGCGCGTCGTCGGAAAAAAAGACCGCCGTGCGCGCCTTCTGAATCGCCACGTCCCAACTGAAGATCGTCGCGCCCGGCGTGCGGATGGTGCCGAGAATTTGCGGCGCGCTGTTCGTCTGGTCCGGGTTGTTGACGACCGTGATGAAGGTCTGCGCCGCCTGCCCACGCGGCAGCCGGATGCCAGCGCGTGTGATGCGCGCCCGCGCCGACGCCTGGGAAAGAATCTGCGCGACCTCGTTCGAGGTCAGCCGCGCCGCGCCGCGAATGAAACCAGGCAGCGGATCGGCGATGACCGGGGCGCGCACTTCGCAAAGCTGTCCGCCGAAAAGATTCGTCGGATAGGCCACGAGCGGCGAGCCGGTGACGGGAAATCCCGGCACGGCGCTGCCGATGGTTCCGAGCGGCTGCGGCGTGCCGCGTTTGGTTTTGCTCTTCACGTAGGGGACGCGGATGCCATCAATCAAAACGCGCGAGCCAAGGATTTTCGATGAGGGACGGAACCCGCTTTGACCTGCCAGCGCCACATCTTCGTCCGCATCGCGCGCGGATTTTTCCTGGATGTCCGCGAGGGCGGGGAGCGGACTGCGCGCCGGGGCGCGGGTGCTGCCGGCCACGCCCACGCCGCCGATCAATTTCCC
>JAYVQC010000239.1:0-15837 GCA_043757045.1 Akkermansia sp. | reverse complement strand
CGCCCACGACACCGATCCCGGCCGAGGCGCATCCGCGCATTGTGTTTGAAAGTTTGTTCGGCGAAGGCGGCAGCAAGGCCGAACGCCAGGCGGCGTTGCGCAAGCGCGCCAGCCTGCTCGATTCCTTCACCAGCGATCTCGCGCGGCTCAAGCGCGAACTCGGGCCGGGCGACCGCGCACGCGTCAGCCAGTATCTCGACACCGTCCGCGAAGTGGAGCGCCGCATCCAGAAGGCCGAGTCCGACGCCGCGACCAATCCGCTGCCGGACCTCGACCGTCCGGTGGGCGTGCCCGCCGCGTATGCCGACCACGCGCGGTTGATGTTCGACTTGCAGGTGCTGGCCTTGCAGGGCGACGTCACGCGCGTCATCACCTTTCAACTCGCGCGCGAAACCAGCAACCGCACCTATCCGGAGATCGGCGTCTCCGACCCGCATCATCCGCTGTCGCATCACGGCAACGACCCGGCCAAGATCGCGCGCATGGCGAAGATCAATGCGTTCCACGTTTCGCTCTTCGCCGAGTATCTGGCGAAATTGAAAGCCACGCCGGAAGGCAACGGCACCTTGCTCGACCATTCGCTCATTCTCTACGGCAGCGGCATCGGCAATCCCAACGTGCATGACCACTCGAACCTGCCGATCCTGGTCGCCGGCGGCGCGGCGCACGGCATGAAAGGCGGGCGTCACGTCCAGTTCGCCAAGCCGACCCCGCTGGCCAATCTCCACCTGACCCTGCTCGACAAAGCCGGCGTCCACCTCGACTCCTTCGCCGACAGCAACGGCAAGGTGGATGAGTTGTTTGAGCCGCTGGGGATTTGAAGACGGAAATTTAGCGCGCGGCGTGGCGAGCCAGCGCGTACTCCAAAGAGTCGGCTGTTCCGCCAACACCAAACCGCGAGCACATGAAAAAATGGCCGCCATTAAATGATGCAGGCGATTTGCCGACGGGAATCCACCCGGCCACGCTGGCCGAAGTGCTTGAGCGCTTCGGCAGGAATCCGTCCCGCCGTGCGATGTTGGCCCGCCGTCTTGAACGCATCCACTCCCTCGTTCATCGCACCGGTGGCCTGGCTCGCTTCATCATCTTCGGCTCGTTCATCACGGCCAAGGCCGAGCCAAACGATGTGGACATTTTTCTGCTCATGGATGACTCTTTCGACGTGAGTAAAGTCACAGGCGAAGCGGCCATTTTGTTCGATCATCTCGCCGCGCAGAATTTTGAGGGCGCAAGCATCTTTTGGGTGCGACGCGCGGGCGCGTTGGGCGAAGAACAGGCCATCGTCGAAGACTGGCAAATCAAACGCGACGGCGCGCGGCGCGGCCTCGTGGAAGTGACGGCACCATGATTCAGAACGAACAGGAATACCGGGCCACGCTCCAACGCATCGAGCGGTTCCAGCGGCAGGTCGAGCAATTGCGCACGACCGAAACCAATCCCCAGAATTACCATCTGTCCGCCGGCGGCTTCCTGGCCGAACTGGATCGGATGCAACTGGAAGTGCGCGAATACCTCTGGTCGCACCCAACCGAGCGCGCCGGACTCGCCATCGCCACTGCGGGATGATCGGGTCAATGCGAACTCGTTCCCAGAAGCCGAGCAGCATTGTCGATGGTCAGAACTGACGCGAGGCGTGTCACGCGGGGTCACGCGAAGACCGTGCCTTTGTGCTCGCTCGCTACGGAAGCCAGTCTTACGACTTTCCCATAAGCATCTATGCCACGTTGTGGAAGCTGAAATTCCCGAAGGAGGGTGACGAGCATTTCGGCTGCGACTGGATTGAAGTCACGGCGCAGTCGGCTCCGCCGCACATCGGCTCGCCCACTCCCGGCTGCGGTTACGAGGACGGCGATCCGTACGCCGCCTTCCTGCCGCCCGCGCTCGCCACCAACGCCGACGGCGAGGCTCCGTTCGACCGCGCCGTGGTGTTCGTCACCGAATACTCGATCAAGGGCACGCCGCGCGGCGGGCAGGAATATGCCAGCCCGCTCCTAGTGCTCACCGGCGAGGAGTACGCCCGCCTCACGTTCGCGGAACTGCACCGGCGGCTTTGCGACGCGTTGCGCGAAAACCGCTCCCCAGTCGTTGCCGAAATTCTGCTGCCGGACGGCACGCACAGGATCATCCGGGGCCGGAAAGAGGAATAGGTTCTGTGTCCCTCAGCACCGGCGGCAATTCGCTCGTCGGCAATTCTTGGTTTGCTTAATCTTGATCGCGGCAATGGCACATCAGCCCGACAACATCTTTGCCGGCACACAGGTCGTGTCGCTGGTGGAAGTGCGTGGCACGAACCACTCGCTCGTTCATCCGCGCGGCGCGGTGGGTGTCGTCACGCGCACGCCCACGGGCGATCAGAGTCATTTCCTGGTCCGCTTTCCCGACGGCTTGGAGGCGTCGTTCACGCGCGAGAAGCTGGAAGTCCTCAAGCACTTCAAGGACCGCCTCGGAGCGCCGAACTCCGATTCGGCTCGTGCCGATTTGGAAATCGGCGCTCCGTTCGATCTGGAATCCCTCATCATCTACCGCTGCGTCGTCGGCTCGCGCGCGTATGGACTGGACAGCGACGCCTCCGACACCGACCGGCGCGGCATCTACCTTGCGCCGTCGGAATTGCAGTGGTCGCTCTTCGGCGTGCCAGAACAATTCGAGGACAACGCCACGCAAAGCTGCTACTGGGAGTTGCAGAAATTCCTGACGATGGCCCTCAAGGCGAACCCGAACATCCTGGAATGCCTCTACTCGCCGATGGTGGAAAAAATCACGCCGCTGGGCGGGGAACTGCTGGCAATGCGCGATGCCTTTCTGAGCCAGATGATTTTCCAGACCTTCAACGGCTACGCCCTGTCGCAGTTCAAGAAAATCGAGCAGGACATCCGCAACCACGGCGAAGTGCGCTGGAAACACGCCATGCACCTGCTGCGCCTGCTGCTCACCGGCGCGGCCACCTTGCGCGAGTCTCGCGTGCCTGTGCGCGTCGAGGCGCACCGCGAGCGATTGCTCGCCGTCAAACGCGGCGAACTGCCGTGGGCCGAAGTGGACGCATGGCGCAAGGAACTCCACCGCGACTTTGAGCGCGCCCTCACCGAAACCAAGCTGCCCGAACGCCCCGACTACGAGGCGGTGAATTGTTTTCTCGTCAGTGCACGCACGTTCGCAACACAACAGCCATGAGGTGCAGACATCAATGAATTGGGGGAAATCTCGTTTTGTCTCAGACCGTTTTTGTCCCACCCCCTGTGCCAGCATTTGCTCGTGAAAACAAAGTTCGAAGTCGCCGCCGGACGCGAACAGAAAAATCCGGCGTGCAAAGAATCGGGCGGGGCAATAGCCTCAAGGCGTAACCATGCCCAGCGGTGAAACACTAAATCTGAAGTCGGCGGTTCAAAGCTACGGCGTCTCCAGCTGCAGCCTTCGTGAACTCGGCGGCGCGGCGACATCAGAATCGCTGGACTACCTCGATTTGCTCCAAGCGGATGATGGCGTTCAGGTTGAAGGAGACAACCTCCTGCCAGACGGCGTTGCCGAAAGTCAGGGACGCCCGCTGCTGTTCATCATCAACGAAAGTCGGCTCGCACAAGCGCCTGCCGAACAGGAGCAGCAACTCAAGACACTGAGACAGAAACTCGCTTGTCGAGGCGACCGCGCCTATCTCGCCCGCATCCGTCCCGGTGAACTCGCAGTTGTGCCCGTGTCACTGGACGACCGAACCCCCGCGTGGAAGCTCTACACTCCCGGCACGCCTGAGGCACTGACCTTTTTCACTCGGCTTGCTCACGGTCAGTATGACGGCCAAGGAGAACCAAAAGAGGCGGACTACGTCTTCTCCGCAATGTTCAAGCTGGTTTGGAGCGTGGCCGACCGGCTCGCGGCGTTGCACCTTAAGCGCACGGACGTTTTGTCGCTGATGGGACGCGCGCTGTTCCTTCGGTTTTTGCGCGATAGACATGTCGTCCGCGAAATTGACTGCGAGAAGATTGCTCCCCATGCCTCCTGCATCGTGGACTGTTTTGCCAATGCGGAGAATGCGGCCAGCACATCCGCATGGTTGGACAAGACATTTAACGGCGACCTGCTGCCGCTCACCGACGACGGTATCACGAGCTATTTTGCCGAAATCGGGCAACGAACTGGCGGACGTGTTTTCATTCATCTGAGCGCCATTCTTAAAGGCGAAGAGCCGTCGGGAGATTCTGGCTGGCAAACTCTGCTGCGGTTTCGTCCGGAGGAACGGAACTGGGGCGCGTATGATTTCGCCCATGTCCCCGTCGGTTTGCTGAGTCAAGTCTATGAGCGTTTCGCGTGGAAGTGGGAACACAAGACTGCCCAGGAGACGAGCGTCCACTACACCCCGCGCAACATCGCGGCCACGCTGGTGGATGAAGCCTTCGCAAAACTTCCGAACGCCCATGCAGCCCGCGTCCTCGACCCGGCTTGCGGAGCATCGGTCTTTCTCGTGCTCGCCTTTCGTCGGCTCTATCAAGAGCGGTGGAAGGAGACAAAGCAGCGGCCTGATACCAAGGCCATCCGTGAGATTCTGGAAACACAACTCGCCGGCTTCGATATCAGCGAGTCGGCCATCAAGCTTGCCGCGCTCAGTCTCTATCTCACTGCCATCGAGCTCGACCCGAAACCCGTGCCACCGGAGAAGCTCAAGTTTCGCCATCTGCGTAACAAGGTGCTCTTCAACTTCCGGCGTGAGGGCATCGACCCGGAAGAGGGAGCGGTTGCGGGCAGCCTTGGTGAACACGTTGGCAAACGCTTCGACGGACAGTTCGACCTGATTCTTAGCAATCCGCCGTGGACGAGCCTCAAACCCAAGGAGCGTCCACTGGCCGAAGAGTTCAACCGACTGAGCAAAGCCATAATCGCACGCCGTGCGGATGAGCAAACGTCCGCCGCGTATGAGAATCCCGACTTCGGTCCGGACTTGCCATTCGTCTGGAAGGCGACGGAATGGTGCAAACCGGGCGGCCGCATCGCGATGGCGCTGCCCGCCCGCATCCTGCTCAAGCAGGAAGACATTCCGCGCCGCGCCCGAGAAACGTTTCTGCGGTTGGTCGAAGTAACGGGCATCGTCAACGGGACGAATCTTTCTGACACGGCGGTTTGGCCGAAGATGGGGCAGCCCTTCATGCTGCTGTTCGCCCGCAATCGGAAGCCCAAGGCGGGACATACGCTGCGGCTCATCACACCGCAGTATGACACTTCACTGAATCGGAACGGCGAGATGCGGATTGATATGAAATCCGTTCAGCCGGTTGAGGTCGAATCCACTTTCGAGCAACCGTGGGTTTGGAAGGCGCTGGCGCTGGGGACTGCTCTGGATGTGGAAGTCGTCAAGCGATTAACAGATGCCCAGTCTGACTCTCTTGCCGCCTATTGGAAGAGCCTCGGTCTTCCAAGCAGACAAGGTTACTTTACCGCTGAAAAAGGAAAGCCAATGAACGCCCGTCATTTGCACGGGCTTCCAAACCTAACTTCCGTCGAATCGGGAGAGTTCCTCGTCGATGTCAAAGGGCTTCCGACATTCCAACGAGCCACTCTTTATCGAGCAGGAAAATTGGAGAACTACAAGCAGCCGCTGGTCTTAATGAAGCAAGCGCCTGGACCAAACCGCGCGGATGCTTGGGCGCTTTTGAGCCTAGAGGATGTGGCCTTCAGTCGAAACTTTCACGGCTACTCTGCCGCAGCGCATGCCGATGGTGAAACGCTTGGCCGCTACATCCATCTTTTCTCTCACACTTTGTTGCGAATGTATTTTGTGCTTTGCACCAAGCCTCGCTTTGGAGCGGAACGACGCGTTTTAGACAAAGCTGATGTGGATGATTGCCCTATCTTTCCATTTGAAAAACTTTCAGCGGCACAACGCCAGACTGTGGGGCAGCTCTCCCGCCGGCTTGTTGCTCGCGACCTGACAGTCTTCGACGAGATTGACACCTTCTTTGGAAGCTTGTTCGGACTCGACAGCAAAGACATGGAGGTCGTGCGTGACACGGTGGAAGTGGCGATGCCCTACATCGAGTCGCGTGACCGCGCGTGCAACCCGCCTCGCCCAGTGGAACGCGAGCGATTCCGCAAGCGCCTTGAATCCATCCTGCGCCCGTTCTTTAAAGTCACGGGCGATGAACCGCAGGTTGAACTTTGGAGGCCGGACGAGGCTTTCCTCCAAACTTCCTCACCTTTCGGCCTGTTGCTCATTTTCAAACGCGGCGCAGCGATGCCCGCGCCCGACGGATTGTTCCGCGATGTGCTGCTCAAACTGGCCGAGGACACGGGTAGCACCCGCATCATACAGCAGGTGGGCGGCGGGTTACTCGTGGCGTTGCTCAACCAGTATCGCTACTGGACACCGAGCCGGGCGCGATTGCTCGGCGCGGAACTCGTCCGCGAACACCTCGACGTTTTCGACGCATGATGCTGAGAATGTTTGAGGACAACGACGAGGGAATCCGGTTGCCGCATCCACCGTTGTCCTTGCGCTCTCATCTCATCATCGAAGCTGCCCTCTGCGCGGCATGGGAACTGATGACAAATCGCGGACGTGCTGGCTTCGATTTACAAATAGCCAAGGAGGACACAATTACCCTCGAACTTTACGAACGGCTCTACGACGAGATTTTCAACAAGGGCGTGGTGGCCGGGTTTGACAGCGACGTTTTCGCGTCGGTGCATCGTGAGCCGAAGGTCCGCAATTTCAATGGCAGCCATCCCGACAAGATGCCGGACATCTTCGTGGATTTCATTGACCGGCCCGCCGGAGTGATGAACTCGCAGCACGGCCTCTTCATCGAGTGCAAACCCGTGGACCGAAAACATCCGACAGGTTCGGCATATTGTGATGAAGGACTCATCCGCTTCGTGCGCGGCGACTATGCGTGGGCGATGCAAAGCGCGATGATGGTCGGCTACGCCCGCGAGAGCTATTCCCTTATGCCCAAACTTTCCGAAGCGCTCGCCTCCAAACGCAAAGAACCGATTCCGACTTCATTCGGCCCGGAGTCTTGTCCACGGACGAGGGCGACGGCGTATGCCGAGCAGGTTGCAATCTCAAAACATCAGCGCACGTTCAACTACGTCGAGAACGGCTTACCCGCAGGAGTCATTGTCATTCGCCACTTGTGGCTGAGGCGCAGCGGACCATGACCATCGACCGACGCCTTCGCCGTATCGTTGCCGCGCAACCGTATCTGCTGTTGTTTGCCACCATCAGCGGGGCGCATCTCTACGGATTTCCGTCGCCGGACTCGGACTTTGATCTGCGCGGGGCGCATGTGTTGCCTCTCGAAAAGGTCCTCGGTCTGGAGATCCGCGATGAAACGGTCGAGGACTCGCGCGTCATCGACGGGTTGGAGATGGACATCGTGAGCCATGACGTGCGGAAGTTCTTCGGTCTGTTGCTCAAGAAAAACGGTTACGTGCTCGAACAGCTTTTCTCCCCGCTCATCGTTCACACGACGCCGGAGCACGAGGAGTTGAGGGCCATCGCACGCGGCTGCATCACCAGGCACCACTCGCATCACTACTTCGGTTTCGCCGAAACGCAGTGGAAGTTGTTCGACAAGGAACGCCCGCGCCGGGTGAAGCCGTTGCTCTACGTCTATCGCGTGCTGCTCACCGGCATTCACCTGATGCGCACGGGTGAAGTGCAAGCCAACCTCGTCACCTTGAACGAAGAGTTTCGGTTGCCCTGCATCGCTGATCTCGTGGCGCGCAAACTGGCCGGGCCGGAGAAATCCAAGCTGGAAGATGCGGACATCGCTTTCCACGAATCGGAATATCAACGCCTGCGCGTGGAATTGCAGGCCGCACACGAAGCCAGCCGGCTGCCCGAGTTGCCGGGCGATGAAACGCGCGCCGCGCTGAATGACCTGTTGGTGCGGGTGCGTTTGAAGCGGCTCCATATCGAATCTCGACAGTAGCGGAGAACCGGAAGAAAGTCGCAACGAGTGATGAAACTGTTGGGCACAATCGGCTTGGCGTTGCTGCTCGCGACTCCCGTTGTCGCAGCCAGCAAGTCCCCACTCGCCGACGCCGCCGAGAAATCAGATCGCGCCGCCATCCGCACGCTGCTCAAGCAACACGCCGACGTGAACGCGCCGCAGGCCGATGGCATGACGGCGTTGCACTGGGCTGCTCACCTCGATGATCTCGAAACCGCCAAAGCTCTCGCCGATGCCAAGGCGAACGTGACAGTGACGAACCGTTATGGTGTCACACCGCTGTCGCTCGCCTGCCAGAACGGGAACGCGTCCATGGTCGAACTGCTGCTCGAACGCGGTGCGGATCCGAACACCACTTTGCGCGGCGGCGAAACCGTGCTGATGACGGCGGCGCGCACCGGCAAGCCCGATCCAGTGAGCGCGCTGCTCAGGCGCGGCGCGGAGGTGAACGCCAAGGAACGGCGCGGACAAACTGCTCTCATGTGGGCCGCTGCCGATGGTCACACCGCAGTCGTCGAACTGCTGATCAAAGCCGGCGCGGACGTTCATGCGACGCTGCCGGATTCCGGATTCACCCCGTTGTTCTTCGCCGCGCGCGACGGCCGGGCTGACGTGGTTCGCGCTTTGTTGAAGGCGGGAGTGGACGTGAACGCAACGATGGAGCCGCGAAAGCCGGGCGGCAAAATTCCGAGCAAGGGAACCAGCGCATTGATCCTGGCGGTCGAGAACGGTCATTACGAACTGGCGCTGGCCTTGATCGAAGCGGGCGCTGATCCGAATGACCAGCGTTCAGGATTCACACCGCTGCACATGATGAGCTGGGTTCGCAAGCCACCGCGCGGCGAGGATAACGGAGCGCCGCCGCCGTTCGGCTCGGGAAAGTTGGGCAGCCTTCAGTTCATCAAGAAGCTGGTCGAACACGGCGCGGATGTGAACGCGCGCTTGAAGACAGGCAAAGGCGGGCCGGGTCTCTACAACAAGCTCGGCGCGACACCTTTCATGATGGCCTCGGCCACGGCGGACGTGGCTTACCTGCGCGCGCTGCTCGATCTGGGCGCAAATCCGGCCGTGACCAATGCCGATGGCTGCACGCCGCTCATCGTCGCGTGCGGCTGGCACGTCGGTTCGGATCAAGCGACCGAAGTGGCGGGCGATGAACCGGAGGTCATCGAGACAGCGGAACTGCTTTTGAAACTGGGCGCAGACGTGAACGCCGTGGATGTTAACGGCGAAACCGTCATGCACGCCGCGGCATTGAAGAATCTCCCGAAGGTGATCCAGTTCCTCGCCGACCACGGCGCGAAGATTGAAGTCTGGAACCGGAAGGACAAACAGGGCTGGACGCCACTGATGATCGCCGAGGGCCACCGTCCCGGAAACTTCAAACCGTCAGCCGAAACGATTGCCGCTATGCAGAAGGTCATGCTGGCGGCGGGCGTGCTGCCCACCCCGCGCGGGTAAGTTGCATTATCGCGCGGCACTGGTGGATTTGTGCGCGCACTCTGCGGTTGCCAGTGAATCGGCGCGGGGGGCAAAGTCGTCCACACACTTTATGAAAACCAGACTCTTGTCCGCGTGCCTGCTCATCCTTTGCACCACGCTCTTCGCTGCTGATGCGCCGCTCCGCATTTTCATCCGAGCCGGAAAGAAAACCCACGGTCCCGTCGGCAACGGCCAGCATGACGGCCCGACCTTCCTCAAAGATTGGTCGAAGATGCTCACGGAGCGAGGCGCGGTCGTGGACGGGAAGATTGGTTTCCCCACCGCCGAAGAGTTGGAGAAGACGGACGTGATCGTGTTCTTCACCGAGGAAGGCGGGCGCATCAATCCCGCCGACCGCGCGAACCTCGACAAGTTTCTCAAACGCGGCGGCGGCATCGTCGCCCTGCACGACTCGGTGTGCGGCAATGACGCGCAGTGGTGGAAGACCATCATCGGCGGCGCGTGGGAGCATGGCTACTCGAAGTGGCTCGAACATGTCGTGCCGATTTACTACACGGCGCAGGCGGATCCGATCATCGCGGGCGCGTCGAATTTCGAGTTCGACGACGAAATTTATTACGACCTGCACATGATGCCCGAGGCGAAAATTCTCGCCGGCTCGTGGACGCCTGACCAACGCAACACCAAGGGTGGCCGCCAGATGCAGCACATCTACGACGTGTGCCCGCAGATGTGGACCTACGAGACGGGCAACCATCGCGCGTTCGTTTCCATTCCCGGCCATCACTACAAGTCGTTCAACCTCCCGCATTTTCGTTCGGTGCTGTTGCGCGGGATCGCGTGGGCCGGCAAGCGGGACGTGAACCTGTTCACCAAGCCGGAGGAACTCGCCTCGTTGCGCTACCCCGAAGGAGGTCCGACGTCGCCCGCGCTGGCCGGGAAGAAATTGGAACTGCATCCCGACTTCGAGCAGACCATCGTGGCTTCCGAGCCGCTGGTGAACAAAGTCATGAACATTGACTGGGATCCGGCGGGCGTGATGTGGGCGGTGGAAACGCCCGAGTATCCGAACGGTCGCCGCGGCATTCGCAACGACCAGAAGGGCGCGGAGTGGAAAGACCACGGCGGCCTCGTGCCCGAAGCCGGCCAACAAGATCGCCCTGCGCGCGACCGCATCAGCAAACTCATCGACACCGACGGCGACGGCGTGGCGGACAAGAAGCAGGTTTTCTACGAGGGACTGGAACTGGCCACGAGCTTCGTCTTCCACCGCGACGGCGTGATTGTTTCGCAGGCTCCGGACATTCTCTGGCTGCGCGACAAGGACGGCGACGGCAAAGCCGAGACCGTCGAGAAGCTCTACACCGGACTCGGCACGGGCGACACGCACGCGGTCATCAACAACATCCGCTGGGGCTTTGACGGCTGGATTTACGGGACGCACGGCTACAGCGGCGGACGGGTACGTTCGCCGGATGGCGCGAAGGACTTTGGTGTAATTGGCTCGGGCGTCGTGCGCTTCAAACCGGACGGCAGTGCGTTCGAGCAGTTCTGTTCCAAGAACGGCAACACCTGGGGACTCGACATCACGGGCGACAACGAAGTGCTGTTCACCCAACCGACGAGCAACGAAATTCTCAACCATGTCGTCCTCTCCGAAGCCGTGTTGGCGCGCGGGCGCGTGAAGAACGCGACCAGTTTCAAAGCCGTCATTCGCGACCGTTCCTCCAACCCGCTCATCAAGGCGGAGAACCTCGCCTACGTGCAGATCGATCTGGTGGGCAAGTTCACGGCGGCGGCAGGCTGCGCGATTTACGAGGGCGGCACCTGGCCGAAGGAATGGAATTACTCCTACTTCACCACCGAGCCGACGATCAACATCGCGCACCACGAAGCGGTGACGCCGGACGGCGTTACCTTCGCCGCGCACATGACGCGCCCCGAGGAATTCATCGGTGGACGTGACCCGTGGTACCGCCCCATCGAGACGCGCGTCGGCCCGGACGGCGCGCTCTACATCATTGATTTCTACAATCAGGCCGTGATTCACAACGACACGCGCGGCCCGAAACACAACGGGGTGAACGCCGCCGTGCGCCCCGACCGCGATCACTATTTCTCCCGCATCTGGCGCGTGAATCACAAGCAGGCCACGACCGTGCCGGTGCCGGATTTAAGCAAGGCGTCTGTGGATGAACTCGCCGCCGCGTTGGAAAGTCCGAGCAAGCCCGTGCGTTTCACCGCGCATCGTTTGCTCTCGGAAAAAACGGGCGACCAAATCCGCGCGGCCATGCAGCGCATGCCGAAGACGAACGCCGCGCCCGCGTGGAACCACCGCCTCTGGCTCATGGCCAACGCGGGCATCCTGCCGGATTTCGTCCTCGGTGCGGCCCTCAATGACAAGCGGCCCGAAGTTCGCAAGAACGCGCTGCGCGTCGCCGCGCTCCGTACCACGCCCGCCGAGAACAACATCAAGCAGGCCATCCTGATCAACACCACGAACAGCGACGCGCGCGTGCAGTTGGAAGCCATTGTCGCGCTCGGCACGATGCCCGTGGATGACGCGACGGCGAGCGCACTCGTGAAACTTTACCCCAGCGCGGCGAACAACTGGATGGAGTCCGCCATCGCCGGCGTGGCCTCGAAGAATCCCCAGGCGTTTCTGAGCGCGGTCTTGAAAACGGAAAAGCCGGAGGACTACGCCTCGCTCGCCACCGTGCTTACGACGCAGGTCGCGCAGAAATCTGAAATCGATCCCGAACAGGCTGCCGCCGCCGTCATCGCCGTGGCGAATGCACCGGCCAGCGCGGACGGATTGAAGGCCGTGATTTTTGAATCGCTCGCCAAGGCGCTCAAGCCCGCCACCGTGCCGAAATGGTCCGAGGAATTGCGCGGCGCCTTCGGCACCACGCTCAAGTCCACAAACCCGGCCGTGCCCGCGTCCGCGCTGCCACTCATCGCACGCTGGGACAAAGGAGGCGCGATGTCCGCCGAAGTGAACTCACGCGTGCAGGATCTGCTCGCCCGACTTGGCGACGCGGGTCAGCCGGATGACCAGCGTGCGCAAGTGGTGGGCAGCCTGCTGGGCGTGCGTCAATTGAACGCCGAGATCGTACCCAGCGTGGCGAAGATTGTCGGCTCGTCCGCTTCGCCGGAGTTGCAGCGCCGCACCATTGACCTGCTCGGCGCGACCGGCGACGCCAGCGTCGGCCCGGCGTTTGCCGCGAGCTTTGCGAAGATTTCCCCTGAGTCGCAGGATGCGATGTTCGCGCAGATCATCAAGCGCAGCGACTGGTCGCGTTCGTTCGTGGAGGCGCTGAAAGGCGGCGCGCTCTCACTCACCTCGCTGAGTCCCACTTCCATTCATCGCCTCCGTACGCACGCGGATGGCGCGGTGGCGAAGCGCGCGAACGAAGTCATTGATGAATTGCGCGGACCGGAAGTGAAGGAGAAGAACGAAATCATCGCGAAGCTGGAGCCGGAAGTCAGCAAGCCCGGCAACGTCGCCAACGGTCACAAAACCTTCACGGTCAATTGCGCCGTCTGCCACCAGTTCAACGGCGAAGGCAAGGCGCTTGCCCCCGACCTCACCGGCATGGGCGTGCATGGCGTGCATGAGTTGCTCGTCCACATTCTCGATCCCAACCGCATGGTCGAAGAGAACTACATGGCCGTGAGCATCGAGACGAAGGACGGGGAAACCTACGACGGCATTCTCGGACGCGACACCCGCCAGAGCGTCGTCATCCGCAACGCCATTAACGACACGGAGATTAAAACTGCCGACATCAAATCGCGCCGCAACACCGGGCGCTCGATCATGCCCGAGGGCTTCGAGGCGCTGGGCGAGGAAACCTTGCGCGACCTCATGGCCTACATGATCGGCGGCGACAGCAATTACCGCGTCATTGACATGAAGAACGCGTTCACCGCCGACACGCGCAAGGGCCTGTTCAGCAGCCAGGAGCGAGTTGATGAATCACTGCGCTTCAAGAAGTTCGGCCTCGTCAAGGCGGGGGACGTGCCGTTCGCGGTGGAAAATCCGGCCAAGGTTTCATCCGGCAACAACGTGGTGGTGCTCAAGGGCGGCTCGGGTTTCGCCAAGACGTTGCCGCAAAAGATCGAACTGCCGAACTTGAACGTGAAGGCGAACCGGCTGCACTTCCTCGGCGGCGTGGGCGGCTGGGCGTGGCCCTACAACGGCGACACCTTGAAAGGACTGGTCGCGGCGAAGATCACCGTGACTTACGCGGAGGGCGGCAGCGAACAGTTCGAGATCAAGAACGGGATCGAGATCGTGGACTACATCAATCCCGGCAACGAAGTGCCCGGCTCGACCAAGGTGCTGGACCTCGTGAACAACGGCCAGGTGCGCTCATTCACGCGCGAGTTGAAGGGCGGCACGATTTCCAAAATCACGCTGGAGAGTTTGAACAACCAGGTCGCCACCGTCTTCATCGCCATCACGGCGGACAGCGGCCCCGCGCCGAAGAAAGTTGCCGCCATTCCGGCCACGACCGCGACGGATGCCCTGCCCTCCGCGCCCTTCACCTGGGGCGCGGGCACCAAGGCGCTGCTCGTGGGCGGCGGCAGTTCGCATGATTACCAAAAGTTCTTCAACCGCGCCGACAGCGAGACGCTCAAGGCGGCGGGCTTCTCCGTGAACTACACCGAGGACGGCGCAACCACCGCGCGCGAATTGAAGAACGTGGACGTCGTGGTGTTGAGCGTGAACGCCGCGAAGTGGGCCACGCCCGACTGCCGCGCCGCGCTGAATGACTTCATCAAGGCCGGCAAGGGCGTGGTGCTGCTGCATCCCGGCCTGTGGTACAACTTTGCCGACTGGCCCGAGTTCAACCGCGACCTCGTGGGCGGCGGCTCGCGCGGCCACGACAACCTCGGCGAATTCACCGTGAACGTCGTCAACAAGGAACACCCGATCACGAAGGGCGTGACCGCCAGCTTCAAAGTCACCGACGAGCTTTACTACGTGAAGCCCGACGCCAAGGGACCCGCGATGGAAGTGCTCGCCGAGACTTCTCCGAGCAAGAAAGACCAGAAGGCTTATCCCAGCGTCTTCGTCATCAAGCATCCGCAGACGCGCGTCGTGGGCCTGGCCCTCGGCCACGACGCCCGCGTGCATGACCTGCCCGAGTTCAAGCAACTCCTCGTGAACGCATCGAAATGGGCGGCGGGAAAATAACGCGATGAAGAACGTGGATCGGAGCGCGGGCGTCTCGCCCGCCGGGCTGGCGGATTCTTCGGGCTTTGGTTCATTGGATGTTAGGCCGCTTCACTACATTGCCTATGATTGCATTTGCTCCTGAACTTCAAAGACCGTGGAATTTGGTTGAGATACGTCTCGTTCGTTCTGACCAGGTATTGATTCGCGTGTCTTCGAGTATGCGCCACGAATCTCCTAATGTGCTGGGGCGGCATGGCACGGACATCATGTCTTATCCACAGGTTTTTTCGGTTCGGTGCGAAGCAGAGTTCACTTTCACTGACTGTGTGTTGGTTCGTGTGTGGGATGAGTTCGCCATTTCCACGATTGAGGCCAGCCCAAAGCAGACTTTCGAGGGCAGCACGTTTCGCCGCTTTACCAAGTCGACTCTCCTGTCAGCGCATTCCGAGTGGCGTGTTCCTGTTTATCACTACGAATTGGTTTGCGACTCGATTATTGACGTTGTTTGCACGAAGCCTCCCACAATTGTTTTGCATCCAGGTGCATCCTCAACACCAACACCAGCGGCGTAACCATCCGCTGCCACAAACGGCGGCGGGTCGGCGTAGTTGTAATCGGCGCGCCTCGTGGCCGCCGTCGCTGCGCTTGGGTCGTTAATCCGCATCGGACGCCGCTATGTGCATGGTCGCCTACATCGCTTCGCACTCACCACTACCGCTGATTCCGTGGCAGCCGGACACGCCAGCGTTCAACGTCACAGAGTTGACCGAGCATGAGCAGCCTGTCTGTCGCCACCTTGTGCTGCCACACGTTCGTCAGGCTGGCAGCCATACGAGTTGCGGCTGCGGCTTCAACGGACGCGGGCATCCCGAGTTTAGTGATGACCCGTCCACGGAGCGAGCCCATGCGTTGGAGTCGTCGGCACGGCTGGCGCGCTACGTTCGTGAGCATCGTGTCGAGCAGATTTACAGTTGCTGGTCTGGCGACGAGGGCGAGGCGAAGGCGTTCGAGCGACGCATCACGCCGGGCGATTTGGTCGCGCCGGATTTCGTTTTTCGTGAGAGAGAGTTACTCATCATTGATCATGATGTGACCTGACCATGCGTGCAGCGCCCGGTCGTCACGCTCCAGTTGCCATTCACGCATCTCGACTTCGACCGTAGGCTTCCTGCCGGTGGCCTGCTCCCCTTAAATTGATCCACATGTTATGAGAGTTTCCGGGCGGCGAAGCCGCCCGGGAAAACTCAGCATGAAACGTAAACGACACCG
>JAYVQC010000238.1:0-15852 GCA_043757045.1 Akkermansia sp. | reverse complement strand
GCTGCCTCCTCTGCTGTCAGGTGAAACATGAAATCCGTGGGGAAACGACTGGCGTTGCGCTTCACGGCGCGGTTCAACGCTTTCGTTTCCACGCCGTAGATTTCGGCCAAGTCCGAATCCAGCATGACCTTCTCGCCACGAATCAGCAGGATGGCCCGCTCAATCCGCTCCATCGGAATCGCGACTGTGTGTTGGTCCATGGGTTTGGATGTGGTCGCAGATTGCGACCGCCTTGTTTCAGTTTTTCGTGGTCGCCAGTTCTTCTTCAAAATCCACAATTTCCTTTATTTGGACGAGAAACCACCGATCTATCTTGGTCAGGCCAAAGATTTCTTCAATCGTGAATCCGGCGCGAAGCGCGTGACGGACGAAAAAGATTCGTTCGGCGTTCGGGACGGAGAGTTTGCGGGAAATTACGTCGCGCGGGAGAATGTCTCGGTCGCCATAGACTTCCGTACCGATGCGCCACGGTTTGCCGTCGCCGCCGAGTCCGCTTCTGCCGATTTCGAGGGAGCGGAGGCATTTCTGGAGGGATTCTTTGAAGGTTCGGCCAATTGCCATCGCCTCGCCCACGGATTTCATTTGGGTCGTCAGGGTCGGATCGGCTTGGGGGAATTTTTCAAACGCGAATCGCGGAATTTTAGTGACGACGTAATCAATGCTCGGTTCGAAGCTCGCGGGGGTTTCGCGCGTGATGTCGTTCTTGAGTTCGTCGAGCAGGTAGCCGACGGCGAGTTTGGCGGGAAAACTCTTCGCTTATGCAGGAACTAATTCACGATGCCAAGAATGCACTTTCCTATGGACCGAAGAATGCTTCTTTAACTTGTAAGAAGGCAAAACAAATGACCCCGTCGGATTGCCTGCGGAAAAAGGATGCTTCTCCTCAATCTTCAGCAGGTTTTCCCACGTCATCTTCAGTTTGCGAACTTTTTTCATGCGAAAAATTTCACACAATCTTTCAAATCGTGCAAGCGCGATCATCGCCAGGCCACAAGGCCGAACTGCTGAAGGCAATGCTTGCGCGTGCGGCCTCTGATGAAGAAGTGGTCGGCCACTTTCCGAACCGCCAAAGTCTTCACATAAAACTTGGCGGAATTCCTGGTCGCCTCGCCCCAAACGGTTTTGACGCCGAGGCCACTTGCCACCTGGACCAGCGAATACAACATGCCCGCGCCAACGCCCTGCACTTCGCCACCGGCTGGACCGATGGCGTTCGGGTGCGCCGCCGCAAAATCAAGGAGGACATGATGACACCACGTTCTTCGGCAAAAACAGAATCCAAGAATCGGCGAAGGCTTGTGCCATGCGGCACGAGCCAGCATCACAAACACAACCTCGGCACTGGCGTCTTTTTGAATCGCGCGCCCAATCTCCTCCAAAGACGCCGCTGTCCGACCAATCGCCCGGTAGGATTTCCAACGTTTGTTTGCCAGTTGGCAGTATTCAAGTGCGTCTTGAACGTGCGGATTATCGTGCAAATGTTCGGGCGAGCGCCAACGACTCAACGATACCAAGTCGTCCTGCGCAGCGAATACGAATTCAACGGGCAGGGCCTCGCTGCCGACTCGCACGCGAAAATTCATGGTGGCGATTTAATAACCGAAGCGCCGCCGAATGGAAACACTCTTCGCACGCTCAGTTTGCGGCTGATGACGTCGCGCGGGAGGATGTCGCGGTCGCCATAGACTTCCGTGCCGATGCGCCAGGGTTTGCCGTCGCCGCCCAAACCGCTGCGGCCAATCTCCAGCGAACGCAGGCATTTTTGCAGGCTCTCCTTGAACGTGCGCCCGATGGCCATCGCTTCGCCGACGCTTTTCATCTGCGTGGTGAGCGTGGGGTCGGCCTGCGGGAATTTCTCAAAGGCAAAGCGCGGAATCTTGGTGACGACGTAATCAATGCTCGGCTCGAAGCTCGCGGGGGTTTCGCGCGTGATGTCGTTGCGAAGTTCGTCGAGCAGGTAGCCGACGGCGAGTTTGGCGGCGATCTTCGCGATCGGAAAACCGGTGGCCTTGGACGCGAGGGCAGAGCTGCGGCTGACGCGCGGGTTCATCTCGATGATGACCATGCGGCCGGTCTCGGGGCTGACGCCGAACTGGATGTTCGAGCCGCCGGTCTCGACGCCCACGGCGCGGATCACGGCGAAGCTCTGGTCGCGCATGATTTGAAATTCCTTGTCGGTCAGCGTCTGGATGGGCGCGACAGTGATGCTGTCGCCGGTGTGGACGCCCATGGGATCGAAGTTTTCGATGGAGCAGATGATGACGCAGTTGTCGGCCTTGTCGCGCATGACCTCCATCTCGTATTCCTTCCAACCGAGCAGCGACTCCTCGATGAGAATTTCGTGCACCGGCGAAAGCTCGATGCCGTTCTTGGCGATGGCTTCAAATTCTTCCTGATTGTAACCGATGCCGCCGCCCGTGCCGCCGAGCGTGAACGCAGGGCGAATGATGAGCGGAAATTTGCCGATGGATTTCGCCACGGCGCGGGCTTCGTCGAGATTGTGCGCGACACCGGAGATGGGCACATCGAGGCCGATCTGGAGCATCAATTCCTTGAACGCGAAACGGTCTTCGCCTTTGTGAATGGCTTCGGGTTTCGCGCCGATCATCTCCACGTCGTGACGGGCGAGCGCGCCGTTTTTGTTCAGTGCCATCGAGGTGTTGAGCGCCGTCTGGCCGCCGAGGGTGGGCAGCAGGACGAGTTTGCCCTGGGCGCCCATCTTCTTCATCTCCTCCTTCTCGCGGATGATGATTTTCTCCACGCAGTCCGGCGTGATCGGCTCGATGTAGGTGCGGTCGGCGAACTCCGGGTCGGTCATGATCGTCGCCGGATTCGAGTTCACGAGCACGACGCGATAGCCCTCTTCGCGAAGGGCTTTGCACGCCTGGGTGCCGGAGTAATCGAATTCGCACGCCTGCCCGATGATGATCGGGCCGGCGCCAATGATGAGGACCGAATGGATGTCAGTGCGCTTGGGCATAATTCAAACGGGCGAGATGAAACACCAAGCGCGGGGGATTGCGAATTGTTTTTCTGGCGAATCGGTGGAAGTAGCGTCAGGCATCCTGCCTGACTGTGAGGGACGGCTTCCAGCCGCCCGGAAAAGGGCGCGACGGGTCTGCGGGGCGTGAAGAAATTTCAGCGGCCTTCTGCTGCTCGGGCTTCTCTCCGCCGGGCTGGAAGCCACGGCTCACTGGCAGCCAAGATGGCTGCCGCCACATCACCGCGCGCGCTTTCGCCCCAACTCTTCCTTCAGTTGCTGGAGCGGCAGCGTGTTGATCACGTCACCCTTCGTCAGCCAGCCCTTGCGAGCGATGCCCGCGCCGAGCCGCAGGAAGCCGGCGTGCTCAAGGCGGTGGGCGTCGCAGTTGATCACGCACTTCACGCCTTTGCCTTTCGCGTGCTTCCAATGCCGCCAGTCCATGTCGAAACGATACGGGCTGGCGTTCAGTTCAATCCACGTCCCGGTCTCGGCGCAGGCCTCGATGACGGCGGAATGGTTCAGCGCGTAACCATCGCGCTCCAGCAGCAGCCGCCCGGTGAGATGGCCGAGCATGTGGACGTATTTGTTTTCCGCCGCGCGCACGAGCCGCTTCGTCGTCTCGGCTTCGCTCTGCGTGAAACCCTGGTGAATGCTCGCCACCACCACGTCGAGTTCGGCCAGCAAATCGTCGGGGAAATCCAGGCCGTCGTTGAGAATATCCACCTCGGTGCCGGTGAAGAGGCGGAAGTCCGAACCTTCGTCGGCGAGTTTCTCGTTTAACTTTTTAACATCCTGGATCTGCTGACGCACGCGCGCCACGTCGAGACCGTTGGCTTGATACGAAGACTTCGAGTGATCCGTGATCGCCCAATACGCCAGCCCGAGTTCCTGCATGTGCGCGGCGATTTCCTCCAAGGTGTTGCGGCCGTCGCTCCAGTTCGAGTGATTGTGCAATGAGCCGCGCAGGTCGGTCCATTCGAGCAGGCGGGGGAGGCGATGCTTTTCTGCGGCGTCGAACTCGCCGTTGTCCTCGCGCAATTCCGGCTCCACGTAAGCCAAGCCCAACTCAGAATAAATCTCCTCTTCGGTCTGGCACTTCACGAGCAGCGCCGGGTCGCGCGTCTCCTCCTTCGATTTGAACAGTCCGTACTCATTCAGCCGCAACCCGCGCGCGATGGCCCGCTGGCGCATCACGATGTTGTGCTCCTTGCTGCCGGTGAAGTAGGCGAGCGCGAACGGAAACTCCGTGTCGCTCACCACACGCAGATCGGCCTGAATGCCGCCTTCCAAAACCACACTCGCCTTGGTGTCGCCCTGCGCGCTCACGGAAAGAATGCCCGGCTGCGACACGAAGAACTCGATCACGTTCGCCGGCTTCTTCGACGACGCGAGGAAATCAATGTCGCCGATGACCTCCTTGTGCCGGCGCGAACTGCCCGCCGTGGCGCAGCGAATCACGTCGGGATGCGCGCGCAAATTTTCCAGAATCGGCTCCGCCGCCACGAGCGCGTGCACGAGCCGATGCTTCGAGGCGTAGGTGCGTTTGCGTTCGATGCCCGCGAGGATGTTCGCCGCCGTCTTCTCGCCGAAGCCTGCGAGTTCCGCGACCGTGCCCGCCTTGCACGCCGCTTCCAGCTTCTCGATGGAATCAAGGCCCAGCTTGTCGTGCATGGCTTTGATCTTCTTCGGCCCAAGACCGGGAATCTCCAGCATGTCGCGCAAGCCGGGCGCGATGGACGCCTTGAGTTCCTCGTAGTATTTCAACGCGCCCGTGGTGACGAGTTCCGTGATTTTCTGCTGGAGCGCCTCGCCGATGCCCTTGATTTCCCCGAGCCGATTTTCCGAAACGATCTTCGCCAGCGGCTCCTCCAACTGCTGGATGGTGCGCGCGCCATTCTGATACGCGCGCGTCTTGAACGGGTTCTCGCCCTTGAGTTCGAGCAACAGCCCGATATCGACCAAGATGTCCGCGACCTGATCCTTGTCCATGCGGCGGAGTGTGAAGCAACGTGCCGCCGGTTTGCAACCGGCGGCACGTTGCCAAAAAAAGAAGGCGGGCCTTGGCGCACACACAGATTGGCGCCAAAGCCCGCTGTGACCCATCCGGGCCAATACTCGTTACGGCACGAGCACCGCGCGATAGAATCGTTGCGGGTATTGCGGCGAGGCCGTGTCAATGAACAGATACGGGCTGCTGGGCAGCACCACGTTGGTGAGGTTGAACCAGTTGGTGTTGTTCAAATTGTTGCGGTAGTCGATTTGGTAGTTGCCGCCCAACTGACCCACGATGGTCAACCCGGCGAACATGTTCAGGTTCAGCAGGCTCAAGGTCGCGGCGGAACTCGTGACACTGCCGGCGGCGTTGCTCACCACCACAGTATAAACTCCGGCCTGGCTCGCGTTGAGGCTGTTTAACGTCAGCGTCGAGCTGGTCGCACCCGCGAGGTTGGTCCCGTTCAAGCGCCACTGGTAGCTCAAACCGCCGCCGGTCGCCGTCACGCCGAGGGTCACGCTGCCGTTACCGGGGGCGGTCGCGTTCATCGGCTGCGTCGAAATATTCGGGGGCGCCACGACGGTCAACAAAGTGTTGGTGCTGCCCAGCGCCGCGGTCGCCGTGATGATGCTGCCGCCGACGCTCAGGCCTGTGGCAAGACCATTGCCGTCGATCGTCGCCACGGACGGACTGCCGCTGCTCCAGACGACTTCGGGCGCGGTGAAAACTTCCAGCGTGGCCAGCGTGCTGGAGAAATAGCCGCCGACCGCGTAAATCTTGTTGTTGAACTCGTCCGCCGCAACGCCGATGGCGTGCCGGCCGGTCGGCAACAATGCGTAGTTCGTGTTCCAGGCATCCAATGCGGCGTCGTACGAGAGAACCAGCTGCTGCCCGGCGGTGACGCCGCCGATGGAAAATAATTTTCCGTTCAACACCGTGGCATCCCCCCCACCGCTCACCGGCATCGGAGACTTGGTCGTCCAGGTGTCGGTCGCGGGATTGTAAGAGTAGGTGAGATTGGTCGCGCCGAGGGCGTCCGATCCGCCGGCCACGATCAGCCTCCCATTAATCGCGCCGACCAGTGCGCCGACGCGCGCCGCTGGCATTGAGGCTTTCGTGGTCCAGGTGTTGCTCGCTGGATTGTATTCTTCGACGCGGCTGAGATAGCTGCCGGCGGCGACGGTTGTTCCGCCCACGGCGTAGATTTTTCCGTTCAACGTCGCCGCGCCAAGTCCGTAGCGCGGGCCCAGCGGCATCGGGGGCAGATTCGTCCACGCATTCAACACCGGGTCGTAACGCAAGAGCGTCGCGCGGTCGCCGCTGCCGCCCGTGTCACCGCCGATGACATAAATTTTCCCGCTCTCGACCGTCACGCCTGCGTATTGACGCAGGTTGAAGCCGGTGTCGGGCGGCAACGGCGCGCCGGTGGTCCAGGTGTTGCCCTGCGGATCGTAAATGCCGACGCGGGCGGTGGCGAAGCCCGAGATGGCGTAAAATTTTCCGCCGACAAACGCCGCGCCCGGCGCATAGCTGGCCGTGGGAATCGGAGCCTTGCCCGCCCAGGTCCCGCCACCACCGATCAACGCCCGCGATGATCCATCGCTGAAAGTTCCCGTGGCGGTGAACTGCTTATTGCTGCCCACGCCAATGACCGGATTGACCGGGCTGATGGCGAGAGAGGTCAAGATCGGAGTCACCGCGTAACGCACCACGAACGCGTCATTCTGCCCGGCCGTGTTGCCGTTGGCGGTGAAGCTCCGCGTTTCGCCCACCACGTAGAGGTCGGTCCCGTCCGTGGCAATGCCGTTGGCGAAATCGTCCTGCGCGCCGCCGTACAGCGTGGTCGCGAGCAAATTCCCCGTGGCGGGATCAATCTCGAGCACGGCGGCATCCGCCCCGCCCGCTGTGGTGCCACGCGTGGAGCCGGACGCGTAAATCCGTCCGCCGAACGCCGTGACGGCATTCAAAATGTCCTCGGCGCTGCTGCGATCATACTGCTGTGACCAGAGCAGATTTCCCGCCTCGTCCCATTTATCGACGAGGAAGTTGGCGGCCGCGCCCGCGCCGACCTGGCCCACGGCGAAGATGGCCCCGCCCAGCGTCGTCGCGCCGACGTATTGCCCCGCTGCGTTCGTGTGCGCCCAGAGCAGGTTGCCGCTGGCGTCGTACTTCCGCAGATAACCGCGGTTGCCGTTGTCAGCGTTGAAGCCGGAGACGTAGATGTTCCCGTTCAACACCGCGAGGCCGCGCCCGATACTGTAGGCGTTGGCGACCATGCTCGCGGAATCGTCGCGCGTCCAAAGAACGGTGCCGCTCGCATCGAGTTTAGAGATGAACAGTCGTCCGCCGTTCGCCCCGTTCTGCTGCGCGACGCCAGTCACGTAAACGAACGTGCTGCCGCCCTCGACGGTGAGCAGCGAGGCCCACAGCGATTCACTGCCGCCATAGGGCAACGCCCCCGGAGCGGCAGGCGTCTGCCGGTCCCAAATCGCGCCGCCGAAACCGCCGCCCGTCGCGCCGGTCAGCGGAAATTTCACCGTGATGCCCTTGTTCTCTTTCCCGCCCACGCTGTCCGTCGTGCGATTGAAACTGCTGCCTGCGACATAGACGCCGCTGGTGGAGACCGCGACACCTGTGAAATCATCCGCGCCGGTCAGGCCCGGCCAGAGTGCGCTCCATGTGGGCGCGGCGTTGTTCGCCATCGGCAGCGCGTAGCTGACCACAAGTCCATCGCCGGTATTCGCCGCCGCCACACCGGAAAAATACAACGCGCCGCCCGAGATGCCGGCGGCGGTCGCGCGCTGATCGCCCACGCCGCCGAAAAGATTCGTGGCCGTGAGCGTGAGCGTGGTTTGCGCCTGTAGGGTGCCAATGGCGAGCACTGCGCCAAACGCGGCGAACAGAGCAGCGAGTTGCCGCTTAATTCTGCCCAAGGTTGAGTGATGAATAATTGATTTCATAATGGTGTCTCCTGCGAACCGCCCGTGTTTTGTTTTTGCGTTACCAACCGATTTTGTTTCCCGCCCCGGCCCGCATTCGCGGCGTGGCTTCTAACTCTTACAAAAGGAAATCTGTCGAACTGTTACGAAAAATCTTTTGCAGGCGCTGGCAGGCGAACACCTTCACCCTCTCAGAAATGGTGTTACCGGCCTTCCGCCGCAGCGAACTTCGCCTGCACGATCGCTCGAATGCGCAGCACTTCGAAGTTCTTTGGAGCCAACGCCACCGCGCGGCGGCAGCTACAGTCCGCTTCACTGATGCGCGCGATGTTGGTGAGAGAATTCACGGTGAGTTTCTGCGCCAGGGTCGCTTGGAGCACGGATGTCCTTACGTCGGCCCGCCGCCTGTTCCGGCGACATGAAGCCCGGCGTGCCAAGACTTGACCGGCGCACGTCATTTCGGAGTCATCTCTCAAGCGCCTGGCTAGGCCGAAGTCCGCCTTATGGGGCAGGTCGCCTTCGTCGACGATGACGTTCGACGGCATGAGATCACGCCGATGTCCACCAAGATGTCGGCGACCTGATCCTTGTCCATGCGCGAGGCTAGGATTACACAATGAATTCAGGGAAGCAGGAAAAGCACGGCGCTCCGCCGTCACTGCCCACCGCTCACTCGGCCACAATCTGGATCGTGTGCGTTACCGGCGTGAAGGACTTGGCGATGTTCGCGGCCAGCGGTGCGCGGACGCGTTCCGTGAGCTTCGTCATCGTGTCCGGCTCCAGCTTGAACTCCGGGCCGTGGAACATGGTTTTGACCTGCGTGGTCTCGTAGTTCTGTTTGGCCAGCACGGCAGCGTCCACTTTCTCAAACGCTTTTGAGAAGGGATTCACCGCGAAATCTTCCGCGAGGTTCACGCCGGCGGCGAGCTGTGCGGCGGTGTAGCTCTTCGAATTGTCGCCCCACGTCACTTTGTATTTCTGTGCCGCACCGTTTTTCGCAATGAGCGTCAGGCGGTTCAACTCCTGGTTGAACGGCACGAGGGACATCGCGGAGCGGATGCTGTTGTCGCTCTTCACGTCGCCGGTGGCGCAGAAGGGATAGCGCGCGCTCTTGATCTGCACTTCGCCGCTCTTCGCCGCGACGACTTCATGACCCGCGCTCGCCGTGGCCGTGCCCGCGCCCAGGTCCACGGTGAAGGTGCCGATTTCTCCGTCCAAACCAAACGCGCGGAGGAACGCATAGGCCATGATGAAACTGCCCGACCAGCCGGGATGCACGCCGTCGTTGCCGGCGATGGCGTAGTTCGTGGCGTAACGCGATTTCGCGACGTGCTCCGCCGTGAACATGGGCCAGAACACATCCGCGAACGCGACTTGTTCCTGCGCCGCGATGTCGATGTCGATGTTCCGCAGCTCGCACAGGTTCAGGTTCAGCGCCTCAGCCTTCTTGCTCACGCAACCCGGCGAGCCGAGCACGACCCGTGCACCGTTAGCCTTGAAAGATTTCACGATGGCCGTCTGCGCCTTGCGATAGCGGTTCCCGATGTCGTCGCGATACGCGCCGTAGCCGTGGTCGTTCATGCCGTAGCACGTCGTGGCGATGGTCGGCTCGAAGCGCAGGCAGTCGTTCGTCATGCGCGAGAGAAAGCCCGGCGCGGTCTCGCCGCCCCAGCCGTATTGGCGCGCGGTCACTTCGAGCTGCGGCACACAGACGGTGAGATAGGTCTCCATCACGCGCGAATACATCTTCTGCTCCGTGATCGAGTCGCCGATGATGGCGAGCTTGTCGCCTTTCTTCAGCAGCAGGCCGTCCGGCTGGGGCGCGGGCTGGGGATTAAAATTGGCGAAGAAGGCGTCGTCCGGCTTCGGCGGCACGAGGGCCGTGGCGGCGGATAGAAAAGAGGTGGTGAGTGCGAACGAGAGCGCAAGCGCGAGATGACGTTTCATAGAGTGCGTGGGTTGTAGGGGAATGATTTCGCGAACGGAAGAACAGAGTCGAGACTGGGTGCGATTGAAAGTGGCGGACACCAGGGAGGAGCGCGGGCGTCTCGCCCGCCGGAGCGCGCAGAATATTTCCGACCTCCCCACACGGTCGGGGCGAAACAGGTCGTGGTTCCATGCCGGCGGGCGGGACGCCCGCGCTCCTAGCCCGCGCTTGGTTTCCCCGCCCGGCCCGATAGAGTGCGCGCACTCGAATGGCCCTGCTGCCCGCCATCCTCATCGCCGCTCTGCCCGTGCTGATCGCGCGCCGCTACTGGCGGCGGCTCGGCGCGGGTGGCGAGTGGAGCGACGACGAGCGCGTTTATTTCCTGCGCTGGGTCTGGCTCGGCGCGATCATTCCCATCGCGCTGTGGGCGTTGTTCAACCTCGGACTCTTCGGCCCGCCGGTCTGGCCCAGCGTGCAGCCGTTGAGCGCGGGGCTGAAGGCATGGCATCAATCGTTCAACCTCGTTTCATTCACCTCCACGCTCATCATTATTTCCTACTGGGCCGGGATCAGTTTTCTCTGGCTGCTCTGCCGCGTGTTCGGCGCGGCGCGCGGGCATCGGGATTTCCAGATGATGGGTGGCGCGTGGATGTTTCTGCTCATTCCGCTCGCAGCGGTGCTGATCTTTGCCGGGGGCTGGTGGCTGCTCGGGCTGACGCTCGCACTCTGCACGCTGCCGTTCGTTCACATGGCGATGACTTTGAAGCCGGAAAAGAAAAAGCCCGCGCCCTCCTACTCGCGCGCCATCGTGAAACTCAATTACGGCCAATACGACGAGGCGGAAAAGGAGGTCATCCGCGAGCTGGAAGAATTCGAGGACGATTTCGACGGCTGGATGATGCTCGCGGAACTCTACGCCACGCAGTTCCACGATCTGCCCGGCGCCGATGCCACCGTGCGCGACCTCTGCGCGCAGCCCAAGACCACGCCGGTGCAAGTCTCCATCGCGCTCCACCGCCTCGCCGACTGGCAGCTCAAACACGGACGCGACCCCGTCGCCGCGCGCGCCGCGCTCGAAGAAATCTGCGCCCGTATTCCCGGCACGCATCTCGAACGCATGGCCCGCCAGCGCGCGAACCAGCTTCCCGCGACGCGCGCGGAACTCGAGGCCCGCGACGCCGGGTCACCCATGACGCTGCCGCACATTCCCGACGAGTCCGAGACACTCGCCTTTCGGGCCATGTCGCGCGAGCAGGCCATGACCGAGGCGCGCGACGCCGTCGAGACGTTGCAGAAAAATCCTGACGACACGGAGGCGCGCGAGGAATTCGCCCGCGTGCTCGCCGACAATCTCGGCGACGCGGACACCGCCGTGGAGCAGATCGAACTGCTGCTCATCATGCCGAACCAGCCCGCCGCAAAGCGCGGCCACTGGCTGCTGCTCCTCGCCGCGTGGCACCTGCGCCACAAGAACGATCCCGAGCGCGCGCGCCTGCTCTACGAGGAAGTGGTGCGCGACTTCGGGGCCACGCCCGCAGCCTTCGCCGCGCAACGCCGGTTGCGCCTGCTGGAAATGCAACTGCGGATTCGCCACCGCGCGAAGACGGCGCGGTGATGGGGTGCCTATTTCTCTTTCAGAATATTCTTAACCGCCGCCACGGTTTCGCCGATACGAGAGGCAACTATGAAAATAACGAAGTCTCTTGTGATGCAGCTATTCGCGGCGGCGGCCCTGCTGGTGCTGGCTCCTTCCTCGCGCGCCCTCACCACCGACTACATGGTCGGCTTGTCCAACCAACTCTCCGGCTATCGGGACGCGCTGGCCCCTTCCCCCGACGAGGAACACCAAAAGATGGTTCGCACCTTCAACCGCGCGTTGAAGGATTTGAGCAAGCCCACCACCAGCGTGGCGCAGGATTACGACCGTTTCTTTCTCGCCGTGGTCCACCTTGGCAAATACGCCTTCACGGACTCCTTGCTCGTCGAGGCTGGCGCCACGATTTCCTCCAACTTCATCTACGACGCCTCCGTGAAAATCGGTGAACTCAGCTTTCGCACCAACGGGCTGAACGACTTTGTGCCCACGCGCAAGGCGGCCATGAAAAACATTGATCAAGCCTACGCGCTCCTCATCGCCAACCTCTCGGAAACCAACCAGCAGACCGCGCTGGTGCGCGGGCGGCAGATTTTCAAGAAGCTGGTCACGGCGGAGAAACTGGTGGTCAAAGGCGAAGGCCGGCTGGGCTTTGCGCCGCAGCCAGGCGCCATTTCCGGCGCGGTCCTCAACTACCAGGAGCGCGCGAAGTCGGGTGCCATCACCTTCACGGACAGCACCAATTACGAGCAGCGACTCGTTTCAGAAACCGTCGCCGGCAATTACACCTACACGCGCACCGGTCTCAACACGGCAGTCATCGTGCTGTCCCAACTGGGCGGCCGCGTGACGACGGTTAAAGTCAATTTCACCACCACCACGAGCGGCAAGTTCACCTTCAAATTTGTGAACGGAGCCGACACGGGCAGCGCGGCGGGGACGTTCACGCTCTCGTTTCCGGGCTGATTTTTGTGGTTGGTCCCGATCACCGGCTGCGCGTGCAGCCGGTTTTTTGTTTTCGGCCGCTGGCGGAAGAGGCACCGGGCGCGGAGTTGCCAAGTCGCACCGGGCCGTTCAGTCTCGCGCCATGCTTCCATCACGAAATCACCCGCGCGCGTGCGGCCTGACCGCACTGCTTCTGGCCCTGGTCTTTTTTCAAGCGCACGCGGCGCAAACTGTCCCGCTCGAACTCGACACCCCAGATTCCAAGCTCACGAAAATCGTCCTGCTCGCCGGCGAGCCGAGCAGCAAGCCGGGCCAGCACGAATACTTTGCCGACTGCGCGCTGATGTTCGGTTGGTTGAAACAAACGCCCGGTGTGTGGCCGGTGCTGGCCCACACTTGGCCGACGAATGAGGCGCTCTTCGACGGCGCGAAATCCATCGTCGTGCTCATGGAGGGCGGCGCGAAGCATCCGCTCATCGAGCAGGCGCGTCGGGAGAAGCTGGGCCAACTGGCCGAGGAGGGAATTGGCTTGGCGGTGTTTCATCAGGCCGTGGATTTGCCGGC
Organism: Akkermansia sp.; assembly: GCA_043757045.1. Lineage (GTDB taxonomy): Bacteria > Verrucomicrobiota > Verrucomicrobiia > Limisphaerales > SIBH01 > JANNGC01. The sequence continues at coordinate 2,907 of JAYVQC010000238.1, read as the reverse complement.
GGAACACGCGCCCGACGCGAAGGGGGCCATCGGCGGCGTGTGGCTGGCGGACATCGGCTGCCGCGGGCATTGGGACATGGACTTGAAGCCCAAGGGCGAGCATCCGGTGTTGCGCGGCGTGAAGCCGTTCACCGCGAAGGGCGATGGCTGGCTCTACAATTTGCATTTCGCGGACGACCAAGGTTTCACGCCGTTGCTCGTCGGCCAGGTGCCGGACAAATCGCGCACCACCGCTGACGCGAAAAAATTCAACGGGCGCGACGAAGTGATCGCGTGGACTTATGAGCGCGAAGGCGGCGGACGGGCGTTTTGTTTCACCGGCCTTGACCTGCACAAGAATTGGGAACTCGCGGACCAGCGCCGGCTCGTGGTGAACGGCATCCTCTGGAGCGCCGGCGTGGAGGTGCCGAAGAACGGCGCGAAGGTGGAGATGAGCGCGGGGGACTTGGAGCGCCATGTGCGCAAAACAGAGATGCGGGACACCCGGTGAGCGGCCGGCGAAGTGTTAGTGGGGCCGGCGCCCTCGCCGGTCATTAGTCCACCAAGCGCCCCCGCTTGGTGAACTGCAAGCGGGGGCGCTTGCAGGACCAGCGACAGCCGGGGGCGGCTGTCCCACTATTGTCCTCGGCACGCCCCGCTTGCGCTGCGCTTCCCGCCTGCCTAGTTTTGCCCCTACATGATTCGTTCCGCCGTTACCATTTCACTCGTGCCGGAGCTGCGCGGGGGTCCCTTCGTGTTCTGGGATGATTTGTCCGCCAGTTGCGCCCGCGCCGCCGCGCTGGGTTTTGATGCGGTAGAATTATTCTTCGGCGATCCGCGCGCCGTGAACGTGGCCGAGGTGCAGGCCGTGCTGGCCGAGCACAAGCTGGCCGTGTCTGCGTTCGGCAGCGGTGCGGGCTGGGTGAAACACAAGTTGCGCCTGACCGATCCCGACGCGCGCGTGCGGCGTCGCGCCATCGAATACATCACGCGCTTCATTGACCTCGCGGCGGAGTTTCGCGCGCCGGTCATCGTCGGCTCAATGCAAGGGCGCTGGGAGGGCGGCGTCTCTCGGCAGCAGGTGTTGAGCTGGCTCGCGGATGCGCTCAATGAACTCGGCGAGGCCGCGGCGAAACACGGCGTGCCGGTGCTCTACGAATTTCTCAACCGCTACGAGACGAACCTGTTCAGCACAGCGGAAGATTCCGTGGCCTTCCTCCGCATGTTTCACACGCAGAACGTGAAGCTGCTCTGCGACCTCTTCCACATGAACATCGAGGAGCGCGACATCGCGGGCGCGCTGCGTGTGGCGGGCGACAAGGTGGGGCACATCCATTTCGCGGACACGAATCGCCTGGCCGTCGGCTGGGGACACTTGGACGTGCCGCCCATCGTGGCGGCGCTGCGGGACATCAATTACGACGGCTTCATTTCCGCCGAAGTGTTGCCGGCCCCCGATGGCGAGGCGGCGGCGCGGCAGAGCATCGAGAGCTTCCGCAAATTTTTCCCGCGCTGATTCTCACCCACGCACCAAGCACCATGCTCAAGCATCAACTCATCCATCCGCGCATCAACGAAATCCTCGGACGCGCCGGGCATCACGCGAAGATTCTCATCGCCGATGGCAATTACCCGGCCTCGACGAAGAAGGGGCCGAACGCGGAAGTCGTGTGCATGAATCTCACGCCCGGCGTCATCACCTGCGCGCAGGCCTTGCGCGCGGTGCTTTCGGCCATCCCGATTGATCATGTGAACACGATGGGCATCCCGGCGGATGATCCGTATGCGAAGTTCGGCGAGCCGCCAGTGTGGAATGACTACCGGCAGATTCTCGCAGAGTGCGGGATGAGCCTGGCGCTGGAACCGATTCTGAAATGGGATTTCTATAAAGCCGTGGAGTCCGCGGATCATGTGCTCACCATCCAGACCGCCGATCAGGCGCTGTGGGCGAACGTGTTGCTCACAGTGGGGTGCAGAACGGCGTGAAAGTTTTTAACCACGGATGGACACGGATGAACACGGATTGGAAAACAGGGAAAGCCGCCATCGGTGTTCATGGCCGGACAAGGCTGACTCATTTTTTGTCCGCTCTCCGTGTTTATCCGTGTCCATCCGTGGTTAAGAAAAAATGAAAACCCGCCCACGCATCGGCACAGCCGGCGAGATGAAGTTCATCGTCGCGCCGGAACACGTCATTGATTTCGCCACGGGCGGGATGCCGGCGGTGTTGAGCACGCCGCGCCTCGTCGCGCTCATCGAACGCACCGCGCGTGAATCGCTCGTCCAGTTTCTCGACGAGGAAGAGCGTTCCGTCGGGGCCGAGATCGAGATCAAGCACATGGCTCCCACGCCGCTGGGCAAGAATGTGACCATCATCACCCGCGTCATCGGTGGCGAGGGCAAGCTGTGGGATTTTCAATTCGAGGTGCGCGATGAAGATGAAGTCATCGCGCGCGGCCTGCATAAGCGGGCCATCATCAACGTCCACAGCTTTGCCCGGCGCGTGGCGAAGAAGTCAACGTGAGGAAACGCAAGGCGTTCCATTGCCTCCGGGGTTTCTCGGCCTTCGTTGAATCCTGAAAGGATTCGGATAATCCAGCCCAGGGTTGCGCCGCCGAGGCGCTACCCTGGGTTCACGTCCCGGAATATTTCTTCAACCCTGAAGGGGTTGAATCATGGGGCGTGGGGCGTGGCGTTGATGCAACCCTTTCAGGGTTGTGAAAATTTTAGAACGCGCACCCAGGGTAACGACTGCGTCGCAACCCTGGGCTGGGAGATTGAATCCCTTCAGGATTCGGAAACCACCGCGCTCCTTCGCGTCAGGGCAATTTCAACCCGAACTCCGAAATCGGAACGGGTGGAACGGGCTACCAGCCCGTCCCGCCCGGCTACCAGCCGGGCGGAATGGAAGGGAGCTTTGTTTGGAAC
>JAYVQC010000237.1:0-16007 GCA_043757045.1 Akkermansia sp. | reverse complement strand
GCTACCAGCCGGGCGGAATGGGAGGGAGCTTAGTTTGGAACGGAACGCCCGAAACTTTTCCACATCCTCCTCCGTTCCGCGCGGCTGGTCGCCGCGCGGCACAGGCCAGTGGCCTGTGCTACCCCGGCGGCTGCGCCGCCGCTACTTCGGCGTTCGGGTTAAAGACCGGAGCGCCGGTCCGTTCGGCGCGCAGTTTAATTCCCACCCCGCGCTACTTCTCCTTCTTCGCACTGGCCGCAGGCTTCGACTCCGGTTTCGCCGGCGTGGATTTGCTCTCGCTCGTAGAACTCTTGGCTTCGCCCGCCGAGGATTCCTTCTTCGCCGAAGCCTTGTAGTTCTCGCTGCGGTAGTCGGTGATGTAGAAGCCGCTGCCCTTGAAGATCAGCCCCGCCCCGGTGCCCATGAGCTTCTTCAGCTTGCCCTTGCACTTCTTTTGCGGGCAGGCCGTTAGCGCCTTGTCCTTCATGGACTGAAAAATCTCAAACTCGTGCCCGCACTTCTGGCAGGCGTATTCGTATGTCGGCATAAAATGTCTCTTAAATATTTTCTCGCGCTTCCCTCCAGCGGTCAGCCCGATGCTTCGGAAACTATCCGTGTCATCCGTGGTAAAAAAATCTACCTCACCCACCAATGCAACTCATGCTCCGGCTGGCGAATTTGAAATCCGGCTCGCCAATGTGATGCCGCGCCTCCTTCTGCCCGACGACCTCGCGGTAGTAATCGCGCAACACCTCATCGCTCGCCTCGCCCCGCAGTCGCGCGCGGAAGTCATGCTCCGTCACGCTGAACAGACACGTCCGCAGCTTGCCATCCGCGGTTAAACGGATGCGGTTGCAATGCCCGCAGAACGGCTCGCTCACCGGCGCGATGATGCCGATCTCCGCCGCGCTCCCGTCCACCCGCCAGCGTTTCGCCGTCTCCGCTTTGTTCCCGGACGCCACCGGCACGAGCGCGAACTTCGCTTGCAGCCTTTGCAAAATCTCCCGCCCTGGCAGCACCATGTCGCGCTGCCACGCGCGGCCCGAGTCCAGCGGCATGAACTCGATGAAGCGCAATACCAGCCCCTCGCGCACCGCATACTCCGCCAGCGCCTCGATTTCGTGATCGTTGATGCCGCGAATGATCACCGCGTTCACCTTCACCGGCGCGAAGCCCAGCTCGCGCGCCAGCCGCACACTGGCCAGCAATTCTCCCAGCCCGTCGCGCCCCGTGATGCGTTTGAAATTCTCCGCGTCAAGCGAGTCGCAACTGAAACTCACTCGCTGCAACCCCGCGTCGCGCAAGGCCCGCGCCTTCTTCTGAAACAGAAACCCGTTCGTCGTCATCGCGAGATCCACGATGCCGTCAATTCGCGCGATCCGTTCCACCAGTCGCTCCAAGTCGCTCCGCAACAACGGCTCGCCACCCGTCAGCCGGATTTTCTGGATGCCCAGCCCGACGGCGATCCGCACCAGCCGCTCGATTTCCTCGAAGGTCAGGATGTTCTGCTTCGGCTGCCACTGGCGGGTGATGGGCGCGGGGTTCACGACCGTGGCCCAGCGGTGGCGGTAAAAATTTTCCGCCGCCTCCGTCTCCGGCAGGCAATACAGGCAGCGGAAGTTGCAACGATCCGTCACGCTCACCCGCAGGTCGCGCATCACGCGCCCATGCGAATCAACGAGCAGATCGGGGTGGGTCATTTCGGCGGGGCCGGGACCCGCACGGCGTTGGTCGTGCCGAGGACTTTCGGAGTCGCGTTCTGGCGCAGCTCGACGTTGAGGTCGAAGTTCGTGGCGGCGGTCAGAGGCTTCGGCTGCTGCGGCATCAGCCCCGTCGCGCCGCCCTTGGCGCTGCCGCCGAAGAGGTTCAGGCGGATGAATTCCAAGCGGCGCGAGATGGCCAGCTCTTCCTTGATTTTGCTGATCTGCGTGCGCAACATCGAGAGGTCGTTGAACTGGCGTTCCAGTTCCGCCTTCTCCGCGCGCAGCCGCGTCAGTTCCTTGGCCAGAAATTCTTTCTCGCCCCGCGACATCGCGAGCTTCTTCTCCGTGGCCGCGATCAATTTTTCCAGGTCGCCGATGGAATTGGTCAGTTGATCCATCTGCTTGCCGCGCAGAAGAAGTTCGCCGTCCAGCTCGTTGATCTTCTGATCCTTCTTCACCAGTTCCGCCTGCGCGGTGCGAAGCTGCTCGGCCGTGGCCTTGGCGACGGCATCGGATTTTTCCAGATCGGTGATGACTTTCCCGAGGTTGTTCGAGAGCACGGCCAGTTCGTTCGAGCGCGTGGTCAGGTCTTTTTCGAGCGAGGTGTTGACCTGCGTCTGCTCATCGAGCTTCTTGCTGGTCGTGTCGAGATTCTGGCCCTGCAAGGCGATGCGGTCGTCCAGTTCCTTCTTCTCCTGGACGTGTTTGCGCTGCTCGGTCACGAGCGCGACGCCGAGACCGAGACAGATCAAAACCAAAATGACGATGGCAATTTTGGACTTCATGCGGGGCCGAAAGTGCATTTTGGCCAAACATTTGGCAAGCGATGCTTCCGGCGCGGCCAGAGTCACCTTGGGATGGAGCGTGGCGGTGTCGAAGACCTTCCGTCGCCCGCGAAAATGAACCGGCTCATTTCCTGCGCCTGCGGGTTCCAGACCAGAGCAGCGCGCCGCCTAGCCCGAGCAAGGCCCAGGTGCCGGGTTCGGGGACGGCGACGGGGGAGAAGGAAATTTCATCGAGGAAAGAGTCTCCATAACCGGTGGGACCATTGCCTTGAGTGAAGCGGAGTTCGGCGGTCTGCCCGGCGATGGCAGGGATGTTCGCTCCATATTGCTGGTAGCTGCCAAAATCTTGCAGCATCACGGGCGTCAGCAACTGCCCGCCCAAGCTAACCCGGAAAAGATTGCCAAATCCGCTTTGCCCATAAAAGCGAAGCGACAGGGTTCCTGCGGGAATCAGTCCAGTCTGGGCCAGCGATACTTCCGGAGTGAGTTGGCCCGTGCCGAAGCCCCCCTGCAAAAGCGCCGTGTAGTTAAAAATAGGGCCACCAAAGTCGGTCACTTGATTGGCAATCCCGAGCGCGCTCGTGCCGAGGTTAGAGTTATTGAAATTGACCGGAGTGGTGGATGACAATGGGGTGGCATTGTAAAACGCCGTCCATCCGAAAAATGCTGGGCCAAACTGAACTCGACTACCCGGATCGCCGGGAATCGGAACGATGACCGCGGACTCAAAGTTTAAGTTTTGAAAAGTTCCTTGAGCGTAAATCCAAGGGCCGCTTAACCAACAAAGAAACATGGCTCCGAATCGAGTACGAAGAGATGAACATTTCATGACAATTCACACGGGCTTCTAACTAGTTGCACAGCGAATTCCGGCAAAGAACTCCGGCCAAGGCAAGTTCTTAAACCAGACTTAATGTCCGCCCGTGGGGACGTTTGTTTGCGAGAAATGTGGCCGCCGTTCAGGTTTGCCGAGTCCAGAGCAGGCGACGAGGGGGCGCGGGCGTCTCACCCGCCGGGCGGACAATATGGCCGCGCTCCTACTTCGGCAGGGAACGATTCGGCACTGTGGCCAGAGGCACCCAAGAAGTGAGGGCCACCGTTTTCGCTCTTGCGTTTTGGAGGCTCGGTCGGGAGATTCCACGCCCTTATGGAAACAAACGCCCCGCAATCTGCGGGCCTTTACGATGTCCTCGGCTGGTTTGAGGCGAACAAAAAACGTGTCGCGATCGGCGCGGTTGTGGTCGCGGTGGTCGCGCTCGGCGTGGGAATTGTGGTCTGGCAGCGCGGAGAACGCGTGATCCAGGCCGAGCGGGCGCTGGCGGGATTGAAGATGCCCTACAGTCCGCTCGAAGCTCCGGCGGCGGGGACGGGCGACGCGCTGGCGAAGATCGCGGCGGATTATGCCGGCACGCCGGCGGCGGCCAAGGCGCTGTTGCGCGCGGGCACCGTTTATTTCGAAGAAGGCAATTTCACGAAGGCGCGCGCGTCGTTTGATTCTTACCTGCGCAACTTCGGCGCGACGGCGCAGGTGAAGGACGCGGTCTTCGGTCTCGCCGCCTGTCTCGACGCGGAAAACAAATCCGCCGAGGCCATCACCAAGTACAAAGATTTTCTCGCCAACTCCGCGTACGCCGCCGATCCCGTCGGCGACATGGCGCGTTTCAATCTCGTGCGCCTTTACGAACAGTCGAACCAGCCGCAGCTCGCGCTCGAAGTGCTGACCAAGATGGTCGGCACGCCCGCGCCGAACCAGCCGCCCTCGCCCGCCTCGCAGCAGGCGCAGGCCAAGATTCGCGCCATCTATCTGAAGAATCCCGCGCTCGTGCCCGCGCCCGTCGCGACCACGCCGACGGTGCGCCCCGGAGTGCAGCAGACGCCGCTTGTTTTGAAACCGCAGGACGCGCCCGCCGGCGGTTCGCCGCAGGTGATTGTGAATCCCGCGACGCCCACGCCGGGCCAAGCCAATCCGGCGGGCGCAGCACCGAAGATTATTGTCAATCCCGCGCCTGCGCCCGCGAAGTAAGTTCAACTCACCACGGCGTCGGGCGAACAAGCCGCCGTGTCCGTGAACATTTTTTGATCGCATGAAGCTCACCATCATCGGCACCGGCTACGTCGGTCTCGTCACCGGCACCTGTTTCGCCGAAGTCGGCCATCACGTCATCTGCGTGGACAACAACGCGGAGAAAGTGAAGACGCTCCAAGCCGGCGGCATCCCCATTTACGAACCCGGACTCGAAGAACTCGTGAAGAAGAATGTGGCGGCGGGTCGCCTGCGTTTCACCGCCAGCACGAAGGAGGGCGTGGAGAATTCCGACGTCATCTTCATCGCCGTCCCCACGCCGCCGCAGGCCGATGGCTCAGTGGACTTGAGTTTCATCGAGAGCGTGGCGCGCGACATTGCCGGTGCGATCACCAGCTACAAGATCGTCGTGGACAAAAGCACCGTGCCGGTGAAAACCGGCGACCAGGTGGCCGAGACCATCAAGCGCTACTGCAAGGCCAAGGTGGATTGCGACGTGGTGAGCAACCCGGAATTTCTCCGCGAAGGTTTCGCCGTCGAGGACTTGATGAAGCCCGACCGCATCGTCATCGGCACGCGCTCGACGCGGCCGGTGGCGGCGATGAAGGAAGTGTACGCGCCGTTCAATGCGCCCATCATCATCACCGACATCAACTCGGCGGAGTTGATCAAGCACGCGGCGAACTCCTTCCTCGCGCTCAAAATTTCTTACATCAACGCCGTCTCCATCATCTGCGAGGCCAGCGGCGCGAACGTCGAGGAAGTCGCGACCGGCATGGGCATGGACGCGCGCATCGGGCGGCGCTTCCTGAACGCGGGCCTGGGCTTTGGCGGCAGTTGCTTCCCGAAAGACCTCAGTGCGTTCATCAAAATCTCCGAGACCCTCGGCTACGATTTCGCGCTGCTCAAAGAAGTGCAGCAGATCAACGCGGGGCAGATGGAACGCTTCCTCAAAAAGATCACCGAGACGCTCTGGGTGTTGAAGGACAAGACCATTGGCGTGCTCGGACTCGCCTTCAAACAGAACACCGACGACGTGCGTCTCTCGCCCGCCATCGAGCTGTGCCAGCGCTTGCAGAAGGAAGGCGCGAAGCTGCGCGTCCACGATCCGAAGGCGATGGAGAAGGCGCGCGCGGTGCTGAAGGACGTGACTTACATCGAGGACATGAACGCCGTGGCCGCAGGCTGCGACGCGCTGGTCATCGCGACCGAGTGGCCCGAGTTCAAGCAGCTTGATCTCGAACGCGCCCGCCGCGAACTGACGCACCCGATTCTCTTCGACGGCCGCAACCTCTTCGACCCGGCGGCGATGGAGAAGCTCGGGTTCATTTACAAGAGCGTAGGCAGGTGAGGGGGAAGTAATCAGTGAAACAGTGATCAGTAATCAGTGATCAGTAACCCTGCGTGCGCACGCCATGTCCCGGACTGATTACTGTTTCACTGATTACTGATTACTGATTACTGACTTCTCCCCGATGAACACCCCTTCGATTGACGTGAGCGCCGGCTTGGTCTTCCGCGACGGAAAACTTCTCATCACCCAGCGACACGCCGGCGCGCATCTCGGTGGCCTGTGGGAATTTCCCGGCGGCAAGCGCGAGGCGGACGAGACGTTTGAAGAATGCTTGCTCCGCGAGTTGCGCGAGGAACTCGGCATCGAAGTCACCGTCCTTGAACTCATCGAGACCTTGGAGCACGCGTATCCCGAGAAGCGCGTGCGGCTGAAATTTTTCCGCTGCGCCTGGCGCATCAACGAGCCGCAGGCGCTGGGCTGCCCGGCTTTCGCCTGGGTCACGCGCGAAGAACTGACCGCGTATGAATTTCCCGCCGCAGATGCACAACTGCTGGCGCGTCTGTGCACGAACGAAGCGTGGTGGAGCGCCTCAGAACCCGGCGCTTGAGCAAGTGGGACAGCCGCCCCCGGCTGTCGTGAGTCGCGCGGGCGCCCCCGCCCGCAGAACGACAGGCGAGGGCGCCTGTGCGACTCCTGACCGGCGGGGGCGCCGGTCCCACTACCAAGCAACAGTGCCCAGAGGCACCCACTTCACCTTCCGCCCGCATTTACATTTTCACATCGCGCCGCAAGACTGCGCGCCATGGACAACACGGTTCACATCGTGGTCATCGGCGGCGGTTTCGGCGGGCTGACCTTCTGCCAGCAGTTCCATCATCCGCGCGCGCGGCTCACCTTGGTGGACAAGCACAACCATCATCTCTTCCAGCCGCTGCTGTATCAGGTCGCGACGGCGGGGCTTTCTGCGCCGGAGATTGCGCAGCCCATCCGTTCCATTCTCTCCGGCCGCGAGGACATCACGGTGCTGATGGATGAGGTGCGCGACCTGAATCTCGCGACGAAGGAAGTCACGCTGCGCGAGCGCACGTTGAAGTATGACTATCTCGTGCTCGCGGTCGGCGGAACGACGAGCTACTTCGGGCACCCCGAGTGGGCGGAATTTGCGCCCGGACTCAAGTCGCTCGAAGACGCCATCCGCATTCGACGCGCAGTGCTGCTCGCCTTCGAGCACGCAGAGAATGAAACCGACGACGCCGAGCGCGCGCGCCTGATGACTCTCGTGGTCGTGGGCGGGGGGCCGACCGGTGTGGAGCTGGCCGGCGCGTTCGCGGAACTGTCGCGTCAGGTTTTGCGGAAGGATTTCCGCCACATCGATCCCGCGCTGGCCCATGTCATCTTGATCGAGGCCTCGCCGCGCGTGCTCTCGAACATGGACGACGCATTGCAACTCTCCGCCACGGAACAGTTGGAGAAACTCGGCGTGCAGATTCGCGCCAACACCAAGGTCGCGAACATCACTGCGGCAGGCGTGGAACTGAACAACGGCGAGACCATTCGCGCGGCGAATGTTCTCTGGGCCGCCGGCGTGGCCGCGTCGCCGCTCACGAAAAAACTGGGCGTGGAACTCGACCGCGCGGGCCGCGTGAAGGTGAATCCCGATTGCAGCCTGCCGGGTCATCCCGAAGTCTTCGCCCTCGGTGACATGGTGTCATTGCTTCAGAAAGATGGACGTCCCGTGCCCGGTGTTTCGCCCGCCGCGATGCAGATGGCGAAGCTCGCCGCGCAAATCATCGAGGACGAACTCACCTCGCCCGGGATCGCGGCGCGTCCGGCCTTCGAGTACTTTGACAAGGGCACGATGGCGACCATCGGGCGTTCGGCGGCGGTGGCGCAGGCGGGACCGTTCCAGTTCACCGGCTTCATGGCGTGGCTGGCGTGGCTCTTCGTGCATCTCCTCTTCCTCGTCGGCTTCCGCAACAAGATCGCCGTGCTGTGGCAGTGGACGTATTCGTATCTCACCTACAAACGCGGTGCGCGCATCATCACGGACGTGATGCCGATTCCGCCGGAGGGTAAGTAGGTTCAATTTCACCGGGCGAACAACCGCTCCAACATCTGCCGCGCCACGGGGCGCTCCGGCTGCGCCTCGATCAATCGCTCCAGAATTTTTCGCGCGCGCGCCGGGTCCGAGGCCGCGAAGGCGTTCGCCACGGTCAGCCCCTGCGCGTAGCCGGAGGTGAAGTCCGCGCTCAACCGCGCGCTCTCCACGTAGGCATCCATCGCCGCGTCGTGCTGCTGCTCCGAGTCGTGGATCAATCCGCGCAGGTACGCATCGCGCGCGGTGAGGTAGCGCGCGAGGCGTCCGGTGAATTCCTTTTCATTCATGGCGAAGCGTTCGGGAACCGCCGCGTTCGTCGCCGCACTCATCAAGGCCAGCAGGCTGGCGTAAGGTTTCGCATCACGCTGATACGCCGCGCGTGGCGCGAGGAAGGTCACGCGCTGGTTGTCGTCAGTGTTGAGCGGCGCATTGCCGGCGCAGCGGCGCAACTCCTCCGCGCCCGCCAACCGGTGCCCGAAAAGGCGCAGCGTGTCGCCCAGCGCGAGACGGCGCAGTTCGCTTTCCAGTCGCGGCGCGTTCGCCCGCGCTTCGACTTGCGTCGGCGACCAGCGCGGCTCGTTCGCCCAGGCCATCAGCGCAATCACCGGCACCTCCACATTGAAGCGCAGCAGCCAGGCCTCGCCGTTTGGAAACACGTTCTGAAACGTGCGGACGATCACGCGCAACGTCGGCTCGTCGAGTTGATGGAGCGGCAGCCATTGGCAGAACAAGCCGTTCGTCGCGAGCCGCGCGCGGAGGGCGGCGAAATGCTCACGCGTGTAGAGCGCGCCCGCGCCGTCGCGATACGGATGGAACAGGTCGGCGATGATGACGTCGTAGCTTTGTTCACTCGCGCGCACGAAGCGGCGCGCGTCGGCGACGTGCAGTTGGAAATTCGGATTCTGCGCGGCGGAAAAATTCTTGGCCTCGAAGAACTCCATCGCCTCCACGACTTCGGGCACCAGTTCCACCGCGTCGGCTTGCAGTTGCGGATACAACGAGGCCGCGCCGAGCGAGATGCCCGTGCCCACGCCGAGGAACAGCGCGCGCTGCGGATTCGGATGCAGCAGCAGCGGCAGATGCGCCTGCCGATACTCCGCGTCCGCCGCCGCCGTGCCACCCATCTGGTAGCGGTTGTCCACACGCAACGTGCGGTTCGTCTGCTTGTCCTCGGTGACGGCGACCGTGGCCATGATGCCTTCGCGGTGCGCGATGACGCGGCTGCCGGGCGGCGTGTCCACGATGTCGAGCGGCGTGAAGATCGCGAGTCCCCCGAGCAAGGCAATCACCCCTGCCCAAACTCTGTAGCGGCGTCTCGTGAGAGCGCCGCCATAATTTTGCAATACCGCGGCGCTCTGACGAGACGGCGCTACCGACGCGGCGAAGTAGCCCGCGCTCACGAGAAAAAGCGCCCACTTCGTGCCTGTGATCGGCAGCACCAGCACCGCTGCGACCGGTGCGAGCGCAGCGCCGAGCGTGTTCCAAGCCAGCGCGCCACCGATGCGTTGCCGGAGAGCACGCGCCTGGCCGAGCAACAAGCTGAACACCGCGCCCATGAAAAACGTGGGCAGCGCGAAGACCGTGGCGGCGGCCAGCAGTTCCGCGGTCAAGACGGCGACCGGCGCATCGCCGAGCGTGCGGAGCGCCGGGTAAATGAATTGAATCTTGGACAGCGCCAGCACACCGAGCCAGCCGCCGCCCGCCGTCGCGACCAGCAATCGCCCGAGCAACGGCCCCGGTGCCGCGCCGCGCCACCACCGGTGAAACGCCGCCGCGCCCGCCGCGGTGCCAAGCAGAAAAACCGCCAGCACCGCCGCGTAAGTGAACACCGTCCCTTCGAGCACTTGCGACAGGACGCGCACGCCCGCTACTTCGTAGGCGATGCCGAGCAGCCCGGTGCAGAACAACGTGAAGGCGAGACCGCGTGGCGTGAAAGGAGCGCGGCCTTCAGGCCGCTTCACCGTGCCTCGGTCGGACGCCTTGGAATCTTTTGATGACGCAAACCTTGCGGGTGTTGAAGCGGCGTGAACGCCGCGCTCCGTGCGTCGGGCCATGACCAGCGCGCCGATTCCTGCCAGGCCATTCACCACCGCCAGGACCCAACACGTCCGGCTGAACCCCAGCGCCGGCATCAGCACGAACGGCGTGAGCAGCGTCCCCGCCACCGCGCCGAACGTGTTCGCCGCGTACACGCTGCCGATGGATTCGTGCTGGGGCGCGAGCGCGGAAAGAAACTTCTCCATCGCCGGCAGCGTCGCGCCCAGCGCCGCCGTCGCCGGGAGCAGCACGAGCGCGGGAATCGCGAACGCCACCAGCCAGTGCCGTCCCGCGCCCGGCTCCAGCCCGATGAGTTGCAACGCGAACTCATTAACCACTGGAATGAAAAAACTCGCGAGCACCGCCCAGCCGCCAATGACCGCTTCGAGACCCGCCAGCCACCGCCCTGCGCGAGCGTCGCGCGGAATGAAGCGGTCCAACCCCCACGCGCCCAGCGCCATGCCCGCCATGAAGGCCGCTATGATGGCCAGCACCGCCGGCATCTCGTGCCCCAGTCCGGTGGAAAACATTTTCGCCCAAACGAGCTGGTAGCCGAGCGCCGCCGCGCCGGAGAGGAAGAACAGAAGGTGCAGTGCGAGTCTGATCACGCGACGAATCAAAGTTGCGCCACGAACTCCTCGACGGTGAGGCCGGCTTGTTCGATGAGTCCTTTGAGCGTTCCAGGCTTGATCGGTTTGTGCTGAGGAACCACTACCGTTCTTGGCCCACAACGCAGGATGACGTGGGAACCAGTCTGCCGTTGAAATTCAAAGCCCAACCTCTTGAGCGCGCGCACCGCTTCGGTTCCGTTGACGTCGCGCGGAATTTTCACACCACGGCCAGCACCGGATCTTCGCTGAAGTGCAGCCGGACGCGCGCGGGTTTTGGTTGGTCGAGAAAGTAGCCCTGAATGGCGTCGGTGATCATGGATTGCAACTCCGCCAGCGTGTCGCCCTGCGTGGTGATGCCGCCGCCTTTTGGTGCATCCCAGCGCGCCACGAAACCACCGGTCTCGTGGCAAGGATCAACTTGGAACGTGATTTCCATTGCGCCTCCACACTGCCTTTCCGCCCGTCCTCTGGCAATGTCCCTTTGCGCCGTGAATGAAAGATTGTTCCCACTTCGCCGCGCCCATTACTTTCTCCCCGTTCGGAAAAACAAAACGACCAGAAACAATTTAACCAAAAATCAATTTCGCGGCTTCGGCTGCTGTCCACTACGAAACTCGTAATTTCACTTTGGAAGACAGCGCTCAAGCACGCCCCGACCGGGGCGTGCCCAAAGCGTTCTTCCAAGGGCATACGAGTGCCTGTAGTGGGACGTGAGTAAGCACGTCCCATTTGTTTTGGCACTTGTTCCCTTGGAGACAGTCCCCATCAGACAGCACTGATTCTCGCGCGAGAGAATTCAGGCTGTCTGCATGGCGAAAATTTCGATCCATGACGTGCTCGCGCATTTCCGCGAGGCTGCGTCTTCCAACCGTGATCTCGGCGACCGCTTCGAGCGGCTCATCTGCCGTTACCTTGAACTCGACCCCATCTACGCCGAACGGTTCTCCCGCGTGTGGATGTGGAACGAGTGGCCGCGCAAGGGGAACGTCGGCGACGTGGGCATTGACGTGGTGGCGGAGGAGCGCGCGACGGGCGAGTTCTGCGCCGTGCAGTGCAAATTCTTCCTGCCCGAACACACGATTGCGAAGGAGGACATAGACTCGTTCTTTACGGCGTCAGGCAAGGAACTGTTCACGTCCTGCATGATCGTCTCCACCACGGACAAGTGGGGGAAGAACGCCGAGCACGCGCTGGCGAATCAATCCAAGCCCGTCACGCGCCTGACCGTTCGCGACCTCGACGCCAGCCCGATTGACTGGTCAAAGTTCAGTCTCCAGCATCCGCAAGACCTATCGCTTCGCGCGCAAAAGAAAACCCGTGAACACCAGGCCGCCGCCATCGGCGACGTACTCAAGGGATTCGCCGAAGCCGACCGGGGCAAACTCATCATGGCGTGCGGCACGGGCAAGACTTTCACCGCGCTGCGCATTGCCGAAAAGATTGCGCCCACCGGCCACATTCTGTTCCTCGTGCCGTCGCTCTCGCTGATGTCGCAAAGCTTGCGCGAATGGACCGCTGAATCCGCCCGCCCCCTCCACAGCCTTGCCGTCTGCTCAGACACGACCATCGGCAAACGCACGGCCAAGACAGACGACGACAAGGGCGACATCACGACCTACGACCTCGCGTTTCCCGCCACGACTTCCGCGCGGCAGATTGTCAGTCAGCATCGCGCCATTCACAGCATGGCGGAGCGCAAGAAGACGCCCGCGCAGATGACCGTCGTCTTCTCCACCTACCAATCCATTGACGCGGTGGCGGCGGCGCAGAAGGCCGGACTGCCGGAATTCGATCTCATCATCTGCGACGAGGCGCACCGCACCACCGGCGTCACGTTGAGCGGCGAGGACGAAAGCCATTTCGTCAAAGTCCACGACGCAGCATTCATCAAGGGGAAGAAGCGACTCTACATGACCGCCACGCCACGGGTTTATGGCGATGAAGCGAAGGTGAAGGCTGGCCAGGCCGATGCTGAACTCTGCTCGATGGACAACGTCGAACAGTTCGGCACGGAATTTCACCGGCTCGGTTTCGGCGAAGCCGTCAGCAAATCCCTGCTCTCCGACTACAAGGTGCTCGTCCTCGCCGTGGATGAGAAATACGTCTCCAAAACTTTCCAGCGCCAGATTGCCGACGCGAACAATGAACTGAACCTCGACGATGCCGTACGCATCACCGGCTGCTGGAACGGTCTCGCCAAGCGCTTTGATCAGGCCACCGCCACCGACGCCGACTTGCAGGGCGACGCCGCTCCCATGCGCCGCGCCGTCGCCTTCTCTCGCTCCATCAAAGACTCGAAAGCCTTCGTCGAAAAGTTCGGCCAGATTGTCGCCGCCTATCGCGAGACGCATCCCGACGCGGAAAATCTTCTCGACTGCCATCTCGATCACGTTGACGGCACTTACGACGCCCTCAAGCGCAACGCCCGGCTCGACTGGCTCAAGGCAGCTTCCCCGGAGAACACCTGCCGCATCCTCTCCAATGCCCGCTGTCTTTCCGAAGGCGTGGACGTGCCGGCGCTCGACGCCGTGCTGTTTCTCAATCCCCGCAAATCCATTATTGATGTCGTCCAATCTGTCGGGCGCGTGATGCGCCGCGCCGAGGGGAAGAGATACGGCTACATCATCCTGCCCATCGGCATCGGCGAACACGCGCCCGACCAACCCCACGACGACAACGAAAGCATAACCAACTCACTCGACAGCGTGGCCGGGATTCTGGCATGATCGAATCGTGCGATGAAAAAGAAAGCCGCCACACAAAAGCCGAAACCGCTTTACCGTCAAAAGCTGCGCGCTGGCAAATGGCCGCTGCAAGAAGCGGAATCCAAGCACAAGGCATGGATTACGGGTAAGTCTTGTGTCTTGCGCGAGACACCGGCGGAGCCAACTCCGCGCCGCGCGCCGCGCTGCGTTGAGCTTTTCGCGGGAGCAGGCGGACTCGCAATTGCCGCGTCCAACGCGGGCTTTGAGCACGATGCCGTGCTTGAATACAACCACGACGCTTGCGAGACCATCCGCTCCAATCAACGGCGCGGCTACGACCTTGTGCGTCACTGGCCGCTCATCGAGGGCGACGTCCGTGACCAAGATTTCAAAACTTGGAATGGGCGAGTAGATTTGGTTTCCGGAGGCCCGCCGTGCCAGCCGTTTTCCATCGGCGGCAAGCACGGCGCGATGGGCGACCGCCGTAACCTTTTTCCCGAGGCCGCGCGTGCTGTGCGCGAGATTCGACCGCGCGCTTTCGTGTTCGAGAACGTCAAAGGACTACTGCGCGAATCCTTTGCGAAGTATTTCTACATCGGCTCGCTCCAATGCAGTTTGAACTAGGCGCAAAGTATTCGGCTGAGGAGATACAGCGGCACCTTGCGGTTGGGAACGCGGGAGGCATCCGCGTATCGCTTGATGAAACACGGCAAGTGCGGCGAGTCGTGTTACTGACAGCGGTGCCAACTGCAAAAGTGGCGCGGGAGAATCCGTATCACGATAGAATTGAGGGCGACGTTCTGGTTTATGCGGCGGCGGGATTGCAAGGAGATCAGTCTTTAGGTGGCGTGAACAAACGCTTGGCATCACAGGCCAACGCTCACTTCCCGATTTACGGTTTTCGACTTTCGGAGAACCGGCGGAAAGCAGGAGTTCGGCGATGGGAATTCCTCGGATTGCTCCAGTTTCTTCGCGTGTATCCTGACACTCAAATTGACCGCCAAGGAGTGCTGCGAAAGGTGTGGTTGTTTGAACTGCGCGTCTGCGTCGAGTTCACAAAGGTTGGGGTTGCCGATGAGCGAGCACTAACGAGCGCGGCTTTTGCTGACTACAAGTTCGACGCTGAACGAGAAGTCCGCGCGGATGCGGGACAAATTATCCAACCAGCCTCCGAGGTTCGTGCAAACGCCTTCGCCGTTGAAAGTGTGCGCGCCAAGATATTCGCACTCGATCCTCGTAGTTTTGAACTACTTGTTCAGCACGCATTGGAGCGGACTGGCTTTGTCGAAGTCAACGTTACTCGCTACACGCAAGACAACGGCATTGATGTGAACGCTCGGGTTTCCCCGCTTCAGTGGCCGATTGCCGGTGTCCGAGTCCAAGTGCAGGCGAAACGCTGGCTTCACACCGTAGGCCGCCGGGAGGTCGCAGAGTTGCGCGGGAGCCTTGAGCCGTTCGCCCAAGGCGCGGTTGTCACCACGAGCTATTTTTCGCGAGCGGCGCTGGCGGAAGCACAAGTCGGCGGACGCCAGCCGATAGTTCTCGTAGATGGCTACCACTTCGCCCTCACTGTCAAAGTGCACGGATTGATTACGCCTTAACTCATCGGATATTCGCGTTCAACCTGAGCGAGTGCGGAGTTTAGGTTATTTGTTAGTGGCGCGTCCCGGAAACCGTTTGAATTGAGCCAATCGACAGTTTTCTTCGCCGCGTCAGTGAGTTGAGGAATGCCGGGAAGAAGCAAGGGGAATGGGCCAAGGCATCGGTAGCTCGCCTCATCGGCACTCCGGATGAATTTCTCCGCCGCTGCCTCGGTTAGAAACGAGTGAAGATACTGTTCACCTTTTGTCCCTCCAAACTGGATGACGACTTGAATTTCTACGTCTTGGATTGTGTTTGGCATGAGTGTGATTTCCGCGGACTTCCGCCCTATTGGCAAGAACTCTCCGCATTCAATCCAGAGACTGACGCCCGCCACCTTTGCGTGCAGCGCGTGGGTGGAAACTGCGGAAGACCTGCTCATTGATTGGTTCCGTCCGGTCTGGAACAAGGAAATGAAAGTCTGCCAAGGCTTCGGCAAGCACGGAGACAGCGCAGAGACTCGCGCAAACAAACGTTCTCCGTGGGACGCGCTCCACGCGGCGCGCGCGTGGGCGACTTCAGAAGGGAACACGCCCAGCAAAAAAACCGTGGCGGAGATTCGCGCGGACATCACCGAGCATTTCAAGAAACACCCGCCAAAGGGCTAGGCCGTGGCGGACACACTCACTACCGCTGAACGCTCGGAGCGGATGTCGCTTGTGCGCTCGCGCGGAAACCTCGCGACAGAATTGCGGCTCGTTGAGCTGATGCGCGAACACCGTATCACCGGCTGGCGGCGTGGAGTGCCGCTGCCAGGCAAGCCAGATTTCGTTTTTCGCGGGGAGCAGGTTGCGGTGTTTGTGGACGGCTGCTTTTGGCACGGATGCCCGCGACACGGGCGGACGCCGAAAACTCGCGTCACGTTTTGGAAGGCAAAACTCGCTCGAAATGCCAAGCGTGACCGAACGGTTTCCCGTGCGCTTCGCGCGACAGGTTGGACAGTCTTGCGGATTTGGGAATGTGCTCTTGCACGGCAGCGGGCGGAACGGACGTTGAAACGGATTGTTCAAGCACTTCGCGATTGAAAAGGACGAGCCAGCGGAATCCAAGAGCGGCGAAGAAAAGAAGCTCCGGCAAGGCGAGATGATGGCCAAAGAACCGGCCGGCGAGTTGGTGGAGGGCTACCGGCGG
>JAYVQC010000236.1:0-16039 GCA_043757045.1 Akkermansia sp. | reverse complement strand
GGCTCCGCCCCTCCCTGCGCACGCCAGCGCGGAAACCAAACAACCATGAACCCAAACTCTCATAGCAACTGGATCAAAGATTGGGGGCTTGCCAGTTGCAGATGGTCGGCGTAGAAAAGTCCCCAATGATGGAAACCACCACCGAAGGTAATCTTCACCTGATTTGTGAACGCGTACACATAGCTGGATTGCAATTGGCGGATTGATTCCGGCAGGGCTGGGTCTGCTCCGTTGAAATGCTGTTCCTCATTGGTACCGAGTCGTTTAAACAACTGAGCACACGCTTTCGCAATATCCGAGTAATCTTGCCGATGTTGGAGGCGATTTTCGCTTTGGCGGATTTGGCAACCTTGAAGAACCAGTCCGCCACCCAAAACATAAACTCCCAAGCCGATCATCCCAACGCAGGCAACCAAATAGACCGCAGATCTGATGACGCCGCGCTTCGGTGAGGTCTCAGTGTCGTTCGTCATCAGTCAATCAACCGCTTTGTCAAATCCCCGTACGCATCAATGCGCCGGTCGCGGAGGAACGGCCAGTGCGTGCGGGTAACATCCACTTTGGTGAGGTCGAGCGGCACGAGGAGGTTCTCCTCCTTGTCCACGCTGGCCTTGGCGATGATCTGGCCGGAGGTGCCGGCGATGAAGCTCTGGCCCCAGAACTCGATGCCATCCCCACCCACGGGACGCTCCAGGCCGATGCGATTGGCGGAGGCGACGTAGCAGCCGTTCGCGACGGCGTGGCTGCGCTGGATGATTTCCCACGCGCCGTGCTGGTTCGCGCCGTATTCTTTTTTCTCCTTGGGATGCCAGCCGATGGCCGTGGGGTAGAAAAGAATTTCCGCGCCCTGCATCGCGGTCAGGCGCGCGCCCTCGGGATACCACTGGTCCCAGCAGATGAGCACGCCGATCTTCGCGTAGCGCGTCTGCCACGCCTTGAAGCCGAGATCGCCGGGCGTGAAATAGAATTTCTCGTAGAACAACGGGTCATCCGGGATGTGCATCTTGCGGTAGCGACCGAGCAACGCGCCGTCGGCATCAATGATGACCGCCGTGTTGTGATAGACGCCCGCCGCGCGCTTTTCGAAGAGCGAGGCCACGATCACGGATTTGTATTTCTTCGCGATCTTCTGGAACGCCTCGGTGCTGGGGCCGGGAATGGTCTCGGCGAGATCGAAGTTGTCGTGGTCCTCGCTCTGGCAGAAATACTGCGAGCGGAAAAGTTCCTGCGTGCAGATGATCTGCGCGCCGTCCTTCGCCAGGCGCTCGGTCTGCGCGAGCGTCTTCTTCAAGTTCTCGGCGGGCTTCTCCGAGCACGCGGTCTGGATCAGGCCGACCTGGACAATGTTTGGTTTTTTCATGGATGAAATTTACAGGTGGATGAGAGCGCGGGCTTCCGTCCGCAGCAAGCTTCTTGAATCCTGAAACGATGCGGATAATTCAACCCCGCGTTGCGCCGCCGGGGCACGACGGTGATGCAACCCTTGCAGGGTTGAAGATAGTTCGATGACACCTCACCCAGGGTTGCGCCCCGGCGGCGCAACCCTGGGCTGGATGATTTCAATCCCTTCAGGATTGAAGACCGGGCCGTCACAACACCGGCAGTGAAGGAAAACAGAAGGCGCGTTCTAAACGGGCTTCGCAAATTTTCGTCGTGACGTGGCATTCGACGATTCTGAAACACCCGCGCTGGCTCACGCCACACGACTGGACTTCTTCGCGTTGCGCGTGTGGTTGGTGTTTCGCGCGCTGCGGGCGGTGCGGCTGGACTTGGTCGTGGTGATGCGGGTGATGCGCGCGGTGCGCTCCAGCAGGCGCGTGCTGCCCTTGGCGTCGCGCGTGGCCACCGCAGGATCGAGGCCGAAAAGGTTGCGCGCGAACTTGCCGAGCGTCTCGTTCGTCGGCCCGTAGCCGCCACTGTAGATGTAGAACTCCAGATCGTAGAGCAGTTCATCCGCGCAGCCGTATCGGGTCTTCAACTCACGCGAGAGCGCGCGCTGGAGAATGGTGTTCAGCTTGTCGTCCACGCGCTTGTCGAGCTTGCGGAAGTCGGGGATGGGCATCTTCATCACGCGGTCGCGCGACTCCTCGGCGTTCACGCCTTTAAAAATATTTTTCCCCAGCAACAAATGCGCGAGCACGATGCCGAGCGAAAACAGATCGGAACGCTTGTCGGTGATTTGAAAGTCCGCCTGCTCGGGACTCATGTAGTCGGCTTTCCCCGCGACGACTTCGCCCTCTTTGTCCGTGAGGAAGCCTGCCGCTTTCGCCACGCCAAAGTCGGTCAGCTTCACGTCGCCCTCGAAGGCAACCATGATGTTCTTGTAGCTCACGTCGCGATGCACGAGTCCGAGGAGTTTGCCGTTCTTGTCGGCCTTGTTGTGAGCGTAGGCGAGACCGCGGCAGATGCGGCTGGCGATGAAGACGGCCAGTTCCGACGGCAGCTTCTTGTTCTTGTCGGCCATCTGCTGCGCGAACTGCTCGAGGTTCACGCCGTTGATGTATTCCATCACGATGTAGTAGATGCCGTTCAACTCGCCGAACTGGTAGGTCTGGACAATGTTCGTGTGGATCAAGTCGGCGACGAGCTTGGCCTCGCCGATGAAATTTTCGATGAACTCCTTCTGTGTGGCGAAATTCTGGCGGATGACCTTGATGGCGACGCGCTTGATGAAGTCCCGCGCCCCGTGCTGCTCGCCCTCATAAACAATGCCCATGCCGCCCTCGAAGATTTTGCGGACAACTTCGTAGCGTTGTTCACCACGGATGGAAAACAGGCTGGCCATGTTGCGCGCGATGTTCTGGAAAGGCGGGGTCAAGTCAAGCTTGGCCTGCCCCTAGGATGTGATGAGAAGTGGCGGGCAGGTCCGGCGAGTGGCGCCGCAGGCTTTGGGACTGCGGCGAGCATCGCCGCTCTGGATGCAAGCGGAGCGTCGGCCACTCGGGGACTCGCCTCCGGCGGGGATCCACAGCGGTAATTCTTACCGCAGTCCCAAAGCCTGCGGTGCCACCGGCCCAGCACGCCCGGCCAGAACCGCCTCGAACGGGCGCGCCTTCCGCACGAAATCGCGCGCGCGCCGAGAGGTTTCCTCTCGTGCATACAGTTCGCGGAACAGCCAACGCATCCCGGCCTCCAGTTCTTCCACGGTCATGCGCGCGGGGCGGAAGTTCACATCGAAGAGCGTGCAGCGGTCCCAGTAACGCTCCGCGAGCAGCCGGCCTTCGCGCGCCAGCCGCGCGTGCAGCGGCGTGCCGGGGAACGGCGTGAGCACCGTGATCTGCACCTCGGCCAAACCAGAGGAGCGCACGAAATCGCGGATGGCGGGGAAAATTTCCGGCGTGTGCGAATCGAGGCCCAGGATGAAACAACCGTTCACGCTCACGCCGCGCGACTGGAGCGTGTCCACGACACGCGTCGCGCGTTCGGCCACGCCACGTTTCCAATTCACAGGGTCGAGGCCGTCGAGATCGTTGGCGCGCGGGCTTTCAAAGCCAATCAGCAATTGGCGGCAGCCCGCCTCGGCCAGCAAAGCACACAGTTCCAAATCATCGGCCACCGACGCGTCCGTCTCTGTGAACCAGCGCAGTTGCTCGGGAATCAAGGCGCGCAAAAACTCGCGGCCCCAGGCGTGGTTCAGGAACGTGTTGTCGTCCGCCAGTTCGAAGAACGTCTGCCCGCCCACACGCCGCGCCGCGCGAATCTCCTCCAGCACGAGCGGCACGGGCTTCTGGTTGTAACGCCGCGTGATGAGCGGGCTGGCCGCGCAGAAGTCACAACGGCGCGGGCAGCCGCGGCTGGTCTGTACCGTCAGGCGGTTGTAGCCGCGCGGTTTCAACAGATCAAAACGCGGGCGCGCGTAAAGCTCCGGCGTGAACACGTCGTCGCGCGCGCCTTCGTAGCGGGGCTGCAACGCGCCGCGCGCCGCGTCCGCCACCACGCGCGGCCACGCGCCTTCCGCGCCGCCGATGACCACCGCATCGCAATGCGCCAGCGCCTCGTCGGGCAGGCTGGAGACGTGCAGCCCGCCCATGACCACACGCGCGCCGCGCCGGCGAAATTCATCCGCGACGAGATAGGCGTCCTCGATGGACGCGGTGAGCGACGAGAGGCCGACGAGATCGTAGTGGCCGAGCGCGGGCAGTTCCGCGAGTCCGTCGAGTTCAATGTAT
Organism: Akkermansia sp.; assembly: GCA_043757045.1. Classification (GTDB taxonomy): domain Bacteria; phylum Verrucomicrobiota; class Verrucomicrobiia; order Limisphaerales; family SIBH01; genus JANNGC01. Next base: position 11,870 of record JAYVQC010000236.1, on the reverse strand, counting down.
TCGACCTCGTGGCCGGGCGGCGTGAGTCCGGCCACGGTGAGCAGGCCGAGCGAGGGCAGCGACGCGATGGTTTTCCCGCGCCGCACAAACCCCGGCAGCGTCACGCCGAGCGCCGCGAGTTCCGCCGTGCGCACGCGCACGCCGCTCATGGCGATGAGGCCGATTTTCATGGAGGCGGGGCGTTGGTGAGGAAGCGCGGAGCGAGCTGATTGGAGAGGGTGAGCCAGTCCACTGCCCGCTCTGATTCAGGTCTGGCATCAACACCTAGCCGCAAAAGTGCTAGTGAACTTGCCTGCCAGATTGCTTCGAGAAAAAAATCATTGGTCGTCAACCAAGCCTGTCCTTCTGGGATTCGCTCCAGACCATCCATCAACTGCTTCAATCCGTTGGCGTCCGGCCCGTAGCGCAGAAGTCCATCCACGGCGGTTTTGATCCGCTGCTCGCGCGGTTGTGAGTTGTCCGTGACAGGACGCCGCCAGCGTGGCCCAAGGTGGGAAATCATTTGCTCGAACTTTTTGAACACATGCGCCCGGACCCACGGCGGGTCCGAGACGCGCAACGCTGCGAAACAAGGCGGCAATTCCTTGAACACCGACCGCTCGAACGACTTCGGCGGCAGCGGGCGCGCGGGCGCGAAATCTCCTGGCTGCCGCGCCGCCATGAAATCCAGCGCCTCGCGTGCCCGGCCTTCCGCCATCAACTGCTCGACGGCGACGTTGTTCGCCAGTTCGCGCTGCGGAGCAATCGCCAGCACGATCCAGAACGCCGCCGCAACCGACAAACTCGCCCAACTCATTTTCCCCGCCACCGGCACAGGCAACGGCTGAAGCAGCCCCTTCGGACGCCACGCGAGCGAAACGACCAGCGCCACCGGCGCGATGATTAGCGCACAGGTGAACGCGCCGCCCATGACGCGCATCACCAACTCCTCTTCCGGCGAATTTCGCATCCCGCCCATGCCTTGCATGATGCGTTTGGCGAAGGAGCCACCAAAGAACACAAGCACCAGCGTTTCGAGCGCTGCCGCGAACAGCACCCAGCCCAGCGCCATGAGGAACGGCGCGCGCGTCGTCACTTGCAGCACCCGCGCCATCAGCAGCACGCGCCAGAGCGACACGATGGCGAGCAGCAGGAGATTGACGCGCGCGGCGGTGAGGGACTCGAGGAACCGTTCGACGGGAATCGCGTAGAGCCACGCGATGGGCGCGGTCATCCAGAAGAGTCCGAGGAACGACGGCCAGCCGCTTTGCGCGGCAGGTTTCAGATCACCCATCGCCTCACTGGTCCGCCGCGCGAATGTTTTGTATGTCGCCAGGTACAGCCAGGTCGCCGAGACAAACGAAAACAGCAGTGACCCGAAGAACCAGAGGAACGGTTTTTCCGCGATGAGCGTTTGATCATAATTCCGCGCGACACTCGTGAGCAGCACCAGGGCGATCCCCGTCCACAGTGCCGCGCGGCTCGCCGCCACCCGGCGAATCGCCTCCGCCTGACCGAAGAGGTATTGAAGCCACAGGAGCGGTTGCATGGCCGGACCCTACCCCGCCCCGCACACCACAAGCAAACGCGCGTGGCCCCAGTCCGGCCCTTCGAGATCCGGCTCTTCCCGATCTGATGTTTTGAAAACGAATAATTTTCCAGCGCACGCCCACGAACGAAAGCCGCGTTTTTGCTGGGAAAAAATTCAGGAAATCTCTTGCGCCACTTCTTTGGAGAGATTTAATACGGGTCGAGTCGGGCGAATCAGCGCACAAACAAAAACAAAACAACCAATAAAAACAGTATGGCTAAAGCTCTCTCCAAATCACAAATCGCGGCGGCCGTGGCCGAAAAGAACGGCCTCACCAAGAAACAGGCCGTGACAATCCTCGAGTCCATCACCGACCTCGCCTACAAGAACGCGAAGAACAGCTTCACGCTGCCAGGCCTCGGCAAGCTCGTGCTCGTGAACCGCAAGGCGCGCATCGGACGCAACCCCGCGACCGGCGAGTCCATCCAGATCCCGGCCAAGAAGGTCGTGAAGTTCCGCGTGGCCAAGGCCGCGAAGGACGCCATCCTCGGCGCGAAGTAAGCGCACACGGTTTCTCAAAAAAGGCACTCTGCCCCGCAGGGTGCCTTTTGTTTTACGACCAAGAGCGGAGTGGTGGAGTCATGGAGGAGTGGGCTGAAAATTTTCCGCCGCCCAATCACTCCAGCACTCCAGCACTCCATAACTCCATCACTCCGCTCCTTCACCCCTCATGAAATTTGCCATCGTCGGCTGCGGCGCGCTGGGTAGTTACTACGGCGCGAAGCTCGCGCGCGACGGGCAGGAAGTTCACTTCCTGCTCCGCAGCGATTACGACGCGGTGCGCCGACGCGGCCTGCGCGTGCTGAGTCCCGAGGGGAATTTCCATCTCAATCCGCGCATCGCCCGCACGCCCGCCGAAATTGGCGTATGTGATGTGGTCCTCATCGGGCTGAAGGCAACGGCTAATGATCAGTTTCCAAAACTGTTGCCGCCGCTGGTCGGCGCACACACCGCCGTGGTCACATTGCAAAACGGCTTGGGTAACGAGGAGCAGTTGGCGAAAATATTTCCGCCCGCGCAGGTACTCGGCGGGTTGTGCTTTGTGTGTTTGAACCGTCTTGAGCCGGGGGTCATCCAGCATCTCGCGCACGGTAAAATCATCCTCGGCGAATTCTCCGGCTGGCCGGAGCCGCGCACGCACGACATTGCCTCGGCCATTCGCCACAGCGGCGTGCCGTGCGAAGTCACGGACAACTTGCGCCGCACCCACTGGGAGAAACTGGTCTGGAACATTCCCTTCAACGGCCTCGGCGTCGCGAGTGCGGCGGGCTACGACGCGGTGGTTTCCGGCACGGTGAATGCCGCCGCGCCGCTTGTGCCCTGCCTCACCACCGACCAGTTGCTCGACGGCGCGCACTGGGAGTCGCTCGTGCGGGAACTGATGCTTGAAGTGATTGCCGCCGCAAATGCGCTGGGCCTGCCGATCCCGGAGGATTACGCCGCTTACCAAATCAACCGCACTCGCGACATGGGCGCCTACCGCGCCTCGACGTTGATTGATTTCGAGCGCGAGCAGCCACTGGAACTGGACGCCTTGTTTCTGGAACCGCTGCGGCAGGCGGAAAGCGCCGGCCGACCCGTCGCGCGGCTGACCGCACTCTGTCGCGTCCTGACAGCACTCGAGCCAAAGGATAACTCCTGACCGGCCGGGCGGCTCGCACCGGCGAAACCGTTCGGAAATGCACCTGACACTTGCCTGTCACCGTTTCTCCGCTGGAAATTGGAAAGGGTCGGTGTTAGCGTCCCGCACTCGCAGCCACCCAAGACAAACCAAGCGGCGGCGCGTGCAATTTGATTATGCGACAACGAATGTTTCTGCGGCTGGCAGCTGTGCTGGTTTTGCTTTGCTCTCTGACTTTGGCCCACGCCCAGCCGGCGGCGGTGCGGATCAATGAAGTGCTGGCCGAAAACACGCTGATCCCGAACGTGTTCGGGGGCTTCACGGACATGGTGGAGTTTTACAATACCAGCACGGAAGCGGTGGACTTGTCTGGATGCAGCCTGAGCGATTCAAACACTTTTCCGACCCGTTACGTTTTTCCATCCGGCTCCGTAATTTCGGGGGGTGAATACCTGGTCATCCCTTTCGATTCCAGTTTCACCAACATCGCCTCCACGCAGCTTCCGCCCGTGGTTGGTTTCGGCATCAAGGCCAGCGGCGGCTACCTCATTTTTTACGACCCCTCGCAGACGCTCATAGACCAAGTCGAGTACGGCCTGCAGTTGGCGAACCATTCCATCGTGCGGACCAGCCCCACCCAATGGAGGCTGGGCCTGCCGAGCCTAGGCTCGGCCAACACCACCCTGGCCCTCGGCACCGCCTTCGCGCTTCGCATCAATGAGTGGCTGGCCAATCCCAGTTCCGGGGACGACTACTTTGAACTCTACAACCGCACCAACAAGCCAGTCGCCCTGGGCGGGCTGTATCTCACCGACACCAACGCCAACTTCATGCAATACACGATTGCCCCGCTCTCCTTCATTGGCACCGGCGCGCTGGCCTACGTGAAGTTTGATGCGAATAGCAAGGGCGGCACCACCGGCACGACCAATCGCTACCCCGCGAACCAGGTCAACTTCAGCCTCAGCTCCGGCGGCGAATCGATCATCCTCTACACGAACTTCCTGGAAATTCACCGCGTCATCTTTGGTGCCCAGCAGAGTGGCATCTCGGAGGGCTACCTGCCGGACGGCAACACCGACAACGTGGTCCGTTTCCCGAAGATCAATGATTACGACACAAAATCTCCCGGTGAACCGAACTTTCTGATCCTGACAAACTTTTTTGTGAACGAACTGCTCTCCCATACCGACCCGCCGCAGGAGGACGTAGTGGAGTTTTACAACCGCACCGCCACCAACGTGAACATCGGCGGCTGGTGGTTGAGCAACGATCCCAGTGTGCCGCGCAAGTATCTCCTCCCCGCCAACACCATCGTGCCCGCCTTTGGCTACCGGACGATTTACGAGGGCGCGGGCACGGCGGTGGGGTTCAACAGTTCCAGTGCAGCCCGTCCCTTCACGTTCAACTCCGCGCGTGGGGACAGCATCATTCTCTCGCAGCCGGGCACTAATGGGACTCTCACGGGCTACCGCGTCTATGAAACCTTCGAGTCCGCTGCCAACGGCATCTCCTTCGGCTACTACAAGACGAGCGTGCCGGACGATTACAAGTTCGTGGCCATGGCGCAGACGACGTTTGGCGCGGACGAGGCGAACACCGTCTCGGAGTTCCGCACCGGGATGGGCCGGACCAACACTTACCCGAAGATCGGCCCGCTCGTGATCAACGAAATCATGCCCAACCCGAGCAACTCGATTTACTTCGTCTTCACCAACGGCGTGAACACTCCGTTCTTTGACCAGAACCCGAATGACGAATACATCGAGTTGCGCAACATCACCAGCCTGCCGGTGCCGCTTTACGATCCGGCCTTTCCGACCAACCACTGGAAACTCCGCAAGGCCGTGGATTTCACCTTCCCGCTCACCAACCTGGCGGCCAACTCCTTCTGCCTCATCGTAGGCTTCAACCCCTACACGAACGCCTCCGCCCTGGCGCTCTTCCGCAGCCGCTACAACGTCTCGAACAACGTTCCGATCTATGGCCCGTGGGCAGGCCGGCTTAATGACACCGGCGACAGTGTGGAACTCTACAAACCCGACCCCGTGCAGCTCCCGCCCCATCCCGATGCAGGCTACGTGCCCTACATCCGTGTGGACAAACTCAATTACGGGGCCTCTTACCCCGATGGCATTCAACGCTGGCCCAGTTCCTCGGGCGGTCTCTCACTGCAACGCAAGAACTCGCTCCTCTTCGGTAACGATCCCATCAACTGGGTCGTCGCCGCGCGCACCACCGGACAGCCCTCCAGTTCCGCTGTGCAAGACACTGACGGCGACGGCATCCCCGACGCCTGGGAAATTCAATTCGGCTTCAACCCCACCAACTCGGCGGACGCCGCGCTCGATTTCGACGGCGACACCATGAGCAACCTCGCCGAATACATCGCCGGCACCAATCCGACCAATGCCCTGAGCGTGCTCCGCGTCCTCGGCGTCACACCGTCTCCGGACAACGTGCAGCCGGCTTACGTGCGTTTCTTCGCCGGCTCCAACGCCACCTACACCGTCGAGTACCGCAAGAAGGTGGACTCGATCTGGAAGAAAGTTGGCGATGTGCCAGCGCTCTCCTCGAACCGGATGGTCAGCGTTCCCGACCAGGGCGCGACCAACTCCGCCAGCAGCCTCACCAACTCCGTGAGCGACCGCTACTACCGCGTCGTGGCCCCGGCCACGAACTGAGCACCCGGCAGTTACAGGCAAAGGCACCGCGCGCTTGTCAGCGCACCGAGGTTGCGGCCCACTGTCGGCGCATGAATTCGCGGCGCTACCTCGCCACCCTTTCGACAGGACGCACCATCCTGTGGTGCTATCTCCTCTGGTACTTCGTCGTGCTGGTGAAGTATTTTGATCCCTCGGCGCGGCTCTGGCTGACCTCGTTGGGTTTGAGCGTCATCATCGGTTTCGCGCTTTACTTGAGCACGGCCGGAAGCGGCGCGGCGCGCGTGAAGCTGGATCCCTGGACCTTGTTCCGACTGTTCCTCATGCCTTTCTGCGTCTCAAGTTTCGCCGCGCTGGTAAAGGGAAAGAGCTTTATCCTGATCTTTTCGCCCGAGCCGCGCGAGAATCTGCTGGCCGCCGCGCTCTGCCTCGCCTTCGCCCTCGTGGTGTTCACGTTGAAACGCGCCGGAAGATGATCGGAGCGGCTGTTCTGAAGCGCCGGTTGGAGGATAAAAAACGGCGCTCCAAAGAGCGCCGTAAAAAATGACAGGAACCGGAGACTAACTCGCCTGCTTGCGGCGGTTGACCAAGGCCAGCCCGCACAGACCGCCGATGATGACCAGCGCGTAGGTGGACGGTTCTGGAACCGAAGTCGCCACGAGCGACGCGCCGAAGTTGATGGGCACGTTCGTGCCACGCAGTTCCCAAGCTGAACCGCCGGTGTTGAACCAGTAATCGTTCTCGCTGATGCCGACCGTGGGCGGGTTGTAGAGCGCGATGCCCGCGACGTCGTTACCCGAGATGCCGCCGAAGGTGACGGCGAAGGTAAAGCGTTCCGGCAGCGCCACGAAGTTCAAATCATACTGCAAGGTGTTACGTCCGCTGGGATCCGTCGGTGCGGGGAGCGTCTGCGTAAGGCTGTCGAAGAAAACGCTGTTCGGCAGGTAGGTGTTGTTGCCGATGAACGTGCCGTCGTTGTTGTAGAAGCGAAGCGTTACGGTCTCGTCGCCGTCGAAGTTCAAACCATAATACTCGAAGCGGAAGGACTCACCGAACCGTGGCCCCGCGCCGAGATTGATTTCGTCGCCGACCTGATTCGCGCCGGGATTAAGAATCGTGCCGGAGTAACTGGTGGCGTTGCTATAGACAATGGAGGTCGCGCCGTGGGCGGCAACAGCCGCCAAGGACAAGGCGACAAAGGTGGCCAGAGGTTTGATCGGTTGCATTTGAACTTTGGGTTTTCTACGCGGGCAGCATCGTGGTTTCCCCGATGGGGAGTGTCAAAGCATTTCTCAGCTCCAGCGATTCAATGATTTCATCCTGAGAATTCATGGCTTGCCGCCGTCGCGCCGCCGCTGCTTACTGCGCGCCATGCCCGAGCGGCCCCCCGCCAACAACATCCTCCCCGCGCGCACGCCGTTCTGGCTGGACGCCGCGACCGAACTGCTGCTGGCGCTGATGATTCTCTTCACGCCGTGGGCCTTCGGCACCACACAGCCCTGGTCTATCTGGTGCATGAACATGGGCGGTTACGCGCTCGGCGGATTGCTCGCGGGGAAAATTATTCTGCGCCGACGCGTGGCACACTCCACTGCCCTGCCCTTCTCTGTCGGCGAAAAAGTTTTGCTCGCCCTGACCGTGACCGTGCTGGGCTACATACTGATCGCCGCGCTGAACGCCGAATTCATCTACGTCCCCGCCGAGTGGCGGCAGGAGCCGCGCACCCACATCAACTGGCTCCCGCACAGTCTCGACCGCGACGCGACCTGGCGCGTGTTCTCGAACTGGCTCGCGCTGGCCTGCGTCTTCTGGGCCGCGCACGATTGGCTCACCGGCGAACGCACCGCCGACGGCGTGGTGCGCGGCCGCCGCTTGCGCCGCATGATTTATCTCCTCGCCGCCAACACCGCGCTCGTAGCCCTCGAAGGCGTCATCCAACGAAACAGCGGAACCGCGAAGCTCCTCTGGTTCATGCCCACGCACGACAACCCCACCGCCGCCGCGCAGTTCGGCCCTTACGCTTACCGCGCCAACGCCGCGCAATTCTTCAACCTCGTCTGGCCCGCCGCGCTCGCCGGGTGGTGGTGGCGAAACCTGCGCGCGCGCTCCGGCACCCACTCACACCACTGGCTGCTCCCCGCCGTCATGCTCATGATGATTGGCTCGCTCGTTTCCCTCAGTCGCGGCGGTGTGGCCATCACCATTCTGCAACTCTTAATTTGCGCGTTGCTCTTTCTCACCAGCGGCGCGTTCCGTCGAGGGGCGCGCATCGGACTCGCGCTCGGACTGGTCGCCACGCTTGGTGCCGCGGCTTTCTTCGGCTGGGATCAACTCGCGTCACGTTTGGAGACGAAAGATCAATTGGGCGGTCGCCGCGAAACCTATGCCCTCGCCGCGCGCATGGTGGACGACTACCCGTGGTTCGGCACAGGACCCGGCTCCTTCGGCTCCGTCTTTCAATTCTACCGCAACTCGCCCGCCGACTACTGGCCCGGGCAATTGCACAACGACTGGCTCGAATACCTCATCACCTTCGGCCGGGTGGGCGGCGCGCTTCTCCTCGCCGCGTTTGTCGCCGTGCTCGTGCCCGCCTTTCGCCCCGGCGGACAAGGCGTGCCCTGGGTCTTCGCCGCGTGCCTGTGGACGGCGCTGGCCGGCTGCCTCCTCCACGCGCGCTTCGATTTTCCGCTCCAGATTTACTCCATCCAATTCGTCTTCGTCCTGCTCTGCGCCGCGCTCTTCGGCCTGACCGCCACCTGGAAAAAAGGTTCCCCATGAATTTGGTGTGAACGCCGGTCTTCGACCCGACGTAACGCCGGCTTTCCAGCCGGCATGTTCCGAGGCTTTCAGCCTCGTGTTCCTCCCAGCACCCACTGGCGGTACCAGGAAAGTCCGCCCCAGCCCGGCGGCAAACCCAATTGCTTATTGTGCCGGACACTTCGTTCCTGTAATGGTCTGAGTCGTGAAGCGGCTGCTGCAACTGTTCGGACTCGCGCTGGCACTCCTCTGGGTGCCGGTCGCGTCGCATTGCAGTTGGGAAGGCCTCGTCGGCGGCGATTTTTTCAAGTGCGCCCCGGCGGCGGAAAAAGGCGATTGCGACAGCGACCAAGATGACTGCGCTTCGGTCGAGACGGGCCGTTACAAGGTGTCCAACACCCGTCTGGAAATTCCTGCTCCGGTCTTGGTGGTGGTATTTCTGGTCATGCCGGTTCTGACCGCGCCGACTTCCCAGCCAACCACGACTCCCACGGTCACGCCGTCCGATCTTTCCTCCAGTTGGCAGTTCTTCTCCCGCACCGCGCTTCCGCCGCGCGCTCCGTCCTTCCTTTCGTAAGCCATCCTCGCACTGAGGACTTTTCCCGTTGTTGAGCGTGTTCACGCGCTCGTGTTGTTCCCCTGTTTATTCGTGTGTCCGTCTGTCCGTGTTTGCTTATGAAACAAAATGTTAGTCTGAAATTTTTCCTGATGAGTGCCATGACGGTTTCAACCGCGCTGTTCGCGGCGGAAGCTGCCGCCGAGTCCGCAGTCCTGACCAATGCGCCCGCCGCGACCAACGCCGCGACGCTGGATGCGCTCGTGGCGGAAGTGCTGGAGCACAATCCTGAATTGAACTTCTACCGCGCGGAGATCGCGGCGGCGAAAGGCGAACGCCGCACCGCCGCGACGTGGGCCAATCCCGAAATCTCCACGACCATCGGCGACAAGCAGGTGCGCAGCGGCGGCGTATCGCAGGAAGGCGTGGCTTGGTCGGTGAGCGTGCAACAGACCTTCGAGTGGCCGGGGCGCATCCCGTTGCGCAAGGCGATTGCGAACCACCAGATTCAACTCGCCGAGCTGGGCTTCGCGCAATTCAAGGCGTCGCTCGCGGCGCGCACCCGCACGCTGGCCTACCATCTTTTCGCCGCGCAGGAAAAGACAACGGCCTCGCGCGAAGTGGCCGAACGGTTCCAGGCGTTGCGCGAAGTGCTCGTGCAACGCGACCCGGCGGGACTCACGCCGCAATTGGAGACGCGCATCATCGAGGCGACGGAGTTGACGCTGAAACGCAGGGCGAGTGAAGCGCTGCTCGCGTCGCAAGCGGCCTTGCTCGAACTCAACCAACTGCGCGACCAGTCGTGGGATTACGAAATGAAAGTCGAGCCGACGCATCTCACGTTCACGTCGCCGCCCGAAGTGGAAGTCTTGCTCGCGGCAGCGCGGACGAACAATTTCGGGCTACGGATGCGGCAGGTCGAGTTGGAGCAGCAGGGCTTCAAAGTATCGCTCGCGAAAAAGGAAGGCTATCCGTCCGTCACCGTCGGGCCGTATTTGTCGCAGGAGCGGGCGGGTGACCGCGAACGGCAGATCGGCGTCGGCCTCTCGCTGCCGCTTCCCCTGTGGAACAAAAACCAGGGCAACGTCGAGACGGCCACGGCACGGCAGAAACAGGCGGAGACTTCGATGTTCGTCACACAACGGGCCGTCGAGCGGGAGATTGTCGGGAAGGCGCTGACGTATCAGACCAAGCTCAGCGAGATGTCGAAGTGGCGTCCTGAGTCGGCGGATGAATTCCGCAAGGCGGCGGAGTTGGCTGACCGCCATTACCGGCTGGGCGCAGTGCCGATTGCCACCTATGTCGAATTGCAGAAGCAATACCTCGAAGCCGTCGAAGCCTTGCTCGACACCAAGCGCGAGGCGCTCGAAGCGGGCCAGCAAATCCAACTGCTCACCGGACTGGACTTCAACGCCGTGCAAACCAGCGCGCCGAAGGAAGAAACCAAGTGAAACACCAACGACTGCTAAAGTCCGCTCGCGTCCGGCGTTTCTCTCCGGCTCTCCAGCCGGTCGAGCAGGCTGGCGAAATGGACGACCATTCCGAGCCATTGAATCGTGGCGACTATCAAATAGGCCCGGTGCCATTGATAAAACACGCCGTCGTCCAGCACCGTGCGCCCGGCGAAATCCAGTTGCGCATCGAGACGTCCATGCAGCCAGCAGAGCGCGGCCAGCGTCGCAGCGAGCAACGCCCAGGAAAGCACGGCCCATTGGAATCGCCGGCCCCCGCTGCGACTCCGGCGCGTGGCGAGCAGTTCCCAGAGCAGGACGCCCAGCGTGACGCCGCCGAGGGCGTTCAACTTGTTCGTGACCTGTTGCGTGATGAAGCCCTGCCGCACTTTGCTGCGCAACACCTGATGCCCGGTCGGCACCACGGCCAGCGCGTAAAAAGTGAACCCGCCCCACCACAGGGCGAGCAGCAGTATCGCGGCGAAACGGCGCACAACAGCGAGACGGTTCATGGCGTTCTTTCCACTTGGCGTTTGAGGTTGGCCAAACCTTGTTCCATGTCGCCGCCCATCAGTGAACCCATCGCCAGGCCGCCCCAGCGTTTCAAAGGATTCAGGCCCAAGTCGGCTTCAAGTGTCCACGTCACATGCAAACCTCCGGGTACATTCCTATGACGAATCGAGCCGGTGAACATTTGCGTCCCGTGATTGAAGTCAAGGGTGTAGGCGAGGCCGCTGTCGGGATCGGCGGCGGTGATTTTCACCGTGCCGTCACCGCTGGATTTGCCGGCGGCCATCATGGTCGCGCCCTGGCCGGTGTCCGGCCCATCGAAGCGCAAGGTCAGGTCGGGGAAACGGTTGGTCGTCCACGCCGTCCAATCGGGCCAGCGTTTCAGCGTGGCGGTGAGAGCGAACACGTCTTCCGCTTTCCCGTTCAGAAGGATGCTCCGCTCGATGCGTTGCCGCGAAGGGAGAAGGCAGCCAATCAGCAGCAGGATGAGGATGAGTCCCGCGAAACCCAACAGCAGCTTCTTCCAGATCTTCATAGCAGCGCGGCTGGTTCGCTAAAAATTGTGGACGAGGTAAAAGACGCCGGACGGATTCGGCCCGCCGCGCTTCTCAGCGACGAGCGTGCGGCTGATGGACGCCTTGAGCGCCCAATGTTCGTTGAAGGTGTAGATGGCTCCGAGGCTCGTGATCCACTGGTGGTTCTTGTGGTCATCAATGGGCGTGTAGCCGAAAATTTCCGTGCC
>JAYVQC010000235.1:0-4074 GCA_043757045.1 Akkermansia sp. | reverse complement strand
TTCATCGCCTGAACAGCGCTGCCGCGAATGAAAGCCGCCAAAACAGCCCGTCAAATCAAGGGATTTGTGCGTCTTTCTTTTTCAAACAGGCTCTAAGTGCCCGGCGAAGTGAAATTCTTCAGAGGCAAACGGTTGGTCGAAAAGGTGCCGTCGCTGAAAGTCCACCAATGCGCAGCGCCGTTCAGGCTGTTGCTGAAGGACACGCTCAGCGGCATGAGGCCGAAAGCGTTGTTAGCGCTCGCGCTCGGGACGGTGGCGGTCACGTTGCTTGTTGGCGCGCGCAGAAACCACGGCTGGCAGAGCGCATCGGTTTTGAAAAACGCGAGCAGTTGATCGGCGACTTTCGTGACGCCCATCGTGTTCGGGTGCGTGAAGTCATTTTCCAAATCGCTGCATGCCCAGGTGAATCCATCCGAGCGCGGCCGTGCGCCGTCCGTCCAGAGATACGGACCCCATACCAAATACGGTGCGACGACCGGACCTTTTGCCGGATCGCAATTCAACGACGGATCGCCGTTGATTTGTTTTTCGATCATCCACTTCACCGGGAAGCTGCTCTCGTAGGCGAACGGTTCGGGATTCAAGTCAGTCGCATTGGTGTCGTAAGAGCGTGTGCGCCCGGAGCAGAAAACGATTTTCAAATTGGGAAAGAAAAACATCAAGTTGCGCGCGACCACTTCCATTTCGGATTGCAGCCCGAAGGCGTGCGCCGGAAACGCGCCGACGAGGTTCGGACGCGCGCGCGCGAGTTTCAGCCACACGCTCTGCACTTGGTTGCTGGTGACGCCGGCGTTGCGCAACTGTTGCAGCGCGTTGCTCCAGGCCATCGCGCTTCGGTTGGTCCACAGGGTCGAATCTTGTCCGCCCAGCGCGCCGTCCACGATGGTCACGCGCGGGTTCTTGCTTGCGTCCGCATCCGCGCGGGGCTTGAAAGCGCCGGGGCCTTTCGTCGCCCATTCCTGCGTGGTGTTCGACATCCCAATGGAGAGCAGCACGATGCGGCCGTTGGTCGCGTTCACAAAACCATTCGTGTCGCGCGGCTGAATTTGCGCGAGCTGTTGCAACCCTGCGGCCAGATGCAGCGGTGGAATCCGGTTCGCGCCATTTGGGTAAAGTCCACCGGTGAAACCTTTGTATTGCCCGATGCCGAGGTCGGGCAGGGGAAGCCAGCCGAGATTCGTCACGGTGCAATCGGCCCAGGCTGACGTCGTGGCGAGCATCGCCGCGAAGCCAAGGAGTAGAGCCAGACGTGCTTTCATAGGTCCCATGGAAAGTAGTCGAAGAGCGACGCGTGCTCCACACGTTTGAAGAATTTTCTCCACGGCAAAAAACGGTTTGCCTTCGCTTCGCACGATACCTACGGTTTCCACCGTGATTCCAAACAGCAAAATCACCACGACTACGATTTACCCCGACAGCCGGATCGACGCCTGAAGCAAAGGCCGATACAGCCTGTCGGGGCGCGCCTCGCACTGCACAGTCCGGGGCGTTTTTGTTTCCTGAATTTGAAACCCAAATGAACCGCAGAGGGGCAGAGGCGCAGAGACGCAGAGGGGAAAGAAATTTCTTCTCCTCTCCGCGCCTCTGCCCCTCTGTGTCTCTGCGCTAAAAAATTTATGCCCGACGAAAATCAGCAACCGAATCAACCGACACCGCCCGCCGCGCCGAACCCCGAGCGCAAGACGCTCGACGACCGCAACAAGATGTCCGACCTCGAACGCCTCCGGCATTCGTGCGCGCATGTCTTCGCGACCGCCGTCCTCCGCATCTGGCCTGAAGCCCAGCTCGCGTATGGGCCGCCCGTTGAGACTGGTTTCTACTACGACCTCGAAATGCCGCACCGCATCTCGCAGGAGGATTTCGAGAAGATCGAGGCGGAGATGAAGAAGGAGATCAAGGCTAACAACGTCTTCCAGAAGATCGAAGTGCCGCGCGAGCAGGCCATCAAGGACGCGCAAAGCGGTCGCCTCGGCGGCTTGACCGAGCGCCCTGGCAACGTGAGCAAATTCAAACTCGATCTCATCGCGCAGATTCCCGAGGGCGAGGCCATCTCGTATTTCCAGAACGGCGATTTCCTCGACTTGTGTGCCGGGCCGCACGTCATGCGCACCGGCAACATCGGCGCGTTCAAGCTCACCACGGTCGCGGCGGCCTACTACAAGGGCGACGAGAAAGGGCCGCAGCTCCAGCGCATTTACGGAACCGCGTTCAAAAACAAGACGCAGCTCGACGAGTATTTCAAGATGCTCGAGGAGGCGAAGCGCCGCGACCATCGCAAGATCGGCGCGGAGATGGGGCTGTTCGCCATCGACACGGAATACGTCGGGCCGGGCATGCCGCTGTGGCTGCCCAAGGGCACGGTGCTCGTCGAGGAACTGGAGAAGCTGGCGAAGGAAACCGAATTCGCCGCCGGCTACGTCCGCGTCCGCACGCCGCATCTGGCTCGGGAGAAAATGTACACGACTTCAGGGCATTTGCCGTATTACGCAGAGTCAATGTTCCCGGCGATGACGATGCCGATTGAAGGAGAGAATGGTCCTCAGATTGAGAACTGGCGATGGAATCTACAGCGCAAGATTAGCGAACTCGAACCCAAGTTTCGTGAAGAAGGACTCAAGTTTTTGTCCAAGGTTCACCAGACGGACTTGTCGAACTCAACTGCGCCGCAGCTGCTACAGGCGGTTCGCAATCGAGTTAATGAGGGGCATACCTTACCGGCTGATCTCAAACCAGTTTACGAAGAGGTTGAAGCTAAAACGAAAGAACTCGATGCCCTGCCTGTGCCAGACCGGTATTACCTCAAAGCCATGAACTGCCCGCACCACCACCGCATCTTCGCGGCGGAACCGCACAGTTATCGCGACCTGCCGTTGCGCCTCGCAGAATACGGCACTTGCTATCGCTACGAGCAGAGCGGCGAGTTGTTCGGTTTGATGCGCGTGCGTTCGCTCAACATGAACGACGCCCATATCTATTGCACCGAGGATCAGTTCCAAGAGGAGTTCTGCGCGGTGAATGACATGTATCTTAAGTACTTCAAGATTTTCGGCATCGAGAAATACGTCATGCGATTCAGTACGCACGGCAAAGAAGGTCTCGGGAAAAAATACGTCAATGAGCCGGAACTTTGGAAGAAGACCGAGGATATGGTTAGGAATTGCCTTATCGATTCAAAGATTCCCTACGTGGAAGTGCCCAACGAAGCAGCGTTCTACGGGCCGAAGATTGACGTGCAGGTGTGGAGTGTCATCGGTCGCGAATTCACACTGGCGACCAACCAAGTGGACTTCGCCGTGCCCGCCAAGTTCGGCCTGACGTATCGCGACAAGGATAATTCCAACAAGACGCCGTTGTGCATCCATCGCGCGCCGCTCGGCACGCACGAGCGGTTCATCGGCTTCCTCATCGAGCACTACGCCGGGAACTTTCCGTTGTGGCTGGCTCCAGAACAAGTGCGCGTCATGACACTTAATGACGATGCCAAGCTCGTGGATTACGCAAAGGCAATTTACCAAGAACTTCGTACCAATGAGGTTCGTGTTGAAGCTGATTTTAGCACCGATCCCATCAAGGCTAAGATTGCAGAAGCAGAAAAGGCGCGAGTTCACACTATGTTTGTTGTCGGGGGGCGTGACATGGACGCGAAACAGGTGAGCCTTCGCTTGCACGGTAAGGGGCCTCAAGGAATGAAATCAAAAGCGGAAGCTGTGAGCGATGTTCTGGCAAGCATCAAAGAAAGGCGGGCCGGCTGAGTTTATCCCTTTCTTCTGTTCGAGCTTGAAAGGTTTTGAGCCGGGTAGTTGCATCAAGAAATGCAAGCGTTTTGCACAAGTTGCAGAAAATTGGTCACACCGATTTGGCGCTCCGGTGGTGCGCCTACCTACGTAGGAATAGAGTTGCCCGGCGACCAAAGGTTAGCTGTTCCAATCGATGACGCTCAGACCCCACACTGTCCGTTTTGCAACACACAAGTGGGGGTGGCCTGCTCCCCTTAAATTGATCCACATGTTATGAGAGTTTCCGGGCGGCGAAGCCGCCCGGGAAAACTCAGCATGAAACGTAAACGACACCGTC
>JAYVQC010000234.1:0-4082 GCA_043757045.1 Akkermansia sp. | reverse complement strand
CTGGGTCCACGTCCCACACCTTTCTCCAACCCTGAAAGGGTTGTCTCACCGCCACGCCACACCGCACGGACGAAAAGGATTCAACCCTTTCCGGGTTGGACAAAATTCCCGACCCACGCACCCAGGGTAGCGCCTGCGGCGCAACCCTGGGCTTGGGTGCGACAACCCCGTTGGGGTTGGAAAAGGCGTGTGGTTCATGAGCATCCCCGATGTGGTCGGGCGTCGGTGTCCTCACCGTGCCACGCTGGAATCAGAGAGACGCGGCGGAACTTGCCCGAGCCTCACCCCGGCGCGCTGAGGACAGCGACGCCCCACCCTGTTTGGTTGCAAGCTCCCGAGCGGGTGCGCCGCTCAGTCCTTGCCCCAGCGCCAGCGCACCTTCTCGCCTTTACGCCAGCAGATGAGAAAGAGGGCGGCATTCAAGATGATCGCGTGGATGACGAAGGTCACGGGCGAGCGCGCGACCAGCACGAAGGCGCTGGTGAGCAGCATGAGAAAATAAACCACGACCACCACCCAGCCCTGCCACGCGCACGGCGGACCCCAGCCCCAGCCGTGCGTCTTGGCGGAGAACCAGAATTTTTTGTCAGGCGTCGGCATCATTCAGGGCGTGGGCTTGGAGGACTTCGCGCGCGGCGGCGAGTTCCTCGGTGGGAACTTGCACGGGATATTCAATGTCCGCGCCGGCGAGGGAGAAATGTCCGGCCATCCCCTGCTCCACCGGATTCAACCCGGCGCTCCGCAGCGCGGTGATGATGACGTCCGCCTCGATGAGTGTGCGCACGGTGCGGACGGTGGCAAATGCGGGAGTGTCCATAAGCGTTTATTTCTTGGACGGGTTCGGTTGCTGGACCTGGTTGGTCTGCTGGCCTTCGATCTTTTTCTTCAAGTCCTTGGCCTTGCCCTTGACCTGATCGGCCTGCGCGAACAGGAAAGCAGCGGAAGCGAGCACGACGAGGGCGGTGAGGATGCGAGTTTTCATGGATGGAGTTGTGCCGCAGAGGCGCGGGCGGGGCGAGCCTGAAGTTGCGCCATGTTTCGCCGGGATGCTCGGCAGTGCCGAATTTGGCGAAAGCCACGGAGCGCGGGTTTTCAACCCGCAGCCATGTGAAATGGCGAAGGGTGTCTGCAAATTCTTGCGCCCTCGCAGGGTGAACATTGCTGCGGGCTGGAAAGCCCGCGCTCCGTACTGTTGCCATCGCGCGGGCGCTCCTGTTCAATCCGCGCATTCCATGAAATTACTGACTCGATTTTTTGTCGTCGCCCTCTGCGCTGTGGTTGTGAATGGCTCCTTCGCCGCCGAGCGCGCGCCCGTGAACCGCGCCGTGGGCGAGAACAAAGCCACGCCGCCCGAACGCATCAAGGCGATGAAGGATTTCAAGGTCGAGCTGCTCTACTCCGTGCCGGGGGGCGAGCAGGGTTCGTGGGTCAATCTCTGCACCGACCCGAAGGGCCGCATCATCGCCAGCGATCAATACGGCGGGCTGTATCGCTTCGCGCCGCCTGCGCCCGGCCAACCGCTCGACCCGGCGAAGGTCGAGAAAGTGCCCGCGCAGATTCGCGCCGTGAACGGAATGCTCTGGGCCTTCGACGCGCTCTATGTCGGCGTGAATGATTACGAGAAGAAGATTCCCAGCGGCGTCTATCGCATCTCCTCCTCGAAGAATGACGACACGCTCGACAAGGTGGAATTGCTCCGCGAGATCAAGGCTGGCGGCGACCACGGCGTTCACGCGATTCTGCCGTCGCCGGATGGTAAGTCGCTCTTCCTCATCTCCGGCAACAACGCCGACCTCACCGCCGTGAACTCTTCCCGCGTGATGACGAACTGGGGCGAAGACCACGTCCTCTACCGCATGCCCGACGGACGCGGCCACAATCGCGACCGCCTTGCGCCCGGCGGTTTGATTTACAAGTTCTCGCCCGACGGCAAAACGTGGGAACTCTACGCCTCCGGCTTCCGCAACATTTTCGACGGCGCGTTCAATCGCGATGGCGAGCTGTTCACCTACGACGCCGACATGGAATATGATTTCAACACGTCGTGGTATCGCCCCACCCGCATCAATCACGTCACCAGCGGCGCGGAGTTCGGCTGGCGCAACGGCGCGGGCAAGCGTCCCGAGTTTTATCCCGACAATCTTCCCGCGGCCTTGAACATCGGTCCCGGCTCGCCGACGGGCGTGACCTTCGGCTACGGCGCAAAATTTCCCGCCAAATATCAGAACGCGATGTTCGTGCTCGATTGGAGCTGGGGCAAACTTTACGCCGTGCATCTGGAGCCGAAGGGTTCCACTTACGTGGCGACGAAGGAGGAATTTCTTTCCGGCGGCCCGCTGCCGTTGACCGATGCGATCATTCATCCCGGCGATGGCGCGATGTATTTTGCCATCGGCGGGCGCAAGGTGCAGTCCGGCTTTTATCGCGTGACTTACACGGGCCAGGAATCCACCGCGCTGGTGAAAGCCACGAAGTCCAAAGAAGCCAGCGCGCGCGAGGAGCGCCACGCGCTCGAAGCCTTCCACGGCAAACAAGACCTCAAGGCCGTCAAAGCCGCGTGGCCTGAACTCGACAGCAAAGACCGCTTCATCCGCTGGGCCGCGCGCACGGCGATTGAACATCAGCCTGCCGCGACGTGGTCCGACCGCGCGCTCACGGAGAAGAATCCTGCGCGCCAAGTCGAGGCGTTGATGGCGCTGACCCGCGTCACGGGCATTGATCCGCAGCACCGCAAAGCCAGCGACGCGCCCGTGGACAAAGCGATGGGCGGCAAGATTCTCGACGCGCTCGTGAAGCTCGACTGGAAGAAGTTGACCCACGAGCAGCGGCTTACGCTCGTCCGCACTTACAGCATCGCTTTCGTGCGTTTTGGTTTGCCGGACGACGCGATGGCCCGGCGCATCATCGCGCAGCTCGATCCGCAGTTTCCCGCGCCGAGCTTCGATCTCAACTGGCTGCTCTGCGAGACGCTCGCCGCGCTGCAGTCGCCCACGCTCGCGGGCAAGGCCATCGCCGCGATCAAAAACGCGCCGGGCCAGGAGGAGCAGTTGGAATACGCGCGCTCGATTCGTTTTCTGAAGACCGGTTGGACCACGGAACTCCGCACCGCGCAGTTCGAGTGGTTTCTCAAGGCGGCGAATTATCGCGGCGGCGCGAGCTTCGAGAAGTTCCTCGAATTCATCCGCACCGATGCCGAGGCCACCTTGAGCGAGAGCGACAAGACCGCGCTCCAAACCGTGCTCGCGCGCAAGCCCGAGAAGAAATCGCCGCTCGCGCAAATGGCCGAAGTCTTCGCCGGCCGCACCACCGTCACCGACTGGAAACTCGACACGCTCGCGCCCGCCGTCGAGCGCACCATGAAGAAGCGCAGCTTCGAGAACGGACGGAAGATGTTCGCCGCCGCCGGCTGCTTTGCCTGCCATCGCTTCGGCAATGAAGGCGGCATGACCGGCCCCGATCTCACCGGCGCGGGCGGACGTTATTCTTCGCGCGACTTGCTCGATCAGATTCTGAACCCGAGCAAGGAGATCAACGAACAGTTCGTCCCCATGGTCATCACGAAGAACGACGGCGACACCGTGACCGGCGTGATCGTGAATTTGAACGGCGACAACGTGATGGTGAACACCGACGCCGCGAATCCCTTCCAGCAGGAGACGATTGACCGCAAGAAGGTGAAGAGCATGGAGTTCTCGAAAGTCTCGCCGATGCCCGAGGGCCTGCTCCAACTCCTGACCACCGAGGAAATCGCCGACCTCACCGCCTACGTCCTCTCGCAAGGCGACAAGAAGCACGCGGCGTTTAAGTAGGAATCAGGCGCGGGCATCAATGCGCGGCGTGCCGGGCGGTTCTTCCGGTTCAGGAAGTTGTGAGGGACGATTGAGGCTTCCCGTTGCTCAACGATTCATCGGGCGAAGCGGTGGGGGAATCACTGGCCCGGTCTTGGAGTCCCAGACCAATTTGAAATCAATGCCTGTGAGTCCTTCTGGCCTGCTCCCCTTAAATTGATCCACATGTTATGAGAGTTTCCGGGCGGCGAAGCCGCCCGGGAAAACTCAGCATGAAACGTAAACGACACCGTC
>JAYVQC010000233.1:0-16155 GCA_043757045.1 Akkermansia sp. | reverse complement strand
ACGCCGTTGGTGCCCTTGGCCAGCACGCGCACCGTGTTCGTGCCGTTGCCGAGCGCGGACAAAGTGATGGGCGTGGCCAGCGCAATGTCCCCGGAGTAGGCACCACCGTTCAGGCTGAATTGATACGTGGCCGCATCCGCCGCGTTGACGACGAGCGTGGCGGAGTTGAACGGCGTGGGCGAACGGGGCACGCCGGTGACGATGGCCGTGGGGCCATTCGAGTAAGTGATGGGCGGCAGGATGCCGAGCACGAAGGTGCGCCGCGAATCCATCCACGTCTTGATGCTGGTGATCGTGCTGATCGGCACGTAGCCGCCGAGCGCCTCGTCCACCGTGGCGTTGAAGTTCGACTGGTTGAGCGGCCCGGTGAGCTGCTCGTAAAGCGTCCGGAAATAGATCGGCTGGAACTCGGGCCAGTTCAGAAAGCGATCCATCGCCAGACCGGAGCCGTTGTTGGCCGTGGCGGTGAAGATCCCCGCGTTTGGCGGGAGTGAACCGCCCTGGCCGAGGATGGTGTCGAGATCGTAGTAGGTCAGAATCAGGCGCGGATCGAGGACGCCGGCATACATGAAGTAATCGTCATTGAAGCCGGTGTTCAGGCCCGTCTCGTTGTTGCCCATCAGGTTCATGAAAGCGAAGTGCTTCATCCACTGCTCGACGTTCACGACGGCGCGGACGTTGGCCGTGGTGAAGGGCACTGAGTTGCCCGTGCCGACCACGCTCAACATGCCGATGAGGTCGCCCCAATAATTCTCGCTCGCGTTCGACTCCTTGAAGAACGTGTTCGTGTACGACGTGTAGTTCGTGCCGCGATAGCTGAAGTCCGGCGGCGCAATGTCGCGGACGGCGCGATAGATGTTGCCGCCCGGATCATGCGGATAGTGCGCCGACGCGTAGTCGCTGTCCTGCGATTCATTGGCGGCGTAGGAGCTGAACATCGGCGAACCGCTCACCGCGCGGTTGACGTTGTTGACGCGCGCCTGCGCCGCGTAGGTGTTCGCGCCCGCCACGCCGGACTTGCGCGCCAGCACGCTGCCGAGGTGCTGCGCGTGGACGTACTGCGAGTTGAGGTTAATCCCCTGCACGCCCTTCCAACGGTCGTCGTCGCGGAACTCGATGCGGTAATTTGGCGGATTGGCCCGACGGCTGCCGTGGCCGCGATTGCGGAAGCCGACGCTGTAATGCCGCTTGATGCCGCCGCCATCAATGATGATGGCCGTGCCGTTCATGGCCGCGTTCGGACCTTGGAGCGTGCTGATGCTTGGGATGGAAGCCAGCTCCGCCGCCTCGTTCGCCGTCATGATCAGCTTGAACATCGGCTGCGCGTTGGTCGGCGCGTACACCACGTCGTCAATCTGGAAGAGCGCGTTGGCGACCTGCCCGGTGGGGCCGGTGCCGTCCGTCGCGGCAATGGCCGGCGCGGGCCAGGCGCGCGTGCGTCCGCCCGCGTCCGTCGCGCTCACGTAGAACTCGATGATGGCGTTGTTCGCCTGCGACGGAATCCGCGCGCTCCACAAGCCGTCGCTCGCCACGAGGTCGCCGTTCAATCCGTCATCGTGCATCGCCAGGGTGGTGAAGGCCGGCGGCGTGGTGCTGTCCACACGCCAGAGAAGATTCGCCGTGTAACCGCTCGACGCTTCGTCGAGCAGACGCGCGCTGATTGTCACCTGCTCGATCGATTTCGGGATCGTCGGGAAGTGCGTCACGTCGAGAATGAGTGGCGCGATGTTGTTCGTGTTGACCGAGTTCACGCGGCCCGGCGTGCCGTTGGTCGTCACGCTCGCCGTCCAGTTCTCGCCGCTATCGTTTGGCTGGTTCAGATTGATCAACTCCAGCGAGGAGCCGTGGCCGTCATGCGGCTTGGACCATTCCCAGCCGCGGTAGCCCAGATCGAGATCGCCGCGCTGGCGCACGCCCCAGTCGCCGTTGTCGGCGTAGGTCACGCTGTTGACGAGATTGCCCGCCGCGTCCTTGACGTTGATGTTCTCGCCGTTGTTGTTGAGCGAGCCGGTCCAGTTGCCCACCACGTTCGTGACGGTGGGGAAGTTGGTGCGGAAGTAATTTGTGTCCGCCGCGACCACGAGGTAACCGCCGGGCAGGAGCGAGACGTTCGAGAAGGTGAAGCTGAAGCCCGCAGTGACGCGCCAGCCCGCGAGGTTCACCGTCGTGCCGCCCTTGTTGTACAGCTCCAGCCATTCATCAAGCGGATTCTCCGACGTGGTGTGGTACATGATTTCCGAAATCACGACGCCCACGCTGTTCGAGTCGAGCAGGTAACTCCACGGTGCGGGCGAGAAGGGATTGCCGCTCACATCGGCGATGCCGTGGCCGCCGGCCCAAGTGACGTTGACCACGCCCTGCGCCGGTGGCGCGAAGGTGAAGTTGTACGGTCCCGCGCCCGCGCCGCTCAGGCCCGTGGCGGGTGTCGCGTTGATGAGCAAGTCGCTCGCGTTCACGCCGGTGACCGGCTCGCTGAACGTGACCGCGATGGACGTGAGCGAAGCCACCGTCGCGCCGGGCAGCGGCGTGATGGTCGTGATCGTCGGCGGCTGCGAGTCGAGCAACTGATAACTCCAGTTCGCGCCCGCGCTGTTCGTGTCAAAGGCGTGCGAGGGCACAAACGTGTCGGCGATGCCATGCGCTGTGACCCACGAGATCGCGACCGGGCCGAAGGCGGGCTGCGCGAAGCTGAACGTGTAGTTACTGCCTGAACCGGTGAGTCCGGTGGCCGGGAATCCGTTGACCAACAGGTCGGAAGCATTGACGCCAGCAACAGGTTTGCTGAAGACAACGGTGATACTGGTCAGGTTCGTGAGGCTTGCGCCCGCCGCTGGAATTTTACTGAACACCACTGGCGGCGCGATGTTCGTGCTTACGGTCACGTTGACCACGCTCGACGTAGTGGACTGCCCGACGTTGTCCGTGGCCACGGCGGTCAGCGCGTAGCTGCCGGCCGCGGGGCTGTAATTGAAACTGAACGGCGAGGTCGTGTCATTCGCCAGCAGCGCGCCGTTCGAGTAGAACGCGACGTTCGTCACCGTGCCGTCCGGATCACTCGCCGACGCGCCAATGACGAAGTTGGCCGGCGTGCCGAAGAAGGTTCCATCCGTAGGATTCGTGATGGCGATGACGGGCTTGGCATTGGTGTCGGCGGTGCGAATGCCGGTGAGCGCGAAGTCGAAGCTGATGTCGGAACTGTTGACGGCCTGCTGATGGATTTCCACAGCGAGGAAATTCGTGCCTTCGAGGAGCAGGCCGCTCGTGGCGAAGTTCATCGTGTCGAGGGTGTTCTCGCCCACCGTCAGTGCCAGGGTGGTGTAGGAGATGGTTCCAGAGGGCATGTTCGGGCTACGAAAAATTTCCGTGCCGTTCAAATACACCACGCCGCCATCGTCGCGGATCAAACGCAACGCAAGGTTCGTGTAGGCCGAGGCATTGGTCACGCTGAAGGCGCGGCGGAAATAAGTCGTGATGTATTTGTTGGCCGCATTAGGACCGAAGCTGACGATTGTTGCTTCATCCGCCGGCACGTCGCCATACCCGAGTTGCGCCGGGCCGCTGGCCCACGAAGCGTCGTTGAACGAGTTCGAGCGCCACGCCAGCCCCTGGTCAGTGCCGTTGTCGAGATACTTCCACACGTTGCTGTAGGCGATGAAGGTGTTCGTCACCGCCGTGCTGGCTACGAAAACCGTCACGCTCACGTTCACCGGGGCCGAGGTGCTGCTCGCGCCGGAATTGTCCGTGGCCACGGCGGTGAGCGCATAACTGCCCACGCCCACGCCGTTCCAAGTGTAGCTGTATGGACCCGCATTCGTCTGCCAGAGCAGCGAGCCGTTCTGATAGAAGTTCACGTTCGTCACCGTGCCGTCGTTGTCCGCCGCGCTGACGGTGATGGGAATGTTCGCCGGCGAGTAGAAGCCGGTGCCGTCCGCCGGGGCGGTGATGCTCACGACCGGAGCCTGATTGACGAGCGGCCCGGCCACGGCGCGCAGTCCCACCAATTCAAAATCAAAGCTGATGTCGCTGCTGGTGTTGGTGACCTGATGCACCTCCACGGCGATGACGTTCGTGCCGACGACGAGGATCGAGGGCGAGAAGGTGTTCGTCGCGAGCAGGAACGGCTCGACCGAAAGCAGAGCCGTGGAATTGAAATTGATGGACCCGCCGGGCAGGTTGGCCCGCAGGACTTCCTGGCCATTGACATAGACCACCGCTCCGTCATCGACCAAGAGACGAGCCTCGACATTGGTGAACTCGGACGGATTCAGCACCGTGAAGGCGCGGCGGTAATACGTGGTGATGTATTTATTGAGAGGGTCAGAGCCAAAACTATTCGTGGTCGCCTCGTCCCCGTCGCCGTAGCCGAGCTGGGCCGGGCCGTTCGACCACGAGAGATCATTGAAGAGCCGCGCCTGCCAGTTCGTGCCCTGATTCGATCCGTTGTCGAGATACCTCCAGACCGCGCCCGTCGAGATCAACGAACCCACGCTCGTGAGGAACGGGAAGTAACCCATGTCCGCGCGCGTGCCATCGAGGTCGAGCGGCGAGGCGGGGTCGCCCGCGTTGAAGGTCGGGGAGCCGACCTGCGTGCGGAAATTTTTTGCCGCCGCGTTCACGAACAAAGGATCGCTGTTGATGTTCCCCGTGCCCGCCCACGGCTCGCCGATGTCGCAATAGCGGATGATGAAGTTCGTCGAGTTGTTGATCCCGGAGTCAAAGTCCGAGTGGACCGGATTGCCGCCCCAAAGGATGGAGTTCGTGATGCGGAACTCGACGAGCGGCCCCGGCCCATTCAGCTTGTAGGCCGCCAGCACGTTCGTGAGGTTGCCCATGAACGTGCTGCTGTTGACGGTGCAACGCACCGACGAAGTGGTCTTGGCCGCGATGGCCACCGTGCAATCGGTGAACAGCGAGTGCCCTACGTCCGTCGTGCCGTTAAACACGCTGATGCCCTTGGCGTCTTCGCCCAGGTTGTTCCAACCGCGAAAAATACAATTCTCAATCGTCATCACCGGGCCGAGCGTGTCGATGCCGTCGTCGTCGCCCAAGGCGAACACGCTGTCCACGATCTTGACCGTCTGCCCGCCCTGCTGGGCATGGACGTAGAGGCCGTCCGAATCATCCGGCCCGCGCGCCTCGATGACGTAGCTGTTTGTGTAGAGCAGCGAGGTGCCGTCAATCTCCGGCCCGGTGCGCACGCGCTGGAACAGGCAGTTGTTGAAAGTGAGCGCGGAGCTTACCGCGAACATCACCTTGGCGGGCGTGCCGAAGCCCGGCGCGGCCGAATCTGTTTCGCACAGGTCGCTGATCGTCGTGCTCTGAAAATCCAAGGTCGTTCCGCTGGTGCGAATGGCCGCCGCCTGGCCGGTGTGTCCTTCGCCGGGCGCCCGGCCGGAACGGTGAATGAAAGTATGGCGGTAGAGCGAGGGTGCGGACGAGTTGTGTACGATGCGTCCCCAACGATTGGCGAAGAACACATTGGAGCAGGTGATTGTCACCGGATGCTGCTCGGTGCCAAGCGATTGAATGGAGCCGCCCGCATTGACCGTGATCCCGATGCCGGTCGTCCCGGCGTTGGTTCCGTTGATCAACACCAGGGTGTTGGACTGGATGGTGAGCGTGTAATTGGTCACGATGACCGTGCTCGTCACATTCACCAACCCCGACCAGGTCCCACTCCCGCCGCTCAAGGTGCCGCCCACTGTTGTGACCGCTGCGCCCGCCAGACTCTCCAGCGGCCGCGTCACTGCCACGCCGCCCGCGGTGGCCGTGAGGTTGAAATTTCCGCCGCCGCTGAAGGTGACCAGAATGCTGCCCATGCCGTTACGGAGCGTGATCTGATTCGTCGAGAGCGACACCCCACCGTCCGCCGAAAGCGTGACTGTGCTGTCCCACGTCTCACGGTCGCGCGAGCCATCCGCTGCGAAGGTCTCGACGCGCACCAGCACCGGGAGTCCTGGGAGGTAACCAGACTGCGTGAGCATCCGCACCGAGGCCGGCGCGGCGGAGGAGACGAGCGCCGAGGCGAGGAGGACGCCCAGGCAAAGAACTTTCAGGCAATGCTTCATAGTTGAGTAAAATCTCCCGATGAAAAGCGCGCCAAACACGGCACTTTGACCACGGGTGAATACAGCGCAAGGTGACAGTTCCGAGACGTGCGCGCAACTTTTCCGTCTCGCCGGGACACGATCAGGTGCATCTGGATCCAATTCTTTGAGAAGGACCCTTGCAGGCCGGGCGTCGTCGCCCCGCACGCGCGCCGGGCGACGACGCCCGGCCACGCTGCGCTTTCCGCCACCCTCGCCAATTAAGCCCGGAACCATGCAGTTGGAATTCACCCTGCCTCACGCCAAGGCCGCGAAGGGCGCAAAGGATTGGGCCTGCGGGTGGCACCGAGACCGGCACGTTGAAGAAACTAGGGACTGCCCCTTTACGCAAAACCCGCCTCCCACTCTTTGCTGGCACTTCTTGTTGTGCCCCATGGACAACGGCATACACTCCCCACCCTTTCATGAAACGCACGACATCCCCTCACTCCGGTTCAACTACAGCCTTGGCATTTCTCGTCCGCAGCTCTCTCGCCGCCATGCTGCTGGTTGGCGCGGGCGAGGCGCTGGCGCGTCCCAGGCCGCCCTTGCCCCCCTTCCCTGATTTTACCGGCCCCGCGCTTTTTCACGAGACGTTCGACTGGGCCTATTACGCGGGCCTGACCGACGACGAGTTGGTCATCGCCAACTACGGCATGTTGCGAGAGTCATGGACGGGTATGGCCCTTCAACGCCGTGGCACGGTGCCACCCTTCATGGTCCCGGCGCTCGACGCCAACGGTCACACCAACCTTGCTAGTCAAACCGCCTCGGCCGTGCGTTTTTGGCTCACGCCTTACTGGTCCAGCCCCGCCGTCGGCGGCACCGGGCCGGGCCAGGAAGCGACGCTCCTCGAATTCTTCACCACCGACGGCCCAGACACCGCCACCCTTTGGTCGCTGCGCACCACGCCGGACGGCTCGGCCCTGCTGCTCCTCGCCCGCAGCGACGCCGGCCCGATCGAGTTGTTGCGCGCCGACCTCGCGTGGACCCCCACGGCCCACTGCCTCGCGCTGAACTTCGGCCCGGATGGAACCGCGCTCTTCGTGGACGGAGTGCTGGTCGCCCAAGGCGCAGGCCTGTCGCCTGTTCCGCCGAAAGTCGCCGGACTTGTTTTCGGAAGCACTTGGACCGGCGACCTTGCCGCCGAAGCCGACTTGGATGAAAGCCACGTTTTCGGACGGCCGCTGACCGAAGCGGCGATGGCTTTCTACTATTCCAGCCAAGCCCGGCAGGCCGCCTTGGGGCCGGTGAGCGAGGCCGAATGGCAGGCGCAACGCGATTTCACCGCCAAGCGCCAAGCGGAACGCGCCGCGGCGCTGGCCGCCGGGGGTGGCGGAGCGCCGGCCCTGCGCTTGCTCGGCCCCACCAGCACTTGCCTCACGAATGGTCCCGTCCGTCTGACGAATATCGTCTGCTCGTTCGACACCAACGCTGGATGGACCGTGACGTTCGACATTCAGGGCGGGACCAATGGGTTGCTCTACGACATCTTCACCGCGACCAATGTTTCCGGCAACAACATCACCAACTCGACGTGGACCTGGCTGGAGCGCGGCCCGACGTGCAGCACCTACCAGTACACCAACCAACCGGGCACCTTCGCCTTCTGCGTCCTGGGCACGCCCCAGGACAGCGATGGTGACGGCCTCCCCGACGCCTACGAAAAGCTGGTCAGCCACACGGGGACAAACACTTGGGACGACATTGACCGTGATAATGATGGGTTGAGTGATGCTTGGGAAATTGCCAATGGGTTGAATCCCAACACTGCCGAATGTCCACGAGACATCTATGAAGCAAGAATTCAGAGTCAAAACCCCTACGCCTGGTTCAAGCTCAACGGCACCAACCCGACTCCTGACGGGGCCAGTTTGGCCGATGCGCGCGGCGGCGCCGCCTTGGCGATCCCGACCTCGCCCCTGGCCACGACCGGCTCCTTCACCGCCGACCTCTTCGACAAGGCCAATGGCGCGTTCGTTTTTACCAACAGCACCAATGGGCTGGAGACGGGGCGCGATGTGATCAACGGCGGGACGGGCAACGACCAGGGCTCGGTCAGCCTGCTGTTCCGCTCCTTGACCGCTGCCGCCACGGCCAAGCGTTATCTGTTCAGCCAGCGGGCACCGGTGAGCAGCAACGAGTTCGCCGCGTATTTCGATGCTGAGGGGTTGAGACTGCAAATCGGCGGCCAGACGAGTGTAATTCTCCAGACGAACGCCATCGCCTTCGGGGCGTGGTATTATCTGGCCGTCACCTGGGATGAGACGCGCCCCAGCACCAACGGAGCCGAGGTCACTTGGTATCTCGGGCGCGTCGGCGGCACGTTGACCTCCGGTTCTACCAACATCCCGGACACGGCGGTGGTCGGAAGCACCAACACGGTGTGCCTCGGCTGCCGGCGCAATAACGACGGCTCTTGGTCCACCTTCCGCAGTCCGGGCAACGGGGCGCTGGACCAGATTGCCTTCTGGAACACCGAGTTGACGGCGGGACAAATCACGGCGCAATTCAACGCCCTGCCTCCCGGCTGGCTGCCCACCAATTTCAACTGGGAACTCATGCTGCCGGTCAATGACGCCGGGCAGTTGGTGCCCAACGACCCTCCGCACGTCGTCGAGCATGCGGCGTTGGTGGCCGGCTTCCAGTTTGTGGACTGCACGAAAAAGTATTTTTACCGGGGTGCCAGCAACAGCATGGTCTTTGAAGCGTCGTGGAACGGCGCGGACACCGACACCAGCAGCAACAGCCCCCGGTGCGAGTTGCGGGAGACGTTCGCCAACGGAGCCAACCATGATTGGGCACCGAACTCGGAAGGGGGCACCCACACGCTTCAAGCCTCCTGCAAAGTGCTCAGCGGAACCAACAAGGTGATCATCGGGCAGATTCACGCCAAGACGCCGATTGCCACCAACGACACCGGCGCGGTGCCAGCGGTGATTCTCAGCTACAATCCAAGCAACGGGGTGCTCACGGTGACGGCAAAGTACAATCCCTACGACAAAATCGCAGACCAGCAGTACAATTTTCCCACCCCTGTGCCACTGGACGAAACCATCAACTACACGCTCCAAATGGTTTGGGATGGAACTAACGTCACGCTCAACGCGACGGTAAACAGTGACACGCCTCAGAACATCAACATGACACAGCCTCCGTACGACCCGCGTTGGGGGACTACGAATGTGACCCTCTACTTCAAGGCTGGGTGTTACTATCCAAAGGCACCTACTGGCAGCGGCACCGCGAAAGTGACGTTCTCCAGCCTGACAGTCACTCCACAACCATAAGCTGAAGGATTACGATATGAGTTTTAGAAAATTTCTCGCGGTGCTCTCTCTTGTCTCGCTCTGGCCGCTCGCCGCGCATGCGCAAGGGCTTATTTGGAGCAGTCCAAACCGCACAAGTTCAATTAGCGGCCCGATAGGCAGCCCACCACGGGAAAGCTGGCAGATTGCCTTCGACCATGTGTCTGCCCCGGGCTCCTCAACAGCGCCAAGTTTGAATCCTGTATCGAGAATTTTCACCATGAGCCTTTTCACGAACGACGCCGGGCACACCTTTTTCGCCAACGCCTTGAACGAACCCGGATTCGGCGGCTTTGTTGCTGGGATCACTGATGGCGTGAACAACTACATTCGGTTTCAATCGCCAGACCCTTCTTCGTGGCAGTTGGGGCTGGAGCAACCTTACCTGGGGCGTTCCGCCCTTGCGCCTGACTTTGCAGGCTACAACATCACGCAAATTGGTTTCCGTGTGAACAGTTTTTACGACGACTACGATGGGACCGAGGATAGATACTTCAAGAGGTTAGACTATTCCCTGGATTTCTACGGCGCGCCCGTGCCTGAACCCAGCACTTGGGCCTTGCTCGGTATCGGTGGTGCCACAGCCTTGCTGTTGCGGGGGATGGCCCGCAGGCGTCGCTGGTGAGTGAAGCAAAGAGGGGTGCGTCTTGCCACGACCTTGGCGGAGCGCCGGCTTCCAGTCCGGCGCGTTCATGAAAGACAATTGCCACGCGCCGGGCTGGATGCCGACGCTCCAAGTTACGGCTTCACCTCGACGCGGTAAAAGTAGGTGCCACTCCCGACATTTGTCGTGAAGGAGAAGACCGCGCCGTTCGCGCGGCGCCAGTCCAGCACGGTGCTCCACGAAATTAAATCCGCGCTGCGACCCAGGCGGTAGCCGCGGCCCGGCACGGTCGGCCAGTCGAAGCGCACCACGCCGGGGTTGGGTGCGAAGGGCGCGGCGAATTTCAGCAGCGACGCGGCGTTCGTCGGATTTGTTCCGGCGCGGAATTCGCCGAGGTCATTCATGCCGTCGCCATCCGTGTCCACGGTGCCTGGGTGCGATGGGGCCACGCTGCCGAAATAACTTTGCTCCCAAGAGTCGGCGATCCCGTTGCCGTTCGTGTCGGTGATTGTGTAGTCGCCTTTGAACACCGTCGTCGCGCTCGCGCTCACCGTGTTCGTCTTCGCGATGGGCGTGTTCCAGTGCGGCACCGCGCCGAAGGTCACGATGTATTCGCCCGGCGTCGCGTTGGTCAGCACGAGGGAAGTCCCCTGCCCCGACAGATTCGCGGTGCCGGAAATGGTGAACGTGGCCTGCGCCAGCGTACTCGTGACGAGGAGCGTGCCGACGGGTCCGTTGCTCACGGTCACGGCGATGTCGTCAATCAGCCAGCCCGGCCTCGGCGCGCCGCTGAACGAAAAATAAACGTAGTGCCAGACGAGATAAACCAACTGCCCGGAGTACGGGGACAAGTCGTATTCCGCCTCCTCCCAGCCGCTGGACGCGATGCCTTGCAGCACATCGAGCGTGATGGGCTGCGCCGAGGCGTTGGTGATGATGGCGACCTCGCCGAGATGGATGAAGTCATCCTCGTCCTCGAAGAACTCGTAGTTCTGCATGAAGCGCAACTTGGCCTGATTGCCACCGGTGAGAAAAATCGGCGGGCTGATCAGGAACGATTCCACGAAGCCGCTCGGCACGCCCTGCAAGTTGCTGCCCCACGCGTGCGTCGGCGAGAAGGCCGTCTCGCCGTTGCCCGGCACGCCGTGTTCCCAGCTCAATTCCGAATCATCCGTCGAGAACACCGACCAGTCGCCGGGGCCGCCTTCGAGATTGTCGAACCACGGCGCGGTGAGCGGTGCGAGCGTCTGGAAGGTGTGGAGCGCGCCGTTGTTGTCATCCACGGTCGTGTTGCCCGCGTTGTCGCGGCTCACGACGCGATAGTAGTAGAGATGGTTGGGCAGCAAATTTTGCAGCGTGACCTCGTGGCTGGTCCCGAGCACGGAGAGGTAAGCGGTGCGGCCGAGGAACGCGGACTCGCCATATTGGACCAGCGCGTCGCACGGCTCGCTCGTGCTCCACGTCACCAGCGCGTCCACGTAGCTCGGGTCGATGGCGAGCGAACTGATGACGGGCGGAACAGTTTCCACCAGCGCAGTGAAAGTGACGTTCACGCCGCGCGAGGCGTCGAAGTAGCTCGCGGTCACGGTGTCGCCGTTCGCGGCGCGAATTTCGTTCGCCGGATTCGCGCCGTGCGTGGCGACGATGGGCAGGGACTTGCGGAAAATTCCGAAGCGTCCGAACTCGCTCAACGTGATCGTGCGCGGCGTGGGTTCGGTCGTGCTGGAAACTTGCACGGTGACTTGGCCTGCGCCCGCGAGGTCGGAATCCGCGACTTCGATCAAGGCCAAGCTGGGCAAGGTGTATTCCGTGTTGTCGAAGGTGACGCTGCCGATGCCCTGCTCGCCGGGCGCGAGGAAGTTGAGCAGGCGTTGCAGTAGCGACGCGCGGTTGTTCGGCGCGGCCGCGGACGTGGAAACGGCATCGAGCGGAAACGAGAGGAACACCACGCGGCCCGGGCGATCCAAACCGGGCTTGGGATAGGCCACGCCCACGGCGGCACCGAAATTATCGAGCAAGATTGGAAAGGCGTTGGTGCTCGGCGTCATCACGTCGGACACGTCCGGCGGGACGCCAAAAAAAACGTACCCTTCCGTTTCGTAATTGGAGTAGTCCAGCGGGAGCGACAGACCGCCGTCCGTGATGATGTTACCTTGGATGCCATTAGCCGAAGCCGCTGTCGCGTCCTCACCGAACGCCGAGATTTGCAGCACATTCGTTTTGAAGCTGGGGGTGACCCGCGACAATTGCTCCATCGAGGACATCAGAAATGCTCCGCCTCCCTGCACATATTGTTGCACTGCATTTTGCTCGGCCACCGAAAACGAGTTCTGAATCAATGGATTGTCCGACACGCGCCAGATCACGACGCGATAGGGGCGCAGGTCGTTGAAGATCGGCGGCGGTTTCGGCGACGCGCCGTTGACCATGTCCCACACCTCGTAGCTCACGCCGAGCTGGTTCAAGGTGCCGGTGTACACGCTCAGGGGAATGTCCGGCCCGAACCCGAAATCATCGTTCTGATAATTCTCCACCAGCAGCACCGTCGCCGCCGCCGCCGCTGTGAAGCTGAACAGCGCGCCGCCGTTGTTGTTCGTGCTCCGGTTGCCCGCCTCGTCCTGCGCGATGACGACGTATTTGTAAGTACGCCCCGAGAGCAGATCGCGCAGCGGCACCGCGTGCGCAGCGGTCAGGAAATTATTCGTCGCGCCAAGATTGAGCGCCGTGTTCGTGCTGTAGCGCACGATGGCGGTCGCCGGTTCGTCGGTCTGCCAGAAGACCACGGTTTGCCCGAAGGAGTTCGACGTGCCGACGCCGCTGATGACTGGCGGCAACAAATCGCCGTGCGCCGTGGCCGTCCGCAACGTCGCTTGCGAGGCGTCGAAATAATCCGACGTGATCGTATCGCCGTGCGCGAGGCGGAGGCGGCCCGCGATGGTCGTGGTGGCCGTCAGCACGCTGCCGGTGAAGGTGCCGGGCACGCCCGAGGGCAACAGCGCGAGGTTCACGCCCGCCGGTTGCGTGGTGCTGCGGACGTTCACGTTCACTGACGGCTGGCCTTGCAAATCCAGATCAATCACGCGCACCAGAATCGTCCCCGGCACGGTGTAGAAACGACGGTCAAAGAACACGAAGCCCGTCCCCGGCGCGGGCAGGTTGCCGGACACGACCAGCGCGAAATCTTGATCCACCGCCGCCGTGTCGTGACGCGCGTCCTGCGGCACGTTTCGCGCCCGCACGCGCACCGTGTACGGCCCGGCCAGCGGCTCGCCGAGGTACACGCACTCCACATTGTTCAACGAGTCCGCCACCGCCGAGTCCGCAATGGATTCGCCGTCAAGGAACTGGTTGCCGCGATACACGCGCCCGTCCGGCGCGACGACTTCGAGATCGAGATCGTTGACCAGCGCCGGCACCGCACCGGGGAAGCCCGGCACGTCCGTGTAGCCGAGCGTGATGAACAACGGCATCGAGCCATCCGCCACCACGATTTGCTTCTCGTAAATTTGTCCCGTGGAAAGGCGGATGGTTTGATCCGTGAAATCATGCCCACGATCCGAGCCGATGATTTGCGTGAGGTCCACCCGGCCCCAGCCCTCGTCGTTGTTCGGCACGGGGCCGGTCTCCGTCTCGTCCGACATGTCGGTGGCGGAATTGATCAGCGCGGCTTTCACCAGCGCGGGCGAAGGCGTGGAGCCATACTGGTCGCGATACCACTGCACAAAGACCGCCGCCGCACCGGACACTTGCGGCCCGGCCTGACTGGTGCCGCCTTGGAAAAGATAGTTGAACGAGATGTCCGCCCACGCGTTCGCGTCGTTGCCGATGGGCGAACGCAGCGAGGCAATCCACGTGCCCGGCGCGACCACGTCGGGCTTGATGCGACCGTCCTCGGCGGGACCGCGACTGGAGAAATCCGCCATCGCCTCCTGTCCGAAGTCGTAGATGAAATAGTCGAAGCGATTGTTCTGCGACGCGCCGGTGGCGATGACGTTCTTCGCCACGGCGGGACTGCCCACCGTCTGCGCGCCCGGCCCGGCGTTGCCGGCGGAGAATTCCAAGATGTAGGGCTGGTCGCCCGCCAACTGCGCGTTCGCGTCGCGCACCAACCCGTCGAACTCCATCGCGCTCAGATCGTAGCGCCCTTGCGTGTCATCGCCCCAACTGTTCGAGCCGATGTCCGCGCCTGCGGTGGTGGCGTCGCGCGTCAATTGCTCGAAGGTGAACCCTCCGTCCGGTGTGTAACCGCCTTCCGCGTCGAAGAGCCGTTGCACCACGAGGTGCGCGCCGGACGCCACGCCGAGTCCCCAGAGCGCGCCGTAGTCGTCGAGTTCACCGGTCGCGCCATTGCCCGCGACAATGCCCGCGACGTGCGTGCCGTGACTGTGCTCGTCCGCCGCATCGAACAGCGTGCTGCCGTAAAACAAAAACGCATCCACGCGCCCGAACAAGTCCGCGTGCATGTCCCGCGCCGTGCCGAGATGCAGGCCGCTGTCCGCGACCGACACCACCACGCCGCTGCCGTCGTAGCCGAGCGATTGCGTGGTCGTGGCGTGCCCGCCGGAATTGCCGCCCACGATCTTCGCCGCCGTCTCGTCGTTCAGTTTCATCTTCGCCGCGCGCTCGATCCACAGCACGGCGTCCGAGGCGGCGAGCGTGTTTAATTTCGCGCGACTGATTTCCCCGCGCCACACGCGGCCAAAGCGCGTCACGGACTCCGAGGAAAGATTCTTCATCAGGCCGCGCGCCGTGGTGAGTTCAGGTGCCGCCGCGTCCGTGGCTAGCAACACCGACACCGCCACCTCCGCGCTCGCGTTGAAGAACTTGGGATTCTCCAGCCCGCCCAGCACCTTGTGCGCGGCGCGATACGGTCCCGTCCAGCGCACGAAGGGCAGCGCCTCCAAATCCCGCAGCACCGCCGCGCTCGCCCGCGCCACGAAGGCGTTCTCCGGCACGTATTGCACCAGCGCCACGCCGCGCGCCTTCAGCGCCTCCACCCACGCCGGCTCCACCGCGCCGTCGAATTGAATCACGAACAGCCCGGTGTGCGCCGCCGTCGCCAGTTGATTCTTCTCCACCGCGCGCTGCGCCTTGGTGGGGGTGTGGATGAATTCATTCCGCAGATGAATCACTCCCGCGTCCGCCGCGTGCAGGAGGGAAACCGAAAAAGCAATCAGGGCGCAGAGGAAGAGACGAAGCAGTCGCGCGGTTGTTTTGGGCGTCACGTGCGGAAGGTAACGCGGGCCGGAGAATTGAACAAGTCACGCCGCCCTGCCCAGGGCGATGCGGCGTGGCTCGGGCGGCGGCGTGGCTTGGACTGGCCCGTCAGTCCGGGCGTTGGACGGTGCGGCTGGCGGCGAGGAATTGCTCCACCGCGATGCGGATAATCCGATCGCAAAAAGAATGCACGACCACCATCGCGAACACCCCGGGGTGCCCGTTAAAACTTGGCGACCGGTCATCGTGGAACTCGGCGAGGTGGTAAATGAGAACCCGCCGGAGGTCGGCGATTTCTCGGATGAGCTGGGAAATATCGTAGTGTTGCTCCCATCGGAGCTGGGCGTGCGTGGCGGCACGCCAAGCGGACCGCTCCTTGATTTCCGGACCGAAGGCTTCCGCCAGGCTTCGGTTCAAGTCATCCAGGATTTGGGGGATATGGTCTTGGAGTTGGACCAGAGTCAGTTGGTCAGCGGCGGGCACGGCGGGGTCCAGGCGGACGGCCACCATCCATTCGGCGACAATTCGCTGGCGACGGTCGGACAAAAAATCCGACAGATGACAGCCGACGATTTGTTGTTCGGGTGACGGTTGAGGAGTCATTGGTTTAATGCTTCGATGTTCTGCACGCGGCGCGAAGTGTAGCCTAACGCCCCCATCCCAGCAACGGCCACCACGAAACGCGTCGATGGCGACCGCGACGGAAAACCGGCGGCAGGGACGCGCGCCCCGGCGTGGGCGCGGGTGGCCGATGAGGCAGCAGGCCGGCTCCGCCCCGCGCCGGACCTGAGCGGGGCCAAAAGCAATTGGCAAGGGAGCGGCCAAGAAAAGACCCGGTGACTTTGGCCTGCTCCCCTTAAATTGATCCACATGTTATGAGAGTTTCCGGGCGGCGAAGCCGCCCGGGAAAACTCAGCATGAAACGTAAACGACACCGTCC
>JAYVQC010000232.1:0-16533 GCA_043757045.1 Akkermansia sp. | reverse complement strand
CCGGGCGGCTTCGCCGCCCGGAAACTCTCATAACATGTGGATCAATTTAAGGGGAGCAGGCCAGCCTCACCCCGGCGCACGCGGAGCCAGCGTCAGTTCACAATAACCACAGCGGGACTACTGACGGCGCTGCTCACGCTGTTGGACACCGTCACAGAATAAGTTCCAGCATTGGTGGCCGTTGCAATTGGAATAACCAGTTTTGGCAAATTCGCGCCTGCGATGATTTCGCCGTCCTTTGTCCATTGAAAGAACAGCGGCTTGCTACCGCTCGCACGAGTTCTGAGCGTCAATGTCTTGCCACTGACAACACTCCTCGATCTTGGCTGAACAAGGATCCGAACGGGTCGCAAGACGCGAAGTGTTACCGCTTGGCTGCGAACCGTCCCGACGGTGTTCCGAACTTCCAGGAAATACGTTCCTGTTGCCTTAAAGCGAAGGTTGGTCAGCACGAGCGACGCCGAGTTCGCTCCGGGAATCGGTCGGTTTTTGAAAAACCATTGAAATGTGTTCGGTTCGCGAGTGGTCGAAACGGACGACAACATGGCGCTGCCACCCAGAGCTGCATCCATACTGTTGGGCTGCTGGACGATGACTGGCGGTGTCGGCAAGGCGTCGGAGAAATCAGGAACGCCGTTTCCGTCGTAATCATTTGGGTCGGTGATTTCCAGAACCCACTCCGTGTAGTCACGCCACGAGGTTGACGTGTTGCCGTCGTTGACGCTGAACCTGCCGACGAATTTCGTGCCTTTTCGTGTCAACGTGAACCAGTACACCACAAGACTGCGACCATCGCTGCGCTGGAACGTAAACTGAGGAATGCTGATTTGATCTGTGTTCTGCACCGTGAACGTGGTTGAACCCGTGTAGGAATACGGCAGCGTGTCGAGGGCAACATTCAGGGACAGGGAGTTTTGTGTTCCGCGTGAATAGGAAATTGTGCCCGCCGCATAAAAAAATGACACGTTTCCGCTGAACGAATCGACGAGCGCTCCATTCTGGAAAACCTGATACGAGTTGTAGATGGAACTTGAATTCGCTGCCTTCGACAAAGTTCCTGTCATTGAATAAAAGTTTCCAGAATCAGGCAGAATTGTACCCGTCCACGGAAAACTTCCTGCCTTGTCGTACTGCTGAGAGTCGGGCACTAAATTTTCATCTGCATCTGGCGATGGACTCGTGACGACGCTCCCTTGAGCGTACGCCCCATAAATGCTGCTCACGTTGAAATAATCGAACTCGTAAACGCCGGAACCTCCGCTGCGAGGACGAGACTCCGAACTGAAAACCCATGTGCCGTCGGGAAGTTGGTCGTGCAATGGCGTGCCCGATGTGCCGTCGTAGGTTGTGAAATAGGATGTTACCGTTCCAAGTCCATTGATGTTTCGCGAGGAGGACGGCAAGTTGAGCGACAGACATGTGGCTGACGCAAACGCCGTCTTAGAATCCGCACCTTTCGCTCCGACAACGGAAATACAGGCAACAAGTAGGGGAAGTATTTTCGTTTTCATTTCAAGTCTGGCAAATCACGAGGCCGTACAGCAAAACGACCTACCCCTTCATCTTGCACACCCTGAGTGTGTGTTAGTCAATCTTCTTCTGCGCCTTGATAGGGAATCTGTCCAAGCCCAATAAAAGCGACTCGAAAACCAAGTCTGTCGGCGCAAACCTGCGTCGAATTCGTAACGCTTGCGGATTGACTCAAGAGAAACTCGCCGAGCTTGCCGACGTGCATTACCGATCGATTCAGAAGATTGAAAGCGGGGAGATGTTGATGCGCATCAACACGCTTTTTCGGCTTCGTGCCGTGCTGAAATGTTCTTGGGAAGAGCTTTTGGGCCGCTGACTGCGCCCTATTTTCTTCAACTTCTACACTGAAAGTTCATAACCGGAAACCGAAACGGGTCAGTCAATGGTATTGGCATATTCTGGTTCTGACAGCCCACGCAGGCGATTTTGTTCCGGCAGTTGCGCGAGCATTACAAGAGGCACGACCGGCTGCGGCTGATCGCTGATTACCAGAAGCAGTTTCTGGATTCGTTCGTGCGCGACGGGGACGAAGAAGCGAAGCCACGCGCTTCTGAAAATGCCGACCGGCTTGGAGCATTGGAATCAGGCCAGGATGTCGCGAATCACTTCCCCGTGAACATCCGTCAGCCGGCGATCAATTCCGTTGTTACGGAAAGTGAGCTTCTCGTGATTGATGCCGAGTTGATGCAGCACCGTGGCGTGAAGGTCGTAGCAGGTGGTCACGTCCTTCTCCGCCTTGTATGACCACTCATCGCTCTCGCCGTAGCTCACGCCGCCTTTGAAGCCGCCGCCCGCGACCCAGCTTGTGAAGGTGAACGGATTGTGATCGCGCCCCTTGCCGCCCTGACTGCACGGCATCCGGCCAAACTCCGTCGTCCAAATCACAATCGTGTCGTCGAGCAGGCCGCGCGCTTTCAAATCTTTGAGCAGCGCGGCGGCGGGTTGATCCATGCCACGCGCCATGTCGAGGTGATCCTTCTTCAGATTCTCGTGGCTGTCCCAGTTGCGGCGCGGGAAGCCGTTGTCCGCGCCGCTCCACACCTGCACAAAACGCACGCCGCGCTCCAGCATCCGGCGCGCGATCAGGCAGCGCGTGCCCATGTCGCGCGAGTGTTCGGCGTCGAGTCCGTAGAGCTTCTTCGTGGCGTCGCTTTCGCCGGAAAGGTCCATGACTTCGGGCGCGCTGAGTTGCAGCTTCGCCGCCAGCTCGTAACTGGCGATGCGCGCATCCAACCGCGAGTCCCCTGCCCTGTCCGCGCGGTGCGCGGTGTTCAATTCTTTCAACAACGCCAACGTGTCGCGCTCGTTTTCCTGGGTAATGAATTTCGCCGACTCGGGCGCAAACAAATCGTGAATTGGATTGCGACTGCCCGCGCGAATCATCGTGCCCTGATGCGTTGCGGGAAGAAAACCGGCGGTCCAATTGCCCGGCCCGTTCGGCGCGAAACCGCGCGAGTCCGGCAGCACCACGAAGGTCGGCAGATTGTCCGTGAGCGAACCCAACCCGTACGAAACCCACGCGCCCATGCTCGGAAAACCCGGCAGCACAAAGCCGCTGTTCTGCATGAACGTCGCCGGGCCGTGGACGTTCGACTTGGAAGTCATCGCGTGCAGGAACGCGATGTCGTCGGCGCACGAGGCGAGATGCGGCACCAGTTCGCTCACCCATTTGCCGCACTGGCCGCGCTGCTTCCAGTCCCACGGACTCTTCATCACCGCACCGGGGTCGCTCTGGAACAATTCCACCTTGCCGCCCGGATCAAACTTCTGCCCGTGCCGCGCAAGCAACTGCGGCTTGTAATCAAACGTGTCGCACTGGCTGGCCGCGCCGGACATGAACAGTTGCACCACCCGCTTCGCCTTCGCGCGATGATGCAAGCCGCCGTTGAACTCCCTCGTAGCCGCGCCTGTGAAGGCGCGGTTCGAATCTCCATCCGCCGCGAGCAAACCTTGCACACCGAACAGATGCGCCATCGCGATGCCGCCCAACCCGCCGCCAAAGCGCCAAAGAAACTCGCGCCGGTCAAAGGCCATCGGCCCAAGACTCAGCACCGCCTCCTGCGACGAACAAACATGGCGCGAAGTTTTCATCAATCGAGGAACATGAACTCGTTGCTGTTGAAGAGCACGCGGCACACGCTCGCGAGGCCATGCTGCTGGGCATGACGGGAAAGCTTCTTGAGTTCCGAATCCGACGGGGTCCGGTTCAAGGCCAGTTCGTAGGCGCGCGTAATTTGTTCCTCCAGCGTTTTGCGTTCGCGTTGCAGGCGAGCAGCAAAATGCTCGCACTGCCGCAGCACGAACGCATCGTTCAACGTGGCCAGCGCCTGAAGCGCCGTCATCGTGGTGTTGCGTACCGGCGTGAGCGTGTTGGCCTCCGGACAATCGAGCGCGTCCATGAATGGGTCCGGCACGCTGCGCACGATGAAGCGGTAGA
Source organism: Akkermansia sp. (assembly GCA_043757045.1). Classification (GTDB taxonomy): domain Bacteria; phylum Verrucomicrobiota; class Verrucomicrobiia; order Limisphaerales; family SIBH01; genus JANNGC01. The sequence goes on along the minus strand of JAYVQC010000232.1, from coordinate 12,566 downwards.
TGCCGCGCCGATTCGCACCGGGCGCGTCCGCGTCGAACTTCGCATAATCGTAGATGGGCGAATGATCGTCCTTGAACGCGAACTGCTGCACAGACAGCCCGCCCATCTGCAAATCAAGCTGACCGCTGATGGCGAGCACCGCGTCGCGGAATTGTTCGGCGTCGAGGCGCGCACGATTCATGCGCCAGAGGAAGCGGTTGGCGGAGTCGGATTTTGAGTAATCAGTAATCAGTGAGTCAGTGTTCAGTGCCGAAGCGCGCCCACGGATTACTGAAGACTGATTACTGTTCACTGAACTCTGCCGATACGCCGCACTCATCACGATCAGCCGGTGCAGTTTCTTAAACGACTCACCATTCTCCATGAACCAGAAGGCCAGCCAGTCCAGCAACTCGGGATGACTCGGCAGCGCGCCCATGTGACCGAAATCATTCGGCGTCTCCACGAGACCGCGACCGAAGTGGTAATGCCAGACGCGGTTCACGATGGAGCGACGCGTGAGAAGGTTGTTGGTGTTGGTGATCCATTTCGCGAGCGCGGCGCGGCGGGCGCTTTCTGATTTCAAATCGGGAATTTCAAATTCTGAAGAGACGCCCGGCACGGAAGCCACCGCCGCCGGCTTCATCTCCTCACCGAGCTTTTTCACATCGCCGCGTTTAAGCAGGTGGACCGGACGCGGCTCTCGTGCGGAAATGAACGAGCCGTTCGCGGCGAACTCATGCGTCGCGGCATAAACCATCTGCGGCTTCGGCAGAGCGGCAAGTCGCTGCTGCGTTTCTTTAGCCGCCAATTCGTTTGCCCCCATTCGTCTGCGTAATTCCTCCGGTACCACGCGCGCCAACAATCGCTCACGCTTCTCTCGCAGCCCGACCAGCGCACCGCTGAGGCCGTTGGTCTCCACGCCGGGATGGTAGCCGTCCACGAGGTTTTTCTTCTGCCAGCGGACGGGAGCCTCGATGAAATCCAAGGCCGTAACCGCCGCGCCTCTCGCCAGATTTTCCCCGGCGGCATTCAGCACGGACAACTCGGCCAGCGCGAAGATAAAATCATTCTGACGTGGCGCGAGCTTTGTGGCGGTGACGCGCACGTAGCGCGCCTTCACAGGCGAGCCATCATCGCTCAGACAGCCGCACACGCCCACGATCTGCGGCGCAATGCCGGGATTGGGAACATCGGCGGAATCATTATCCTGGATCGAAAATACCTTTTCGCCGAACTCGGCGTCGGTCGCGGCCTCGATCCTGTAGCGCAGTGGAAAGCCGAAGCCCGCGCCGATGTGGTTGAAATCATCCTCGCAGCCGGCCAGCACCACGCGGTCGAGTTCGCGCACTGCGCCCAGATCAACCTGCACCCATTTCTCCACATCCTGCTTCAGCGAAATCTGGCTGTGATAACCGAACGCAGCCTTGTTCGGCTTGGCGGCAGGCGACGCGGCGAGTTGCCCATCCAATTCGCGCAATTCTTCTCCGCCGAGGCGCGTGACCTCGGCATCCAGCCGCTGGCGCTCAGCGATTAGTTGTTCCAGCGAGCGATTCAACTCTCGTCGTTCCTTCGCCACCGCCACGTCGGCGTCGAAGGGGCGGTCGGCCCGATCCACGCCCGCGAACACCGCCTGCAAGCCGTAGTAGTCGCGCGCCGTGATGGGATCAAACTTGTGATCGTGACAGCGCGCGCAGTGGACGGTCAGACTTTGGAACGTGCTCATCGTCGTCATCACCATGTCGTCGCGGTCGTTGTAGCGCGCGATGAGTCCGTCCGTTTTTGTGATGGGCAATTCGACGTGCCCGACAAAATCCCACGGCCCGGCGGCGATGAAACCGAGCGCAGGAATCAGTTCTGGTTGATCCGGAAAAAGCGCGTCCGCCGCCAACTGCTCCTGCACAAAACGTGCGTAGGACTTGTCGTTGTTGAAAGAATTGATGACGTAATCGCGATACGGCCAGGCGTTCAGGCGGGGCTTGTCCTTGTCGTAGCCGTGCGTCTCGCCGTAGTGAACCGTGTCGAGCCAGTGCCGCGCCCAGCGCTCGCCATAACGCGGCGAAGCGAGCAGACGATCCACCACTTTCTCGTAAGCCTCCGCGCTCTTGTCCGCCATGAACGCGTTCATTTCCTCGGGCGTGGGCGGCAGTCCGGTGAGATTGAAGGTGACGCGGCGCAACAGGGTGCGGCGATCCGCTTCGGGCGAGGACGGCAATTTGTTCTCCGTCCGTTTGGTGGAAATAAACTGATCGATCTCGTTGCGCGCGTGCGCGACCGCGGCGGGAACTGGGGGTTTGATCGCTGGCTTGAAACTCCACCAGTCCAGCCGATTGCTTTCCGCGGCGGCGCTGAGCCGGAGTGCTGACAAAAAAATCAGCACAGCCAGCCAGCCTCTCGTCACCGGAATCACGGAGGGACTGACGGCTCGTGGAGGGAAATGTTCACGCGTGAAGTTGGACAGCCGCCCCGGCTGTCTAGTCCTGCAGATGCCCCCGCCTGTAGTTCGACAAGCGGGGGCGCTTGTCGGACTGGTGACCGGCGAGGCGCCGGTCCCACTGCCCAATTGCAGCCGCTCAGTTCAGATCGAAGAGCAGCACCTGCGACGGCCCGCTTGCGCGCAACTCAATTGCCTTCTCGGCAGTGAATACGGCGGCGTCGCCGGCCTTGAGCGGATGACCATTCAAGGTCACTTCGCCTTCCGCGACATGCAGCCACACGCCACGGCCTTCGCCGATGGAATATGTCGCGGTGTGGTCGGCCTCAAATTTTCCGACCAGCACGTTCGCGTCCTGATTGATGAGGATGGAACCATCGCGCCCGGTCTTCGAGGCGATAAGTGTCAGTGCGCCCGAAGGTGCATCCGCAAACGACCTCTCGGCATAATTCGGTTTCGCGCCACGCGTGTCGGGCTGAATCCAGATTTGCAACAGATGCACCGGCTCCTTCGCCGAGTGGTTGAACTCGCTGTGTTGCACGCCCGAGCCGGCGGCCATGTATTGCACGTTGCCGGGTCGAATGACGCTGCCGTTGCCCATCGAATCCTTGTGCTCAAGCGCGCCGCTCAACACGTAGGTGATGATCTCCATGTCGCGATGAGGGTGCGTGGGGAACCCGCCGCCGCCCTGCACCACGTCGTCATTGATCACGCGCAGCGCGCGGAAGCCCATGTGCTGCGGGTCGTGATAGTCGGCGAAAGAAAACGTGTGCGCGCTCTTCAGCCAGCCGTGGTCGGCATGGCCCCGTTCGTCGGATTTACGGATGCGAATCATAATTTTTCCTCTCTCAACTGCTGCTGATTTTTCACTCGGACAACAAACTTCAACTGCGCTCACTGGAGTGGGACAGGCACCCTCGCCGGTCGTTCGTCCGGCAAGCGCCACCGCTTGCCGTTTCTGCTCCAGGCGGGGGCGGCCGTCCCACTAAAAAAGATCGGGCCGCCATGCGACTCGCACAGCGGCCCGAGAACCGACCACGATTTCTAAACTGCGGCCGTGAATTCGTCCTGCTTGCGGTCCTTCTGCTCGATGCGCTTCTTGAGCTTGCGCAGCGCCTCGTCCTGAATCTGGCGGATGCGCTCGCGCGTCACGCCGAATTGCAGGCCCACTTCCTCCAGCGTCTTCTCGTCCTGGCCAGTGAGGCCGAAGCGCAGTTGCAGAATCGTCTGCTCGCGCGGCGAGAGCGTGCCGATGACCTCGCCGAGAATGGCGCTGTCACTGTCGTTCACCGACTGCTGAAACGGCGCGGTCGCGTTCGGGTCGGCCACGATGTCAGCAAAGCGGTTGGTGTCATCGTCACCAAGCTTCGCGTCGAGCGAGGTCGGCGAGATGGACGCCTTGCGATAGTCGCGGACCTGTTCCGTCTTCATGCCGATTTCCTCGGCGATTTCCTGGTCGGTCGGTTCGCGACCGAGCAGTTCGACGAGTTGCGTCTCGCACTTGCGGATGTGGAACAACTTGTCCACGACGTGAACGGGCAAACGAATCGTTTTACCCTGATCGGCGAGCGCGCGCTTGATGGACTGCTTGATCCACCACGCGGCGTAGGTCGAGAGCTTCGCACCCTTCGTGGGATCGAAACGCTCCACGGCTTTCATCAAGCCGATGTTGCCCTCGCTGATCAGGTCGAGCAGCGGCAGGCCGTAATTTTCGTAGCCCCGGGCGATCTTCACCACGAGGCGCAGGTTGGCGCGAATCATGTGCTCGCGCGCGGCGGCGTCGCCCTTCTGGATGCGTTTCGCGAGGACGATTTCCTCCTGAATGGTCAGCAGCGGCACTTCGCCGATTTCGCGCATGTAGAGGCGAATGGGATCGCCGCTCATGCTCTCGGTGAACGCCGGCGTCGTACCAGTCGAGGCCGTGGAAGTTTTCGCCGGCCACACGCTGGGCAGAACCACGGGCGCAGATGGAACAGTGGCACGCGTCGCCTTCGGCAGGCGCGTGCTCCGATTCCGTAATTTTGGCGTTGCGGACTTTTTGAGCCGCAACGTCTTCGTCACTCTCTTTTTCGTTTTCATCTTCATCTGTTCCTTACCGCAAGTTCTACATTTTGCATTACTCGCGCGCTGCAACTTGCAACGTGCTTTCATCCCAACCGCCACCCAGAGCCTTGATTAGTTGGACGCTGGCGATGAGCTTTTGCCCTGCCAACTGTGCTTGCGATCTCCTAGCCGTAAGCGTGCCACGGTTCGCATCCACCACATCGAGGAAACTGACAATGCCGGCGCGATAACGTTCAGCCGCCAACTCCGCCGCGCGCGTCGTACTCGTCACCGCCCTGTCCTGTGCTGCGGCTTGCGTCGCCAAAAATTGGACGCCCGCGAGGCTGTTTTCCACGTCGCCAAAGGCCACGAGCACGCGCTGGCGATACTTCGCGACTGATTCTTCATAAATAGCACGCGAGCGATTCAGATTCGCGACGTTTCTTCCACCCGCAAAAATCGGCAGCGAAATGGTGGGGCCGAAGGACCAGATGCGGCTCTCCCAGTTGAAGAGCGACTCGATGTCGCCTGAGACAAACCCGCCTGAGCCAGTGAGGCGCACCACGGGAAAGAACGCGGCCTTCGCGATGCCGATGCGCGAGTTCGCGGAGGCGAGATCGCGCTCGGCCTGGGCCACGTCGGAGCGGCGCTCCAACAACTGCGCGGGCAAACCGGCGGGAATGACCGGCGGCGGCGGGTTCCAGTTGTCTGTCGGAAGAGCCGCCAGTTTGAAACTTGTCGACATCTCTCCGACAAGGATCGCGAGCGCGCTCTCGAGTTCCACACGACGGCGACGCAGCGCAGCCAGTTCTGCTTCGGTGGTGGCGAGTTCGGTGTTTGCGCGCGCGATGTCCAGTTCGTTGCCGATGCCGCCTTCGAAGCGACTGTCGGCGAGGCGCACGAGTTCTTTTCGCAAGTTCACCTGGCCTTGCACTGTCGCCAGTTCGGCGTCGAGTGAGCGCAGAGCGAAGTAATTTTGTGCCACGTCCGCGTGCAACGTCAGCGCCACGCCGTGCAGGGCGGCGAGCGAACTTTGCGCGTCGGCGCGCGCGCCCTCGAAGCTGCGGCGCACGCGGCCCCACAGATCAATTTCGTAACTCAGGTCGAGCGGCGCGCGGAAGGTGTTGACCGTGATGGCTCCAAAGGCCGGCTCCTGATTCGGCGAGTAGCGTTCGCGCCGCGCGCTGAGATGGGCGTCCAGCGTCGGGAGGAATTCACTCCGCGCCACCCGCGCGGAAGCCCTAGCCTGTTCGACGCGCGCCACCGCCGCCTTCAAGTCCTGGTTCGCGATGCTCGCGCGCTGCTGCAAGTCGTTCAGCGATTTGTCGCCGTAGATTTCCCACCACGCGCCCTTCGGCATGCCGTCCAGTGGCTGGCCTACCTTCCACGCGCCCAACTCATTCGTGTCCGACAACAATTTGTAAGCCGTCGCCGGAATGGCATTTGTCGGCTTCGCGTAATCAGGACCGACCGAGACGCAACCAGTGAACACCAGCAGGCTGGTTCCAAAAATAATTTGCCGAAGACATTTCATGCGACCTCCAATGGAAAAGCGGGCTTCCGTTCCTGAGATAACACGGCTACGTTCAGTCCATGAGCGCGACCGAAGTTGTGGAGCAGATCAAATCCTTGCCGGCGCAGGAGAAGTCGAAGGTCATAGACTGGTTGTTCTCCGAGGAATCGGAACTCGACGCCGTGTTCAATGCTTTCGACAAGATGCCCCGCAAAGTCCGGCTGACCGAAGACGAAATCCTCGTCCTGCCCCGTGCGCGTTCTCTTCGACAGTAATGTCTGGCTCTCGGTTCTGGCTTCACGCGGCACCTGCCGCAAGGTCTGGCGACGCGCGCACAAAACCTGTGACATCCACGGTTCAGAATTCATCTGTAGCGAAGTGCGCGAACACCTTGAAGACACCTTTGGATTCAGCCCGCGCAATGCGGACAAGCTGACGGCGTTCGCCCGTTCACGAATGAAGCCGGTGGTTGAAGCCGCGCTTTCCGCAGAAGTTTGCCGCGACCCGGACGACATTGCAGTACTCGCCGCCGCCGTGGGAACGAACTGCGAATACCTTGTGACCGGCGACAAAGATCTCCTGTCGTTGAAAGAATTCTCCGGCGTAAAGATCGTCACGGTGCGTGAGTTTGAAAAGTACCTCGAAACGGCCTCATAGCCGGACCGTTCGGTATTTCCACCGCCAAAAACCAGCGCACTTCCCAGGATCAGCACGGCCACGGTGCCGGCCACCGCTCCGGTGGGACCGGACGCCGGGCCGGGCTTTTCCTCGGAAGCCACCGGCTTCTTTCTCCACCCAAGCTTCATCAACACCACGTAGAACACGGGCGTGAGCAACAGTCCGAAAATCGTCACACCGATCATGCCGGCGAAGACCGCGATGCCCATCGCCTGCCGCATCTCGGAACCTGCGCCCTTGGAAACGACCAGCGGGAACACGCCCGCGATGAACGCGATGCTCGTCATTAAGATCGGGCGCAGCCGCAGCCGGCACGCCTCAATGGCCGCGTCGAATGGCGACAGATGTTCCTCGTCCTGTTTGTGCTTCGCGAATTCGACGATGAGAATCGCGTTCTTGCACCCGAGACCCACGAGCACGATGAGACCGATCTGCGTGAAGATGTTATTGTCGCCGCTCACCAACCACACCCCGCCGAGCGCGAACAAGAGGCACAACGGCACCACTAGAATGATCGCCAGCGGCAACCGGAAACTTTCGTACTGCGCCGCGAGCACGAGGAACACGAGCAGGATGCAGAGGGGATAAACGTAGATCGCGGAGTTGCCCGCGAGGATGCGTTGATACGTCAGGTCGGTCCATTCGTAGGTGAAACCTTTCGGCAACGTCTGCGCGAGCTGTTCGAGCGCGGCCTCGCCCTGCCCTGAGCTGACGCCGGGCGCGGCGTTGGCGTTGATCTCGGCCGCCGGATGACCGTTGTAACGCTGCGCGCGATCCGGGCCGTAGCTTTCCTTCACTTTCACGAGCGCGCCGAGCGGCACCATCTGGCCCGCCGCGTTGCGCGTCTTGAAGCGTGTGATGTCATCCGCGCCGTCGCGGAATTGCGAGTCGGCCTGCGCCACGACCTGATACGTGCGGCCGAACAGGTTGAAGTCATTCACGTAGAGCGAGCCGAGATAGATTTGCATCGTCTCGAAAAGATTCTGCAACGGCACGCCCTGCTGCTTGGCTTTCACGCGATCAATTTCCGCGTCGAGCTGCGGCACGTTCACCGTGAAGGTCGAGAATACGCCCGCGAGATTCGGATTCGTGTCGCCTCGGGCTTTGACAGCTTGCAAGTTTTGATAAAGCGCGTCGTAGCCCTGCCCCGCGCGGTCTTCGACGAACATCTTGAAACCGCCAATCGTGCCAAGGCCGTTGACCGGCGGCGGCATCACGGCGAGCACGAACGCTTCTTCGATGGCGGAGAACTTCGCGTTCAGATCGTTCGCAATGGCCGGGCCGCTGAGTTCCGGCGTGGTGCGCTGCTCGAAGGGTTTCAGACAGAAGAACACGATGCCCGCATTCGGCGCGACGCTGAAGCCGCTGATGCTCAAGCCCGGAAACGCCACCGCGCTCTCGACGCCAGGATTCTTCAAGCCCAGTTCCGTCATCTTCTTGATCACCGCCTCGCTGCGATCAATGGACGAGGCATCGGGCAACTGCGCGAACGCGACGAGATATTGCTTGTCCTGCGTGGGCACGAAACCCGTCGGCACCTTGGTGAAAGTCCAACCTGTGAGGAACACGAGTCCGCCGTAGAGAATCAGCGCCACGACGCTCTTGCGCAGAATGCCGCCGACCGCGCCGGCGTATTTGTTGCCGCCCCAGTTGAAGACGCGATTGAACGGGCGGAACAACCAGCCAAACGTTTTGTCCATGCCGCGCGAGAGCAAATCCTTCTTCTCGCCGCGGCCCTTGAGCAGCACCGCGCACAGCGCCGGCGAGAGCGTGAGCGAATTGATCGCCGAGATGACCGTCGAAATCGCAATGGTGATCGCGAACTGTTTGTAGAACTGCCCGGTCAATCCGCTGATGAACGCCGTGGGGATGAACACCGCGCACAGCACCAGCGCGATGGCGATGATCGGTCCCGTCACTTCACTCATCGCGCGGCGCGTGGCCTCGTGCGGCTCGTAGCCGAGCGCGATGTTTCGTTCCACGTTCTCGACGACCACAATGGCGTCGTCCACCACGATGCCGATGGCCAGCACCAGCCCGAAGAGCGTGAGCATGTTGATGCTGAACCCGAGCGCGAGCATGACCGCGAACGTGCCGACGAGTGACACCGGCACCGCCGCCAGCGGGATGATCGAAGCGCGCCACGTCTGGAGAAACAGGATGACGACGATGACAACCAGCACGATGGCTTCGAGCAGCGTGACCACCACGGCGTTGATGGAGTGCCGGACGAATTGCGTCGGGTCGTACACCACGGCGTAGTCAATGCCGTCGGGGAAATCCTTCTTCAATTCCTCCATCGCGGCGCGGACGTTCTTCGAGAGGTCGAGCGCGTTCGCACCCGGTGATTGGAAAATCGGAATCGCGACCGCGCGCTTGTTGTCGAGCAATGAACGCAGCGAGTAGCCGGACGCGCCGAGTTCCAAGCGCGCGAGATCCTTGAGCACCGTCTTCTCACCGTTCGGCCCGGTCTTGACGATGATTTCGCCGAACTCCTCCACGCTCACCAACCGGCCCTTGGTGTTGATCTGGAGTTCCAGGCCGACCGCGCTCGCCATTGGCGGCTGACCCACGCCACCCGCCGCGACTTGCACGTTCTGCTCGCGGATGGCATTCACCACGTCGCTGGCGGTGAGATTGCGCGCGGCGATCTTGTCGGGATCAAGCCACACGCGCATCGCGTAATCACCCGAGCCAAACAACAGCACCGAGCCGGCACCAGGAATGCGCGCCAGCACGTCCTTCACCTGAAGCGTGGCGTAGTTGCGAAGATAAATTTCATCGTAGCGTCCGTTTGGCGACGTGAGATGCACCACCATCGTGAGGTCGGGCGACTGCTTCGTGGTGGTCACGCCGAGACGGCGCACTTCCTCGGGCAACTTCGGCAGCGCCTGTTGCACGCGGTTTTGCACCAGCACCTGCGCCTTATCCACATCGGTGCCGAGCTTGAAGGTCACGGTCAGCGCCATCACGCCGTCGGCCGTGGACTGCGAGAACATGTAGAGCGAATTCTCGACGCCGTTGATGACCTGTTCGAGCGGCGCGGCCACGGTGTCGCCGATGGTCTTGGGATTCGCGCCGGGATAATTCGCCTGCACGACAATCGTCGGCGGCACGACTTCGGGATACTCGCTGATCGGCAGCCGGAACATCGCGATCAGGCCCATCAGGAAAATGACGCCCGACAAGACGCCGGCGAAGATCGGACGGCGGATGAAAAAGTGGGAGAAGTTCATAGCGCCGGTTTCGCTGCTCCGTTTTCAGATTGCGTAGCTTGCGCCACGGGCTTGTCGCTGGCCCTGGTGCCCGCGACCTGCGGTTCAATCGTCATGCCGGGACGCACGCGCGCCATCACGAGATTTTGCACGACCTGTTCGCCGGGTTGCAGACCTTCCCGCACGAGACGTTTGCCGTGGATGAGCGCGCCGAGTTTGACCGGGCGATACGCCACGGTGTTTGACAACGTGACGGTGAGGACAAACTTCTGCGCCTGGTCCGTGCCGATGGCGCTCTCCTCGATCAAAAGCGCGGGCTTCTTCTCGCTCGCGGGCAGACGAATGCGCGCGAACAACCCGGGCACCATGCCGCCCTCGGGATTCGGAAAAATCGCGCGCAGGACGATGCTGCCGCTCATCATGTCGAGCTTGTTGTCGAACGACTCGATGAAGCCGCGATGCTGATACGTCTCCTCGTTCGCCAGTTGCAATTCCACCGGCACGCGCCCCTCGGCGTCGTTCAACCTCCCGCTCTTCTGCAGCGCGTTGAACTTGAGCAACGAGTTTTCATCCACGTCCGCATAAACGTGAATCGGGTCCACGGAAACAATCGTGGTCAACAACGTGGCGTTGCCCGGGGTGCCGCTGACGTAGTTGCCGACCGTGACCATCTCGCGGCTCACACGCCCGTCAATGGGTGAGCGAATCGTGGCCTGGTCGAGATCGAGCTTCGCGAAATCCTTCGCCGCCTGGGTTGCCAGCAGCGCCGCCTTCGCCTCCGCGTAACGCGCCTGCCGCTGGTCGCCTTCCTCGGTGGAGATGGCTTTGCTCGCCAGCAACGCCGCCGTGCGATTCGCCTCGCGCTCCGCGTTCGCCATCTTCACGCGCGTTTGCTCGTGGTCCGCCTCCCGCTTGGCGAAGTCCGCCTGATACCAGCGCGCATCAATCTGGAACAACACGTCGCCCTTCTTCACCAGTTGCCCGGATTTGAATTTCACCGCCTCGAGGTGACCCGAGACGCGCGGACGGACTTCCACGTTTTCCAGCGCCGCCGTGCGCCCGGTGAATTCATCCCACTCGATGACTTCCTGCGCCACCACCGGCACGACCGTGACGTGCGGCGCCGTCATCGCCCCGTGACCCGCGCCGGGGGCTGCGCCGCTTTTGCGACAGCCCGTGGCGATAAAAGCGGCGGAGAGAACAACCGTCGCGAACAAAAAATTCCTGCTCAGAGTTTTACCTTTCATGATGGTGACTCCCGATTATTCCGCGAAGGCGACTTCCGCCGCCGGGCGGCGCAAAGCCGCCTGCCGTTGATGCCACGCCACCGCCGCCTCCGCTTTCTCCTGCGCGAGCAAGGGGAAAACGAGCTGCGGAAATTCCGTCTGCCACGCCAGTCCCTCGGCCTCGTTCAAGGCCAGCCGGAGCAAATGCGCGTTCGTGCCCGCGCACGGCGCGTAGGCGAACAGCACATCTTGCTTCGCGCGCTGCACCGCAAGGCGCACGGCGTCATTCGCCACGGCCTGTTTAGTTTGCCTGGTCCGATTTACTTTCGTTCCCTGTTTCACCCTCTTGCTGTGCATGGTCATAATCATCTCCTCACTCTTCATTTCCAACTTAGTAGTTGTCCATCTAGTCAAATTGACTTCCAAAAAAAATTAAGCCGCTTTCAGCGTGGCTGACTTCGCGCCCAGAATCCCCATAACGCCATCCGACATCTCGCGCAGCACTTCCGCGTCGTTCAAAATGCGCGCCTGCGTCAGCAGTCCCTCCGAGTAGGCGAAGATCGTCCGTGCCTTGATCGCCGCGTCCGGCGCGTGAATCAGCCCCTGCGTGTGCGCGTCGCGAATGGCCGACTCGATGTAGGTGTGGTACTGCCCGAGAATCTCCTTAATCTTCGTGTGCAGCTTCTCTTCCCGATTGCACACCTCGGCACCCAAAGTGAAAAGCGGGCAGCCCAGCACGCATCCGCAGTGACATTTCATCTCCTTCTGCATCTCGTAACCGCGATTGCAAAAGTTCCGCAACCGCTCCAGCGGCGCGACCCTTGGGGAGAACAGCGCGTCGAGTTCCGGCTGCTTCTGCGACCACGTCGCGTCCAGCGCCGCGACCGCCACATCCGACTTCGACTCGAAAAAATAATAGAAGCTCCCCTTCTTCACGCCCGCCTTCTCGCAAATCTGATCAATGGTCGTGCTGCCGTAGCTGCCGTGCCAGATCAACTCTGTCACCGCCTCCATCAACTTCTGCTTCGCATCACTGACTCGTCCCATGTGGGCGTAACGCTGAACTTAGTTGACTGAATGGTCAACTACTATTTTGTCAGCGTCTCGGGTGCATCTCGGCACTGTTGTCAGTAGTGGGACAGCCGCCCCCGGCTGTTGTGAGTCGCGCGGGCGCCCCCGCCCGCAGAACGACAGGCGGGGGCGCCTGTGAGACTCCTGACCGGCGGGGGCGCCGGTCCCACTACCAAGCAACATTACCCAGAGGCACCCCCTCTGGTCGGAGCACGCGGCTGCGGCTGGAAAAGACGCGCGCCAAAAAACAAAAAAACTCAAAGCCGCCCGGCGCGGCCTTGAGTCCTGGTGAGTTTTTACCGACCGCTTACATCGCCATGTGCGAGACCGGATCACTCCAGTCGCTGTAGCCCGTGGTGCCGCCGATGGCGCGCGCCTGCAACGTGTAGGTCGTGCCCGGCGTCAGG